>JBGVTO010000109.1:0-16020 GCA_041862635.1 Phycisphaerae bacterium | reverse complement strand
TTTAATCATTCGGGACAACTCAATAATGCCCTGCACGCCCCCATGCCCATTAACGACATCCAAATAAGCATCACACCTTTCAAACCAATCAGGGCCGCTCGGCTGCTAAGTAACGGTAAAAAGTTGAGAATATCCAAACGCAAGAATCGCATCTCCATGACGATTCCTACGCTCAAGCACTACGACGTCGTGCTGCTTGAGTACGAATGAAAAGTAAATCAGCGACCACCAGTTCTGCCGGTGGTCGCTGATTCCAAGCTTAAGGTGCCGGTTCCGGCTCTGGTGGCGGTGGATACAAACGAATATCATCGAAATACATCGTACCCGAACCGCCGGCAACGGGATTATTCCTATTGCCAAGACCAAGGGCAATCGTATTGACATTGGCAAGGTTCACGCCCTGGTCTGCAAACGCTTGCAGGAGGATACTCCATTCTGTCCATCTGCCTGTCTGTGCTGCATCAGGATTATCGTGATTGACCACCGCGCTGCCATTAAGGGCAACATACAACGTCTCGGCAGCGTTAGCCGATCTACCTCTGAACCAGATTGTTAATTTGCTAACACCATTCTCGGTCCAGTCACGCGGGTAAGTCAATGTCAAAGTCGCTTCGGATTTACCAACACTATTGTCGTAGGACATTGGCATCGACTGATTACCGCTGTGAACAATAGTCTGCTCAGCAAATGGAGGATTATCATAACCAACTAAAGAGCCGTTTGTCGGGTCGTCATATCCGTCTATCCATGCGTTAAATATCCTGTTGCTCTCGGGGTCAGCGGGGTCAAGGTCATTGTAGGACTCAAAATCGTCCACTATAAGGAAGTTGGCTGTCGTGAAGCTCCAGAGGATACCTGTCCACGGACTATCTGGATTGACGTTATTGACCTCATCAACACGCCAGTAGTAGGTGGTATCCCACGCAAGCATTCCGGGGTCATAGCTCTCAGAACCAAGGTCCCTGGTGCCTTTATACTCCGGCGAGCCGGTATCGGCATTTTTCACGGCATCTTTATCTGTGCCAAAGTATAACTGATGCGAAGCAGCAAAGACACTCGGCGACCAGTTAATAATCTGTGTCTGCTTTACATCCACAGCGCCATTAGCCGGGTTCGGGCTCCCGACGGCGCCCTCAGTAGTAAAGCTCCAGACATCGCCTTTATGCGTCTCGATGGCATCAAACTCATCGACACGCCAGTAGTAAGTCTTAGCCAATTCAAGCGGTCCGGGATCATAAGTTGTAGATCCCCACGGCGGATTACCGGAGGCATTTTTGACATCGTCAAAATTGTCGCCGAAGTACGCATAGTGTAGTATCGCACCGAAACCTGCCGTCCAGCTAAACTTCGCATCCAGTTCTACCAGTTCGGCACCATCAGCCGGATCGGGAAAGTATGCAGTCTTGGGAGGAATACTAAAGCTCCAGACGCTGCCCTTCCATGGACTATTCGGCTCGGCTTCGTTGACCTCATCGACCCGCCAATAGTAAGTTGTGCCCGGAACAAGGCCGTCCGGATAGGGAAATCCCGGAAAGCCGACAATAAAATCTATTCCGGCCTGATTACCCTGGAAGGTACCTTCAACTCCAGCATTTACATCGTCAAAATTTTCACCCAGATACACATCGTGCGAGACGGCGGATTTCGCCGGCTTCCAGGAAAGACTCAACCAGGTGTCCTCATACAATGCTCCATCGGCTGGAGTGGGGCCAAAAGCGTAAGGCCACGGCTTACCCGCCCATTGGCGCAGCTCAACTTGTGTCAGCGCCTGATTGAGAATCCAGATTTCGTCAATCGTGCCTTCCAACCAATAGCCAGCATTTACGATACCGTCATGGAATATCGTTTGTTGTTGGACATTCCCGATGCCAATGTCATCCGAGCGGCCCTGCAATTGACCGCCGGGCCCAATACCAATCAGCTCTCCGTCCATCCACATCTCAAACTTGTCGTCTTCCTGGCCTGGGCCTCCGCCCCGGAGGACCGCAACAACGGCAACCCATTGATTTGAACTGATCGGCGCAGAGATAAATGTACCGGGATTCCATTGCGGCGTATAATCCGCTCTGTTCCATGCGGCGGCGTAAACCAAACCTTCATGGACATATATGGTAAGTCCGCGGGTGCTACCGCCTTCTTCATACACGCATTGTTTCTCTGATTTGTCCACATCAGAGCACTTGAATACCGCAACCACCGTATGATTCTGGTGAATGCTCGTGTTGATCCCCGCTGCATCCGGGATATGAACGCCATCACTGATCCCGTTGAACTGTAACGCCTTGCCCTTGAGGCCATCAACGACTTGGGGGCTTCCAATAAGATTGGCCGTATGGGTATTGGCTGAATCGTCTGGTACATCGGTACCGACATCCTCAAACAGGTAGACATGACCGTCGGTAACAGAAGCCGGGTCGAGCTGGGCCACGGCATTGCTGGCCAGCACCAGCAGCAAAATAGGAGAAACTAAAAAAATCAATTTTTTACACATAATCAGACCTCCTTAAAAAGAATTAAATGATTATGAAATGCTTTGGCCACACACCAAAACACCTGTTCCCGCAAAGGCGGGACCTGAATTTTTCATTGAGAAATGTGAAAATCCTCACCTGCTAAGCACAAAGCCACCCTTACAACTAACTTTGTTTCTTACATAATAACTCCTCCTCTATTCGGAAAATTATATGAATTGCACCCGCTGAATAGACTCAAAGCCACAGTTGCCCGACTGTGCAGGCACAAGCTTTACCCAGCCCCTGCGGCAGGGGCTGGGTTTACTATTTTCGTTTATACCAAATCAGTAACCTTCCCGTCAAGGAAAATCTCTTGAATAATTGCATGTCTTTTTGATAGAATTATACAAAAATCTGTAATGTTACCATTTGTAAAGCCATAAAAGCGTTTTGCAGAAGAAAGTCCACGAGCAGCGTAATCTCAGAAGAAGGAGAAGGTGCAATATGGACGAACGAAAGGTGTTTCCGCCTTTGGAAATTACGATTGCTACACGGACAAACGGAAGAGTTTTAACAGGCTTTACCCAGTTAGAAGTTAATATTCCCGATCGAAAAAGTGGAAGATTGCCCGAAAGATACGGGGAGGGACCCCGCTTCGCGGGAAACCAAACAGACGTCCGGAAACGACACCGGAGTTTTCTAACTTATCCCGTTAGAAAACAGCTCTCTAATGGGGCGGGATTTACGTTAATAGAGCTTCTGGTGGTGATTGCAATAATAGCGCTGCTGATGGCGATATTGATGCCCGCACTGCAGCGAGTTAAGAGACAGGCCAAGACCGTTGCCTGCCAATCAAACCTGCACCAGTGGGCTCTCATCTGGTCTATGTACACGCAGGACAACAACGGATTCTTCCCAACGGAAGTCTTAACATGGCGGGGCCTCATACAGGACTACCACAAAGAAAGGGAGATAACTCTATGCCCAACGGCTACGAAGCTCTACACTGATGGCGCCCGGCCCCCATTAGGAGCCTGGGAACAAACCTGGGGTCAACCTGATACTGATGTTAGCGGCCGTCCCTTTGCCAGCAGCTATGGTATAAACCAGTGGGTGTTGAATACACCGAATGTCGTAGGCGGACGAGTGCTTGAGGAGCTTTGGAGGACGCCTAATGTCAGTGGTGCAAATCAGGTGCTGCTTTTTGGAGATTGCGCCATCATCGGTGCCACCCCATTGGACACGGACCAGCCTCCGGAGTATGACGGGGATTGTGCCAATGTGTGGGGGACAGGTGGGAGCGTCAACGAGATACGGCGTTTCTGCATGAATCGACACAGCGGTTTTATGAACGGCCTTTTCCTGGACTGGTCGGTCAAAAGGGTCGGACTAAAAGAGTTGTGGACCTTGAAATGGCATCGCCAGTTCGACACGGCAGGGCCATGGACCAAAGCTGGCTTAGTCGAGTCGGCGGATTGGCCGCAATGGATGAGAAGTTTTAAGGATTACTAACGGTCCACTATTTTCTATACTCCAGCACCTGCTCTATATGCCCGTCTCCCGTATTCGTCGAGTTGACTGGCAGGGCTGTACGAGTAGCGCTTTTGACGGGTCCTTCATCTGCTGCCTAACGTATCGTTCTATAAAGACTCCGGAAACGTGCAGCACTGGTGCTATCAAAATCGGCTTGACCATCGACGAGGGTTCTAATAAATCTTTGTGGCCTTATGCCGATGTTCTCCCAATTTCCGTTTATAGTTCCAGGGATTTCATCGGCAAAACCACGTCAATATCTAAAAACTTTTTACAGGTAGCTTAGTGTCAAGAATTAGTGTAGTTCATGTTGCCTTATGACAAGATGTACTACCGAATAGAATTAAACCTATGAATAAGTAATCTTTTGAACTTAATGCAGCTATTGAATTTGTAGTATAATATGGATTTGATAGAACAAATATTCATAATTCGGAAGGTTCAGTAATGTTTAATAAAGACCGGATAACGAGGCGAAGTCTCTTAAAAAGTTCAACTGCGGTAGGCGCTGGGATAGCTTTGGGTGTCCATGCCGAAGCTGCTCCAATCATTCAATCTGCTTCTGGTATTGGGGAGCACCAATCGTCTAAGAAAAATCTCTATTGGGGTGACATTCACAACCATAACGCCGTTGGCTATGCCAAAGGGTCTTTGGAACGTTCTTATGATATTGCCCGCAGCCATCTTGACTTTTTTTGCTTCACCGGACACTCTCAATGGCACGATATGCCCACGATGCCGGAAAACAAACATCTGAAATGGGTGCGAGGTTTTGAGGTGATGAAGAATAATTGGGAAAAAGTTAAACGGTTTGCCAATGAATACTATGAACCGGGTAAATTTGTATCCTTTATTGGGTATGAATGGCACTCCAGTTCATATGGCGATGTCTGTATTATTTTTCCCGGCTCAGAATCGGAGCTTGTCTACACAAAAAACATCAAAGAGTTTCAAAAATTTGCCCGTGACCAGGGCGCCATTTTAATCCCTCATCACCCCTCCTATAAGCGGGGATGGCGGGGGCAAAATTGGAGTGTATTAGACCCCGCAGTTTCGCCGGTGGTGGAAATCTTTTCTGAGCATGGTAATGCTGAATCCGATCGTGGCCCTTATCGCTACATTCGCCACAGCATGGGTGGTCGCTGCACTCAGAACACACTGCAATGGCTGTGGCGGCAAGGTGTCCGGGTGGGGGTGGTGGCAAGCACTGATGACCATCTTGGATACCCTGGTGCTTACGGCGAGGGGCTGGTTGCCGCGTATGCCGACACACTCACCCGTAAGTCCATTCTGGAAGCTCTTAAAGCGCGACGGACTTATGGCGTCAGCGGCGATCGAATCGAATTGGATTTTCGCCTTAATGGGCACTGGATGGGTGAAACAATTCCCGCAACATTTGCTCGTAAAATCTATGTAAAGGCCAAAGGTAAAGACGTCGTCGACCGCCTCGAAGTACTTCGCAATAACGAAGTGATTTATCGTGCTCATCCTGTCGATCGCGCAATTCGGCCGTCCAGTTGGGAAAAGCCAATTCTTTGCCGCATCGAATTCGGCTGGGGGCCGTGGGGAGATTTAAACATGGCTCGCATTTGCGACTGGAAATTCACAGTTATCGTCAGTAATGGAAAAATCATTTCCGCTACTCCTTGTTTTCAATCGGGTCCTTTTGATGAAGAACGGCGTAATAGAATCACGACTTTAAATGATAGAAGTTGTGATGTTATTTCATACACCTCGCGTATGCAGGCTTATGAAGAAAGGGCAACAAACAGCATAATCCTGAAAATTCAGGGTTCACCAAAAACAAAGCTAACAACTACGCTAATTCAGCCTACTCAAATGGCCATTACAAAATCCTTAGAACAGTTAGCAGAATCCAGTCATACAGAATTCACCGGGCCTTTTACCTCAGAATCTATGCTGTTGCACAGGATTGTCTTTTCCGAAAACTATCGAGCTGAATTCGAATTCACGGACAAGCGGCGAACAAAAGAAACTGATTGGTATTATGTCAGGGTGGTACAAAGCAATGGCAGCTTAGCCTGGTCAAGCCCAATATGGCTCGAGGCAGATTCCTAATGTGGCGACTTGCCAGCTCGTCTCGGCGACTCGTCTCTGCGAAGTGCTTCGCTCGTCTCGGCGCTCGTCGAGGCGGAGCCCGCCGCCCCCGCAAGGCCGAGGCCGTAGCGGGGCCGAAGCAGGAAGCTATATCGGAGCAGGTCGGTCGTTCCATATCTGGGTGGTGGCTAAATATATCTTGCTTTTGCTCGCCTCACCCGGAAAACATGAAACAACCGGCCCCTTGACCTATCGGCGCTAAAGTATAGATGGAGAGCATCTGAAGCGTTTCTCTGCTAACCGTTTTTTGTTGTGTAAGTTTACCGTGATATGTAACTTATACGTATGCTATTTTACCTGGTCACGTATAAGTTGCAAATTGTGCTTGTATAAGGTCTGTTTATGTGCTATTATTTGTAAGGTATGAAAAAAAATGAACCGGAGTTTTTATCACCAGGTGTTTATCAGCTTTGAGCAAGACTGGCAATGGAAGAGGGTTTCGTAATGAGCCTGAAATACACGATAACGGTAATTGTTATTCTTTGTTTGGCGAACCGCCTGATATGTAACATCTATGCGTCCGATTCGTCGACCGTATCAAATGATTCACCAACTAACCGGGCATCCATACAAATCGTCGATGAAGAACACCGACCAGTTGCTAATCTTCGTGTACAAATCGCTCAGCAAGAAACTCTCCAACGTCCACTCAAAGAACGAAATCAGGACCTCTTAAACACAATTCGCCGGGCGATTGGATTTGCTCCGCTGTTTCTCGTCGCCGTTCTTGGCCTGATTAGTTATCTCACTCATCGACAGTATGAAAAAGACAAATTGCTTCTAATCTGTATAAAAAAGAGCGAAATCGCAAAAATAAAATCAAAAATCGAATCCCGATATTCTGACCTCGAATCATCTGATAACTTACAGCTGAAAACCAAATCGCTCGAACAATCAATCAGAAACATTGCAGAATCAATAACCTCTGAAGCAATAAAACCCATTGACGAGCGTACGAAGATTTTAATGGGAAGCAGGCTCATGCTTCAGATGGACATCTCGGCACTCCAGGCCCAGCAGCACATGGACAAAGGTCAGCTAACTAATGCAATAAGATGCTGGTTTGACGTTGCGCAGAAGGCCTGGTCTGTAGAATGGAACTGGCGGGTCGCGCATGCTCTTGACAGAATAAATTATCTTCTCAACAAGGGAGCCAAAATCACGCTCACATCAAGTAAAACTGAGCTGAATGCTTTTCTGCAATCTTTACCGTCGCAGTTCAAACCGCTGGTCAAAGCAATTCAAAGCAAAATCTAAGTGTCTGACAAGATACGCTAATGCTTATTTATTTTGGCAGAAACATCTAAATCATCCGACCAACCTCGCTTTCAACGGTTTACTGATTCACACATCGTGGGATTGTCACCTTGCTCTCTCGGGGCTCTTTTCGGCATTTGGCCGATTCTCTGCCGGTTGTCATAAATGTTTGTCAATACAGATTTAACCTCAATATCCAGAAAATGGGAGAGGTTCGCTGTTATAATCGGCCTGTAACTTATCAAGATTTATGTGGTGGACGTTGCTGTGGTGGATAATGAGGCGATAACGCAGCACGAGCGGTTTTTCACGGGACAGTAATATCGGATGACGTCCGGGATAAACAGGATTCTGGGCACTTCCTTTCCTTCTAAGTATCCATCGCTGGGGATAGCCGGGTAAAGAATTATGACAGAGTATTGTCAGGCCGCTTACCTTACCATTCTTGTCGAAATTGCCTGAGAAGTCCAGCCAGGGGCCGGCTTCTACGGACAGTGTTTTTGGTTCTACGGGACCATTGGAGCCGGTGAACGAAAGGCCGTCGGGCAATTGTATTCTTGTTGTGAAGCCGCCGTAGCCCTTGTCATCTTCGGAACCGCCGATCCGAACATTATCCTCCAGAGCGAGCAGACTAATTTGGAAATCTACCTTGCGTGTGTCGTCCTGGGCACGATAGACTCGAATGGTCGTTGTTTCTTTTACAAACGCTTTTTGCTTTCCATTTCCATCGGTCCAGAGTGGTGACTTCCAGTGGACGTGGACCTGCAGAGCACACGATTGGGAATCTGCCGTTAAGATTTTGGCATCGTAAACGTCCCAGAAAAAGTCTTTTGCAGCCCAGGGGTCGCCGAGTCTTTTGTCACTGAGCCATACCTGGTGCCAGGCCCAGAAAATGCCGCGATGATGTGGGTGGTCGGCTGGGAAATCTTCCGTCAAAATCTCGTCATCGAGGCCGTAGAGGGGATGGATGTAATTAGCGCGCGAGTATTTTCCATCGAGGCTTTTGTGCTGACGTTGATAGAACATTACTTTTGCTTTACCCTCTGTGATAACAAAGCCCTCGTCCGTTTCGAGAATTTCTATCGGGTTCAGTGTGGCTGTGTCGGCCGGGTGATTAGCTGACCTACAGCCTGCAAGTGTTAGGAGGGCTATAAAAATCGCCAAAATCACTAAGAATTTGTTCCTGCAATCTCTCATTCCTTTATCCTTTCCAGAAGATAACGATATATCTCTGTAACCTTACACTTGCTGCCATTGCTTCGGTAAGCAAGGAACACTGGATTGATTGACATATTGTAACCTTTTTGGTCCCAAGGTAAAGAGTTGTTCTTGATGCACAGCTTGGAAGGGTGTGGCCGGATTTTCCGGCAAGCGATTTTATGTTCATTTTGGCCTTTCGGAAATCCGCCTACGGCGGACAAGATTGGGTTTGTTTGGGTTTGAATTGGGTTTGTTTTGACCAAGTGTCCAATTGGCAATATTTTCATAATCCGTTGTATCATAGATATTTGCAATCCGCCTACGGCGGACAAGATTGGGTTTGTTTGGGTTTGAATTGGGTTTGTTTTCACCAAGTGTCCAATTGGATTTATTTTCATAATACCTTGTGTTATATGGATTTACGTTCATTTGCAATCCGCCTACGGCGGACAAGATTGGGTTTGTTTTGCATAAAAGGAGCTGATTTGTAGAGGGTTCTCGACAGATGTAGTGCCTTATAGGCACGTAAATAACTGGATTCTCGATTCTCGATGGTTGTGAGTGGTTCATTGGTTAATTTAGTTAATATGGATAAATTGGTTAATTTGCCCCGCACCAATTAGTCGAGAGCTAAGCTCAATTGGTGCGGGGTCTGCGCTGCGCTACGAGATCCCCGACTACGACATTCGGGGACAAGCTCGACTGGGCTTTTTGGCGTGTATCTGCTGATACGAAAACGTGCGGTTCTCCGCTATATCTATCGCCTGCTGGCGGTTTATGTTAGCCTGCTGGCTAACATGTGCGTATTATAACATAATATCAAACATAAGTCAAAAGAAATGCACAAAAAATCTCCGAGACTCCCCACTGTATCCCTGATGTTCGATGCCAGCCGCGGATAGTCAAATGACTACGAGCTTTTTTATGCTACACAGCCGGATGCTTGATACTGGATTCTGGATTCTCGATTTTCGAGAAACACCATCCACTTCGCTTCCTGCGTTCGCTCAGTGGCTGCCACCCGCCGCATGGCTTTATCCTTTTCATGACGTGACCTTTCGTATAAAATGGGAATGAGGGTGGTGCTATGTGCTGACCTATTTTGCTCACAGAAGCGGAAAAAGCAACAGCGAGCGGAAAAAGCGAGATGCATCTTCGATTAGCGAGATGCGGAGAGGTTTGCACCCTTGAGATATAGGGATGCAATAAGAGGGGATAAGTCAGCGTGTATAGCGATATGAACCTCATTCCCATAGCTTAATCCTTTCGATTAGCAGGTGGTTTGGATTCCCGCCGCAGGAGTTTCAATTCATCAATGATTCGGTTTTCTGATGAAAATTTATAAATCAACCAGAAAATCGAAATCAACACGGCCAATATTACTGCAATTAAGATTACTAATTCCATTGGACTTTCCTTTCGTATAAAATGAGAGTGGAATAGTTCTACTTATCAGCTCACGGATACAACAGCGAGTGCGGAAACACCCGTGCGAGATTTAACATCACGAGATTGAAATGTAAAGGGGGGATGAGCTGGTGAAGGTAGAGATTTGATATTCCACTCCCATAGTTTCGTCCTTTCAATTCTCCTTTATAATTCGCTCCCAACTATTTTTTGGAGTTTTTCCGTATAATAACTTGTTGACATTTCACTGGCTGCATATCCGCTACGGGCAATCTACACGACAGGAGCCAGATTTGCAAGAAAAAACCTCTGTATCATAACATTTGGGAGAGTCACGTAGGACTTGTTCTAACACAATGATTTTGAAAATTAGTATCTAACTACAGGGTCGCCTGAGTTCGTCGATTTGAGCCGTGTTCTCGTGCGTTTTTCGTAGTGGTATATGAGGGATTTAAGGGGGATAATTTCGGAGTTGTAACAGTAAAGTTTTACGATATAATTATAACAATAAAAGCTTCTTAGTGCATATTGTGAACTGATTTTTAACAGTGAGTGTAATTATGGAAGAAAACGAAAAAAAAGAAACTGGCAAAAAAATTATTCAAAGAAATTCTCAGGAATTAAATGTTGCCCCATCAGATATTTCGGTATTTGTCAGTAGCCACCATGGTCAAAAAAAAGAATATACTTTCCCAGAAACAGAACCAAGCGACATTATAGTCCTCAAATCATCAGCATCTACAGCTGCCGATATAGGGATTCAAGTTCTACATCCTTGGCAGAACAAAATCAAGGAGGAAATAGACGACATAAAAAATGATTTCTCTTTAGAAGAAGTAGAGCTAAACTTTGGGATAGTAAAATTTAAGTTAAAAAGAAAGAAAAAAGACTAAACTCCGCTAAACTTTAGCTAAACCACGGTCTAATAAAATGGGAATGAGGCCTTTCTATGTGCTGACTTATTATGTTGCTTATCGGAAGAAGCAACAACAACAGCGAGATGCGAGAAAATCTTGCGGGAGAGGTTTGCATCCTTGAGAAAGGAATGCAATAGGGGGGGATAAGCCAGCGTGATAGAGATATGATGCCTCATTCCCATAATTAAAACCTTTCACAGTTCATCTAATATTATATCGCCATCCTTGACGCGTTGCAATATGCGGTAAACGTTAGGGATTTGGGTGTGCTGTTTGATTCTTTTCAATGTTGGCTACGACGATTCACTCTGATAAATTATATGAGTCTTAGAGACAAATCTTTTTTAGGGCTTTGATTGTTGTGATTATAAATCATCAACAGCACCCTCAATTTTCTGAAGTGGCTTTTCGTAGTTTATGCGTCTCATAGAATTGAGGTAGGTTTCTAAATTCTCATCACATTTAGTTTCGCTTATCTCCTTCATCCTCAGATATGCATCTTTATCAAATGAAGAAGCATCCAATTCCTTTCTCATTGCCACAATGACTGAAATCCACGCTTCATGACACAACTTGCTCTTCTGCTGGCATTTTTTTGCAAGATCACGGGTTCGTTTTATTATTTCTTCACCGAGCATTTTGACATGTGCAATGCTTTTCGCCTTATCCACTACGTCCTTCTTCACAAAATCGTTGAGTTCTTCCATTAACGAGTCCTTTTCATGTTTTTCAGGAATAAGTTCATATAAAGCGATTGAAAGCTGGTCATTAAATTCGTTCGCAGCTCTAATTGTTTCCTTGTTACCAATAACATCTATTTGTGTCATCACCTCCGTGTATTCGTCAGGTGAAGGAATATCCACCTGGTAAAAATTTGAAAGATGAAATAATAATTGGCCAATCTTTTCAGCCAATGACATGTAAACATCGCGACGAAGAGACATATTCCGTTCTTTTTGTCTCTCCCTTGAGTCATGTCTTAATTGCAAATATATACCTATCCAAGGTAGCACCCCAGCGATAAGTACCCCAAGCAGAATCCAGACGTACTCTGGTATTGCCTTTACAGAATCGATTAGAGAGTTAGGGTCTTGAGCCATTAGCATCTTTATTTATTCCTTTTCTTGCCTTTCCTCAACGATACTCTAAAAACAATACGTTTGTTTTGCAAGGGAAAAACCTTTATTTATTGGGCTTTAATTGGTGCAATTATTGGTATTCCAATGGGATGATAACCTCAACTTTGAGGTGTTGTCTGAGAAGATATGGAGAGAGGAAAAATTGAATGAATTTGCAAACGGTCGTTCTACATCGTGGCAGTAGATTTACGCGCTCTGAGAGGTTCATTTAGAATTGGTGGGGCAAGCCACCACCCTACAAAACTACCATCCCCAAGCTTGTGCCCGCGAAGGCGGGTACTGCGCTTGAGGCTGCCACCCTCGTGCATGCTAAGTAAATTCGGGCAACCACATGGGATTGCCCCTACGATAGAATGACAACCCCCTGCAGTGCAGGGGGCTAACAATATTAGGGCAACCACATGGGGTTGCCCCTACATTGGGGGACAAGCAACCATTAACAGGTATTGTGACCCCTGCTGCTTCGTAAAAGCGAAGCAAGACGCAGAGGCTAAATGGGCACGTAAGTTCTAATTGTTGGAATGGCCAATTGCCTTATAGGCACATAAGTTCTATTTGTTGGCGCAGCCAGCAAAGGTTATAATGCACGGTGAGAAGTTCTGTTCAATTTAATCGCCGTTTTAAAAGGAATTCTAATGGAAAGGGAAAAGAAGTGAAACGTACATTAACACGCCGGAATTTTTTACAGAAGACCTCTCTCGGATTTGGGCTGGTGGTTTTGGCCGGTGCCAGAAACGCATCGGCAGCAAACCTACGGTTCAAGCCCAGGCCGCGAGAGGAACGCCTGCCGCGGGAGGTGTGGATAGCCACCATATCGCAAAACCGGATGGAAGCAAAAGATTACGAACAAATGATAAGAAAAATGCTTGCTCGAATGGAAGAGTTGGTATCCTATCAGCCGGATATAATTTGCCTTCCTGAAACTTTTCCTTTCGCCGATCTTTCTACAGGCCGAACAGGGCTTTCGAAGGTGGCGGAAGTGCCGATAGGAGAGATATCTGGGCCTTTTGCGGAGTTCGCCCGGAAACACGGCTGTTATGTGGTTTGCCCGATTTATACGAAGGAGAATGGCCATTATTATAACGCAGCGGTGTTTATCGACAATCAGGGCAAGCTGTTAGGCGAATATCGCAAAATCCATCCGACCATCGGCGAGATAGATAACGGCATAACGCCTGGGCCGGTGCAGCCGCCCGTATTCAAAACCGATTTCGGCATCGTAGGTGCGCAGATATGTTTTGATATCGAATGGTACGATGGCTGGCGAAATCTGCGCAAAGCCGGCGCCGAGGTGGTCTTCTGGCCTTCGGCGTTTGCCGGCGGTTCGGCAGTGAATACCAAGGCCTGGCAGAATAAATATGTTGTCGTCTCCAGCACCCGAAAGGATACCTCCAAAATTTGTGACATCTCAGGCCAGGAGATTGCCGGCACAGGCCGCTGGAACGATTGGGTCTGCGCGCCGGTGAATCTGGAAAAGGCTTTCCTGCACACCTGGCCGTTCTGCCGAAGATTCAAAGAGGTCCAGGCTAAATACGGAAGGAAAATACGCATCAGGAATTTTCATGAAGAAGAGTGGACCATTATCGAAAGCCGCTCACCTGAGGTCAAAGTCGGCGATGTTTTAAAGGAATTTGAGTTCCAGACTCATGAAGAATTAATTCAAGCTGCTGACGAAAAGCAAAGCAAGGCAAGACCCTAAGTTGTAATATAGTCGGGATCCATTTCCCCCCACCAATAGGCGAATTAACGTTCGCGTTAAGGCACGACACACCGTCTGTTGTGAAACTTGGACAAAGTGAGCATCAATATTAAAGGTAGTAGGCTGTCAACTTTGAATCTGTAAGTTGTCTTCGAGCGGTTGGGTGGCAGCCTCAAAGCCGAAGGCTTTGGGGATGGTGAATGCAGGAGAAGCCATCCCCAAGCTTGTGCCCGCGAAAGCGGGTACTGCGCTTGAGGCTGCCACCCTTCCAAGCTATCAAATCAAATTTGACAGATTAGTAGTTGGCTCGCCCAAATGATGTTCGCCGTTATCACACCTCAGGTGAGCTGAGTCAATCTCAGCCAGTCGATTCCCGCTTTCTTCACAGCATACCCTACTTCACGTAGATAGTTACCGTACGCAACCATCCAATGGAAACCTCGTATTTCTTCAGCCAGTTGCCCGACATCGCATTTGACTGCAACATCCAGTTGTGTTCGGCAGATATCATAGAAGGGAGCATCAAGAATCTCTCCTGCGAAACCCAGCCATCGTTGACCGGCAAAATCAGGATTAAGCACGGTGACCTCTTGCCCCTTATGCATTTCCACTTTAGGCGCCGCCCCGAAGTCCGATTCGTAGTGCGTCAGGATCCTCGCCGGCTCCAATTCCCTGCCGTTCATCCTTCTGGGGGCGGTACAATGAGAGACGGTCAGCATACCCTCGTGAGGCAGCGAAGGATTGCATAGAAAAACAGGTTTGCCGGAAATGTATCGCAGAAGGATTCCTGAAGGAATCACGACAAAGTCCGACTCACAGAACGCCATATAGCCCTCATCATTTAACAGGCTAAGCGGCAAACATGCTGTCGTTTCAGCGATTGGCATTATTGTTGACATGCATTGATTGATCGTAATCGCATCTGTTTGCGCCTCGTCGAGCAAATCCCGGAAGACTTCGCAGAGAACAAATGCCTGATATACGTAGGCTTTCAAAGTCTCAAGAAATACGTTCTTCTGTTTGAGATACTCTTCTGCCTTTTTTTGACAGTGATTGACAAGGACCTCATTCTGCCATGCTTTCTTGATACGCTCACCAAGTTCGGAATAGGAAACCGGAACGATATCCAATTTCCAGGTCTGGCGGGCACGGTCTGGTGCTCCTCTGCCGCCTGCTCCCCAGGCGCCGGCGCCGCCTACTGCGACGATTCGTTTCCCGAGAATGTTTTTCAAACCATAAAATGCTCGCAGACGCCACAAGAGCTCGGCATGGTTATCCACGACAATGTCATGAACATCCATACCGGATTGGCCGAATTCGTCACGGGTTTTCCGCAGGAAGTGGGTGTGTGCGCCGATATACATATAGTAAAGGGGACCTGAGCGGTGACGCACAAACATTAGATTCCACTTGTCCGGTGAGGCTAAAGCTTCCAGGACCTTCGGGGTCCGCCGAGCGGCGTACATGATGAGGACATCGTAATCATTCTTGGTCACAGCCGCGGCCTGCTCTACATTTCGCACTGTCACCAGGGGATTGATTTCCAATGAAAAATCGGCGGAGGAAGCCATCTGTCTTAAGTCTCGCCGAATTCTCTGTTCTTCCTCGCGGAGCTCCTGTTCGTTCTGAATTGCCCCCGTCCAACGCCAACTGGTTAATGGCTTTCGTTGATAGATTTCGCAATTGAAGACCGGTTGAACCTTCAGGCGGCGAAAGATAGGCTGCTGGTGCTCCGCCTTATTCGACTCGGCAAATGCTGCATTGACCAGAGCAGGCAGCGATAAGCCAGCTGCCGTTGCGAGCCCCGTTGCAGCCATGAACTCCCGCCGGTTTAAACCCTCCGGGCGCCTCTTCCGCTCGCACGGATAACAGGATGAATGTGGGGGATTGTTTGGCTCACGACTTGAATCACACATACTTCACCTCCAATAGATAAGAGCTACGGCTCTTTGCATTCTTGTTTGCTTTATCTCACATTTCCTTTACCAAATCTGTCTGGAAAATACAACATCTTTGACCAATTCCTTGGCTAACAGTCAACTCTTGCCTTCTCATCTTCCCTGGCAAATGCACATCCCAGCAGAGCGAAAAGCCCATAACCACTCCGCCACTGCCCGTCCTCAATCCGCCCGCAGAACCCACATCCCCTTGCCTTGGCGACGGTCTTTTATGGGGTGGCGGCGTACCCTTTTCTCGTTCACCGGACAGCGGCCAGATAGGTGCTCAAAGTTCTCACGTTGCTGATGAAGGTTCGGCAGTCGATCACCCGGCGCGTAGGGTCGTCCTGGTCATCGTTT
>JBGVTO010000108.1:0-7272 GCA_041862635.1 Phycisphaerae bacterium | reverse complement strand
CAGGTCTTGCTCGTAGCTTTCAACCCAGAGGTGCGTGTCTGTGGCCGCATGGATTAACTGGGCCGAGATCCGCACCTGCTCGGCGACGCGCGCCACCGAACCTTCCACCACCGCATCTACATTCAATTCTCGTGCAATCTGCGGCAGCGGCTTCTTGACGTCCTTGTACTGCATGATGGATGTCCGCGACCTTACCTGCAGCGCCCCGATCTTTCCCAGGTTGGCGATCAGCGCCTCGGTCATCCCATCGACGAAGTATTCCTGCTCGGGGTCGCCGGTCAGGTTCTCCAGCGGCAGTACTGCAAGCGACTTTATCCGGCCGGGGCCGGCCCCACTCATCAGTTTCTCACGCCACCTGCCTATATTTAATCCCACCACTATTGCTCCCACGACAAGCCCTATCGCCATTGCCCACCGCCATAGGGTCCGGACTGGTGCCGTTGGTCTGCTCAGAGTTTCGCTGATTTCAATAGCTGCATCTGCGATATCTCCAAGTCGCTCGTCTTGATTCTTCTCCAAGCAGTAGCGAAGAAGGACCTGGATGTTTGCAGGGGTATCTGGTGGCAGAGCTTGCCAGTCGGGTTCGCGTTCGATGATGCGTGCCAGGGTGTCTGTGGCAGTGTCACTTTCAAATGGAGAGTGACCAGTCAGCATCTCGTACAATATACAAGCGAATGACCATATATCGCTCCGGTGATCGACTGGGTTGCCACGGGCCTGTTCCGGGCTCATATAAGCAGGGGTTCCGATTATATGGCCGGGTTCAGTAGCGGTGATATCAATTTTTTTACCTTCGCTTACAGGGGCCTTGGCTAAGCCGAAGTCCAGCACTTTGACTCTACTATCAGGTGTGAGCTTAATGTTGCCGGGCTTTAGGTCTCGATGGATGACGCCTTTTTTGTGAGCCGCTGAGACAGCCTCGGCGATTTGCTGGCCGATTGAAAGGGCTTCCTCCAGTTTCAACGGCTTGTGAGCAATCCGCTGGGCTAAAGTCTGGCCCGGGACATATTCGAGAACCAAATAACCGGCACCCTCATCCTGCTCAATGATTTCGTGGATAACGGCGATATTCGGATGATTCAAGGAGGCCAGTAGTTTGGCCTCGCGATGGAAACGCGTCCGCGTAGTCGAGTCGCCTGCCATTTTAGGGGGGATGCTCTTGATGGCTACAGAGCGGTCGAGCTTGGTGTCATGGGCCAGATAGACCACACCCATTCCCCCTCGGCCAATCATTTCGCGGATTTCAAAGTCCCCGAGCTTCTGGCCAACAATATCTTTTCCTGCCGCTGCCTCTTCGAAGTCGCTCTCATCGGCCTGCACAATAGAATCGAACAAAGTATCGATTTTCTGAAGGTTACATATTTTCTGTCTGAGCCGATGCTCAAGCTCAGGGTATTGTTTGACAAATTCATCTATATCGGGCTCCCGGCCTTGCAACTGGGCGTCGATAAACTGCCGCACAGCTTCTCTAACGATATGTTCCTGATTATCGCCAATTGTTTCAGCCATCAGACATTCTCGAAAATACTGATTAGCGCTTCCAACGCACGAGAAACCAGCTTTCGCACCGCTTCGCTGCTCTTGCCCAGTCTGTCTCCTATTTCTTTGTAAGAAAGGCCCTCGATTTTCGTAAGCACAATTACTTCTCTGTATTGAGGTGTCAATGCTTCTATCGCCCTGGCAAGCTTATCAAACTCCTCCCTTTTTGACATTATTGCGCTCGGCGTGGTAGTGTCAACGGCCTCCAGAGCTGCGACAAAGCTGTCCTCAGTGATGCGCCTACGATTATTGACTCGAACTTCTTTACGAATATCCCGCTTATTCGCGTGTAATCTGTGTAAATGGCCCCGTAGCCTGTTCTCCGCTATTCTCGATAGCCACCGTAGGAAATCCCCCTCGTTCTTGTATGTAAAGCTTCCTAAATCCTTCAAGGCGGAAACAAAAGCATCTTGGACCAGATCCATAGATTCCAGCTGGGAGCGAAGCTCCTTACCCATACGAAGACGTACTATCCAAAGAACCCGCGTGCCGTAGACCTTGCACAGCCGGTTTAAGGCTGACTCATCGCCGTCTTGCGCCATCGCAACCAAATGCCGAGTCTTGTCGTCAACGGTATGCCTCAATTTCCTGTAACCTCCACAGGTCAAGTATCTTATACAAATTTTACCAATTTTGGAAAAAAGTTGCAACAAAATCGTCCGGTTGCTCCCTTTTTTTTGCTTATAAGAATAGAGCGGACATGTCCGAAAATCGGGCAAAATAATGTTCTTTGCCAAAGGAGGTAATGCCAATGAGGTAAATGACAAGGTTTGCCAGGGCTTGTCAGCAATATATCTGGCAGTTTTGTAATAGGTGTATATGTGTTTTTCAAAGGTAACTTTTGTAAAGATTCCAATCAAATAGGAGAAAATTTCGATGAAAACAAGAATGATAAAACTAATTTCAATCGTATTGGTTTTGACATTGGGCCTGGCTGCGGAGGTTGCGAAGGCAGATTTAACCTTCGGTGAGCCGACGAATCTCGGCCCGATCGTTAACAGTTCGGATGGCGATGGTTCGCCGAGCATCTCGGCCAATGGGTTGGAGCTCTACTTGCACTCCCTCGGGGACCTCTGGGTAACGACGCGCGCAACGAGAGACGACGACTGGGGGGAACCGGTGAATCTCGGGCCGGTTGTCAACAGTTCGGCTGCTGATGTTACGCCGAGCATTTCGGCCGATGGACTGGAGCTCTACTTTTGCGACTGGGGAGACCCCCGCCCCGGCGGGTTAGGTGCTTCCGACCTCTGGGTAACGACCAGGCCAACCAAAGACGACGAGTGGGGAGAACCGGTGAATCTCGGCCCGATCGTCAACAGTTCGGATTACGAGGGTACTCCGGAGATCTCCTCCGACGGCCTCGAACTGTACTTCGAGTCCGACCGGCCCGGCGGGTATGGTCTCGACGACATATATGTGACGACGCGGGCGACGACAGAAGACGACTGGGGAGAACCGGTGAACCTTGGCCCAATGGTCAACGGTTCGCTTTGGGAACATTGCCCGACCATCTCGGCCGACGGCCTTACGCTCTTCTTCGACTTAGATATTCCCGGTGACCTAATGGTGACCAGGCGGGCGACGAAAGATGATGACTGGGGCGAGCCCGTTAATCTCGGACACTCAGCTTCCGATCACTGGGCTTCAGACATCTCGGCCGATGACTCTACCCTCTACTTTACTTCCGAGCACGACGGTGGTCAGGGTGGCAGCGACATTTGGCAGGTGCCAATTCTGCCAGTCGTTGACTTTAACGGGGACGGAAAGGTGGACTCCGCAGACATCAGCATAATGGCTGGCTACTGGAATACGGATGAGCCAGCCTGTGATATTGGCCCGACACCTCTCGGAGACGGTATAGTAGATGTCCAGGACCTGCTCGTCCTTACTGAGTATTTGGCGAAGGCAGATGTCGAAGCCGACATCGCTGCAATCGAGGAGGTGCTGAACCAATATGCTATCACGGCAAGCGCCGGAGATTTCGAAGGTTGGCTGTCATTGCATGCAGATGACGTGGTTAAGATGCCACCGGGCGAACCTGCCATTTTCGGAAAAGAGGATTTACGAGCTAATTTTGCGCCCGGTTTCGATGCATTCAACCTTAGTGTTATCGTCAACCCCGAAGAAACCCAGGTAGATGGCGACATAGGACTTGCTCGTGGTACTTACAGTATATCAGCCACTCCCAAGTCAGGTGGTGAGGCGATTGATCTAATGAAAGATGGTAAATACCTGACCATCTGCAAAAGACAGGCCGATGGCACCTGGAAGATTTCCCATGATTGCTACAACAGCAATATACCGCCAGTACAGTAGTAACGAACCAAGCCGGCGTTGATAGACGGCAGCAGCGGCGGAAAAACGCAAGACATAAAGTACAATTCGTATCACAAAACTGAAGGGCTGTGAGTATAACACTTGCAGCCTTTTTTTTGTTGCCCACCAAGAGCTGCTAAAACCGGCTCACCCGCGATTTTTACCTTTGGCTTATGCTAACAGTAGAATAAGTTTGGGAGTACATTGTATCGGCATATAAAAGAAAAATGGAAAAATCTTGAAATATTCTGTACTTGAGCTTATATGGAAGACTTCCGGTTCGAGAAATGCGTCAAAAAACGTTTTTTAACTTAAAGGGAACCTCTAAAAATTCATTTTTACTGCGAACGGCAGCAATCTCCGCCAGCGGCGTTGTCAGGCCAAACTTCGTCCTCGACATAGCTTTGACTATGCCTGCGGCGATTTTGACCTTCCGCCTTGCCGGAGAAAATTTTGCACGTTCTCGTGACGAAAGCAATTTTTAGAGGCCCCCTAAACTTGAAAGGAGAGATTCATGGGCGGTTTTGAGACATTAGATTGGGTGGCGATTGCGGGTTATTTCGGCTTGATGCTGGTGATTGTCTGGTGGGTGGTTCTGCAAAAACAAAGGACATCGACTGATTACTTTCTTGCGGGCAGACATATGCCGTGGTTTGTGGTGGGGGCATCAATCTTTGCCTCAAATATCGGCTCAGAGCATATTGTCGGATTAGCAGGTCAAGGCTCCACCAGTGGTATGGGGATGGCCCACTGGGAATTGCACGCCTGGGTTGTTGTAATGTTGGCATGGGTATTTGTGCCTTTTTATTATCGCTCGAAGGTATTTACTATGCCGGAGTTTCTTGAGAGGCGATTTAATGCGACGGCCCGCTGGATATTAACAATTGTCTCACTTGTAGCATATGTTTTTACAAAGGTATCAGTGACAGTTTATGCAGGCGGTGTAGTGTTCAATGTACTTTTGCCTGAGATTCAAGTACCAGTTACGGAAAATTTCGTTCTTGATGCGTTCTGGATAGGGGCACTATTAACGGTTGTTCTTACGGGTATCTATACCGTTCTCGGCGGTCTGCGTGCCGTGGTTTATACCGATACTATCCAGACGGTTATTTTAATACTCGGTTCAGTCTTTATTACAATTTTTGGCCTGAGTAAGCTTGGCGGCTGGAGCGAGCTGCAGACAATCTGCCGTGAGAATGCTACTAATTTTGCACTGTGGCGGCCAAATACGGATGTTAATTTCCCATGGCTGGGTATATTAATCGCTTCACCTATAATCGGGATATGGTACTGGTGTACAGACCAGTACATCGTACAAAGGGCACTTTCGGCTAAAGACCTTAAGAACGCCCGGCGTGGCGCTCTTTGGGGCAGCTTCCTGAAGGTCTGGCCCGTGATGATTTTTATCGTTCCGGGCCTTATCGGTTATGCTCTGCATCAAAAAGGACTTATTACAATTCCCACGAAAATGACCAACGGCCAGGAAGCACTTGATGGAGATAAGGTCTTCGCGGTTATGGTAAGCTCGTTATTGCCGGCGGGTCTGCGCGGCCTGGTGGTAGGGGGGCTGTTGGCAGCATTGATGAGCTCTCTGTCATCACTTTTTAATTCCTGTGCATCTTTGTTTACCGTTGATATTTATGAAAAGATAAACCCTAAGGCTTCCGAACGTCACCTTGTTACGGTTGGTCGAATTGCAACGCTTGTCGTGGTCGTGATGGGGATAATCTGGATTCCTGTGATGCAGCGAGTCTCCCAGGGTGGATTATATAAGTATCTACAGGATGTCCAAAGCTATCTGGGACCACCAATTACGGCGGTCTTCCTGCTTGGTCTTTTCTTTAAGCGGATTAACGGCAAAGGTGCAGTGGCCGGTCTGGCGATCGGTTTTGTCGCGGGGATGGGCAAGCTGGCCCTGCAGGCTCTTACAGGTGGCAATGACCCCGTGATTACATCGCCTGACTGGCTTGTTAGTATCGGACAATACAACTTTCTTTTTGCTTCGGGCTGGCTGCTGTTAATTAGTATTGTAGTGATAGTTGGGGTCTCACTATTGACTGCTCCGCCGAAATACGAACAAATTGTCGAACTGACTTATGCCACGGCCACACCCGAACAAAAGAAAGAACGCCGAGAAAGCTGGGGCCTTGTAGAAGTGCTGATGACTGTTGTGGTTTTAGGGCTGGTGCTCGGTCTGTATCTGTACTTTAGTTTCTGGTTAAACTAATCCTCTGGGTGTGCTAAATTCTGCCGAGGATAATAGTAGAAGTGTGCTGATGCTGAAGGCTATCGTCCAACGTGAAATATTAGAATATCTCAAGAGCTCCAAGTTCCTCATCGGACTTTGTCTTACTGTGGTCCTGGTTGGCATTAGCACATTTATTAACATCGGCGATTACCAGCAGAGGCAGCAAGATTATCTGGATGCCAAACAGAGCTTTAAAGGCAGAGGCATTACCATTGAGATTTTTCGCAAACCACAGATCCTCAGCACTCTCGTTCAAGGCAAAGACAGGGAATTGGGCAGCCGAATCGAAATCACCTATTGGAGCCTTCCCAATCAGACCTCGGGATATATGGGAGAATATGCCAGCCAGCATCAACGCTATGTTTCCGGTTTCGCATCGGTAGATTTCGCCTTTGTGGTTCGCGTCGTGTTGAGCTTAATGGTCATCTTCTTAGCCTACAACAGCATTTCCGAAGAGAGGACCCAAGGCACGCTGAAGCTGGCCCTGGCTAATGCTCTGCCAAGAGGCCATCTACTCTTTGGCAAATTCCTTGGGGGGCTTTTCGTCATACTCGGCTCCCTGACAATCGCTACCCTTATAGCTGTGCTTGTCATGGTCCTGCATCCGGCCATCTCGCCGGACCGTGAATTATTTGTGCGTATTTTAGGGATGTGGGGGGTATCCGCCCTCTATCTCGGGACTTTCTTCACACTTAGCCTCATGGTCTCAACGATTATCAACCGTCCTTCGGTTGCTCTGTTAGTACTTCTTCAAATCTGGATAGTTGTCATCGTCATATATCCCAATCTAAGCATCATTTTGTCCCAGCACTTGATGGGACTGCGCGGCAGCGAGGAACTCGCCGACCGCCGACGTGCCCTCTTCGAACCTTATAAACAGGAGTACAACAAAACTCGCGATGGCTTTGTGAAGATGGTCAGATCAGGTCAAAGTGACCAGGAGCTTAGTAGAAAATGGTTTGAACTCAGGTCCCAACGCACGGAGCTATTCCACCGCATCGATAGCGAATACAGCCAGCAGCTAACACGCCAGATGTACCTCGCTCAGAATATGGGCATCTTGTCTCCTTCGATCCTGTTTAACAGCGTCATGCAGCGCCTGTCCGGTACAGATATTCGAGAATATGACGAGTTTATGGAAGGTGTCAAACGACATTGGCACAAGTACT
>JBGVTO010000107.1:0-8836 GCA_041862635.1 Phycisphaerae bacterium | reverse complement strand
GGAATTATAAACTTGAAATTCGAATATCGAAATCCGAAACAAATTCAAAATCCGAATTACGAAAATTCAAAACAGCGCCTCATCCGCTGATTTGTTTTTGTTTTGAAAATTTGTACTTTGAACATTCGATATTATTTCGAATTTCGGATTTTGTGCTTGGGATTTTCCTGGCTTTAATGAGTTTACAGCCTGTCTTACAGATTACTGTTTTCAGGCGGTAGTGGTTAATTTTTATTCCTTTTAGGAGGTTTTGCAATGCAAGGTTCTATTTCCCGTCGTAAGTTTTTGAAAACCGCTGCAGGCGGTGCGGCCCTGGCCCTGTCAGCGAGGAGTTACTCCCGCGTCCCCGGCGCCAACGACCGGATATCTATCGGCATCTTAGGCTGCGGCGGCCGGGGTCTCGGCGCTCATATGCCCGGCGTGTACAAACATGTCGAGACCGAAAATTTTGAAATCACGGCCGTGTGCGACCCCTGGCGGCTTCGCCGCGAAGCTGCTTCGGCGCAGGTGAAAGAATGGTACGGACGCGAAGCGCGAAAATTCTCATCATACCGCGACCTGGTGGCCTTGAAGGATTTGGACGCTATTATGATTGCCTCGTGTGACCACCAGCACACCACACACCTAAAAGCCGTTGCCGAGGCTGGCAAGGACGCTTACTGCGAAAAGCCGCTGGCGAGGAGGCTTGACAGACTCCGGGATGCCTGCGATGCCGTCAAGAAGGCGAAAATCGTTGTTCAGATTGGCACGCAGTTACGCAGCTATCCCACCTTCACCGGATGTCGAGAACTCTACAAGACAGGTATCCTCGGTACGGTTGGGCGTATCGAGCAGTGCCGCAATAATGAGCGGCCCTACTGGTACGGGTATATCAAGGACGTCAAGGCCGAGGACGTGGACTGGAAGGAATTCCTTATGGATACTCCTTTCCAAAAGTTTGATCCGGTTTTGTATTCGGGCTGGTATGGCTACAGGCTGTTTTCCGATGGGCCGGTTCCGGGGTACGCCAGCCACTTCATCGACCTTGTGCACTATATTACCGGTGCGAAGTTCCCAAAGAGCTGTGTCTGTCTGGGCGGCACTTTTACCTGGAAGGATGAGCACAACTTTACCTGCCCCGACCACGTTCAGGCGTTGTGGATTTATCCGGAGGGATTTATGGTCAGCTACTCGACGAACTGCGGCAACGGCAGCGGCAACAGCTTTAAGATCTTCGGCGACCAGGGCGTAATGGATATGGTCAACTGGAATGCTCCGTTCCTGACGGCCGAGGGTGGAGGTAAGAGAAGAGGTGAGATACGGGGCAAAAATCCTGTCAAGGAGGTGCCGCGGCCGGACCACTTCCTCGATTGGCTACAGTGTCTGCGGAGCCGAAAGACACCTAACGCCTCTATCGATGCCGGTTATCAACATGCAGTGGCTTGTATAATGGCGATGCAGTCTTTTGATACTGGACGCCGGACGATATACGACGCCGAGAGCCGTGAAATTCGTGAAGGATAGGGCAAGCGAGGCGTTGTTGTTTTGAGTAATTTGTATAGCGTTTAAAACGAGTAAGGAGAAGATACGGATGAACTCTTTTGAAAATTTGACCCGCCGACGATTTTTGGATAGGACTTTGAAGCTTGGTGCTGTGGGTATGGCGGCTTCCTGTACATCGACATCCCGCGCACTGGCCACGATGGGACCTGCGACTGATGGCCCCTGGCAAATCGGTTGCTACACGCGTCCGTGGGCCGATTACGATTACCGTGTGGCGCTGGATGCAATCGCCGAGGCGGGTTTTAAGTATGCCGGCCTGATGACAACCAAATCCAAGACACGGCTCGTAATTTCTATCTCCACTACGCTTGAAGAGGCGGCGCGGGTTGGCCAGGAGGTTAAGAGTCGAAACCTGAAAGTCCTGTCGGTATATGGCGGAGGAATCCCGGTGGCAAAGTCGCTTAAGGCGGGTATCGGTGGTCTGAAGAAACTAATCGACAACTGCGCCGCCTGTGATGCTAAGAATCTCCTGATGGGTGGGATAGGTGATGAGAAGCTCTACGAGGTCTATTACAAGGCTATTGCCGAATGCTGCGATTATGCCGCCGAGAAGGGCGTTGGTATCAGTATCAAGCCGCACGGCGGGCTCAATGCCACCGGGCCGCAGTGCCGCAAGACCATTGAAATGGTCGGTCACAGGAATTTCCGCATATGGTATGACCCGGGCAATATCTTTTTCTACTCGAATGGCAAGCTTGACCCGGTTGATGATGCGGCTACTGTTGATGGGCTTGTGACTGGTATGTGCGTCAAAGACTATAGGCATCCTAAAAATGTCTCAGTAACGCCGGGAACGGGGCAAGTGGATTTTCCTGCGGTTCTTGCGCGCCTTAAGAAGGGCGGCTTCACACACGGCCCGCTCATCGTAGAATGCCTCCAGCCGGGAGATTTGAAGGAAACACTCGCGGAGGCCAGAAAAGTCCGGTTGTTTTTGGAAGGACTGACCGGTCAGAAGGCATCGTCTTCACGTAAGAGGTCTGTTAGCGATTCTGAGCTGACCGCGGGTCTGGCAGTTATTGACATCACGCCGCCGATTCCTTATCGCATGAGCGGATACTTTAATGAGCGGCTGAGCGCGGGGATTTCAAATCCCCTTCATGCCAAGGCTATCGTTCTTGGTCAGGGTGACGAACGCGCAGCGTTAGTCTTTTGTGACATCATCGGTCTTTCGCTCGATGTTTCTTCGCGTGTTCGTCGGCAGGCAGCCAAAAAGACCGGCATTCCGGCCGCGAACATACTCATTGCCGCCACGCACAGCCACACCGGTCCCCTTTACTTTGGTGCCCTGAGGAAATACTTCCATGACCTGGCAGTGGCTAAAGAAGGCAGCGACCCATACGAGAAGGTAGATTACTCGTCTGAACTGGCTGCGAAGATTGTCAAGGTCATAACACAAGCTAACGCAGCAGCGAAGCCTATACGGCTCAAGGCTGGAGCAGCCGAGCAGAAGGGCCTGTCGTTCAATCGGCGGTTCCATATGAAGGACGGGACCGTACGGTTTAATCCCGGCGTGTTGAATCCGGACATCGTCCGGCCTGCCGGGCCGATAGACCCAGGGGTCGGTATTGTATTTTTCAACGATGCCGAAAGCGGCAGCGCCGCTGCAGGGATTGTAAACTTCACCCTTCACCTTGACACAGTTGGCGGAACCAATTATGCAGCCGATTATCCTTTTTACTTGGAGCAATCGCTCCGCGAGAAATATGGTGAGCAGTTTGTCCTGCTGTTCGGCACAGGTACCTGCGGTGACATCAACCACATAGACGTTACGAAAAAGGAACGGCTCAAGACGGACTATATTGGAAATACATTAGCTCAAACTGTAAAAGCCAAAGCGGGGTCTCTGGAGACCGTAGCCGAGCCGGCCCTTGCGGTGCGAAGTGAAATCGTCGAGGTGCCGCTTCAAAAATATGGGCCCCAGAAGGTTGCCTGGGCCCGTGAGAATATCAAAAAAGTGGGCACAAGAGAGCTGTCGTTTCTCGAACAGGTCGAGGCGTATAAGATATTGGCGCTCGATATGCGAAACAGCGAAACAATCGGCCTTGAGGTACAGGTATTTCGGCTGAGCAATGATGTGGCAGTGGTCGGATTGCCGGGTGAGGTCTTCGTTGACTTGGGCCTTGCTATTAAGCGCGCCAGTCCGTTTGCGACCACGCTGGTTATCGAATTGTGCCAGGACGCTCCCGGTTATATCCCTACAAGGAAGGCATTCGCCGAGGGTAGCTATGAGACGGTGAACTCGCGGATTGCCCCCGGAGGCGGCGAAATGATGGTCAAAGCGGCGGTGCGACTACTGAAGGAGCTTGGAGTGTCATAGACACATAAGAGTATGTACTACGATAAATGGGTATTGGTCAGAATAGGCAGTTCGCAAACAGCCCCTGCTGAGCCATCCCCAAGCTCATCCCGCATTTGCGGGATTCGCTTGAGGCTGCCACCCATTAAATTAGAATTTTACAGAATAATAGTAATGCTTTACCGACGTCGGAATTAGAATTGCATATCTATACATTGAAGTTACAATGGGGTAGAGGTGTCCCAGTGTATTGGGACTCAGACTCGAAAGATAATCAAAAAAACGCATAAGAGCAAAAGCTGCTTATGACTTATGCACTTGCGAAAGGAGGACTAAGAAATGTCGGAAACACGAAAAACTTCAGTGACTGTTGATAAAGGGGAGCGGATTACACGTCGCCGGTTTATGGCCGGTGCCGGTGCGGCTGCTCTGTCGTTTACAGTGGTCAAACCCAAGCTTGTCCGCGGCTACGGTGCCAACTCAAAGATTGACCTGGGCATAATCGGCTGCGGCGGTCGGGGGACCTGGATAACCGGTCTGTTTAAAGAGCATGGCGGATACAATATCGTTGCTGTTTCAGATTATTTCCAGGACAGGATTGATAATTGCGGCGGGAAATTCGATGTGCCACAGTCCCTTCGATACAGCGGTCTATCCGGTTACCGCAAGCTCATTGAAAAGGTGGATGCGGTGGCGATTGAGAGTCCGCCTTATTTTCATCCGGAGCAGGCTGCTGCGGCGGTGGATGCAGGTAGGCATGTATATGTTGCCAAGCCAATCGCTGTGGATGTGCCGGGCTGTCAGAGTATCGGCGAAAGCGGCAGGAAGGCGTCGAGGAATAAAAAGTGCTTTCTTGTGGATTTTCAGACACGGGCTGATGAGTTCTACATTGAAGCGCTTAAGCGTGTTCGAGATGGTGCACTTGGAGAGTTTGTTTTTGGTGAGGCGATTTACCACGCAGGTTGTCCTTTTGGGCGTATGTACGATACGTGGCGGAATAACCCGGATGATTCTGAGAACCGGCTGCGGGCATGGGGGCTGGACCGGGTACTGTCCGGTGACATTATTACCGAGCAAAATATTCACACACTCGACGTGATGAGCTGGATTATGGATGTTGAGCCTGTTTATGCAGTAGGGACGTGCGGGCGGACGGTTCGTCCTGTTGGGACCTGCAACGACCACTTCACGCTTGTCTTTGAGTATCCGAACAAGATTGGCATTACGTTCAGCTCAAGGCAGATAGAAGGTCACGGCACTCAGCCCGAGGGCATTAGGAATCGTATGTTCGGCTCCAAGGGCGTGCTCGAAACGGAATACGGTGGACAGGTGATTATTCGCGGTGAGAACTTCTACCGCGGTGGAAAAAGCCCCGGCATATATAAGGATGGTGCGGTTACCAACATTGCAACTTTCCATAAGGATATTACCGGCGGAAATTTCAATAATCCGACTGTTGCTCCGAGTGTTCGGAGTAACCTTGTAACAATCCTTGGCCGGACCGCCGCCTACACAGGCCGCAAGGTAAGCTGGAAGCGGCTTCTCAAGAGTCAGGAGAAGCTCGACGCCAACCTTAAAGGTGCGAAGGCGTAGAGAATTGATCGCAAAAATATCGGGATGGTTTTCTTTCATATATTTGTGGAGATATGCAGATGGAACACTCAGGTATAACTCGACGGCGGATGTTGGTCAATGGCGCGCGGGCACTGGCGGGGTTGACTATGGTTTCTTCGTGCAGACCATTTGATGAAGGGGGGAAAGAAAAACCTCGCGGTTTTAAGCTGGCTGTCTGTGACTGGACAATAGGCAAGACAACAGACCCTGGCTCGCTTGAGGCGGCCAAACGGATAGGACTTGACGGGGTGCAGGTGGATTTCGGAAGGGGAGAGGATACTCTGACGTTGTTCGATGCCGATTTGCAGAGGCATTTTCTCGATGAGGTGCTAAGACAGGATATGGAGATTGCGTCACTGGCGATGGGCGTTCTCAATAATATCCCTTACAAGAGCGACCCTCGCGCAGAGCGATGGGTTGCAGATGGTATTGACGTTTGCACGATATTGGGTGTCAATGTTGTTCTTCTGGCCTTTTTTGGTAACGGTGATTTGCAAGACGACGAGAAGGGCAAAGACGTTGTAGTTGAACGGCTCAAGCGGGTGGCCCCGAAGGCGGAAAAAGCCGGCGTGTTCCTCGCTATCGAATCATGGCTGAGCGCCGAGCAACATTTGGAAATCATCGACCGCGTCGGTTCGTCTGCCGTGAAGGTTTATTACGATGTGGCTAACTCGCATAAGGCGGGCTATGACATTTACAAGGAAATCCGCCAACTCGGCAAACACATCTGCGAGTTTCACGCCAAAGATTACGACGACCTCTATGGAAAAGGCTCGATTGATTTTGAACGAGTTCGAGAGGCGATAGATGACATCGGCTATCGAGGATGGCTTGTGATGGAGGGTACGAAGATGCCGTTGGGTATTGAGGAAAGCTGCCGATATGACGCTGAATATCTGAGGGGTATCTTTCCGCCAAAGGTATAGCGCTGTTGGAAAGGCCCACCCCCAAAAAAGCCTTCGGCGAGCTCAGGCCAGGTTTTGAGGGTGCCACCCGACCGCTAAATATTTGCGGGGCATTTTTCCGCCGAAGGTGTAGATGCAACAGAAGACGGCTTTCGGGTCGAACAAAAAGAAAGGGTAGATTATGAAATCGAGATATAAATTTGTAACTCTGGTGCTGGTTTTTGTCTTGGCGCAGATTGTTGTTGGAACGCCATTGGACGATTATGTTAAGGCGCCGGATGAAAACTACGGCTACAGTCTTGTGAATACTATCGCAGGTGTAGGTTATACAGCCTATGTGCTGGATATGACCTCGCAGTCCTGGCGCAGCAAGGATGAGGTGGACAGGACACTCTGGAAGCATTGGCTGACGATAATCAAGCCCGACAAGGTGACTTTCAATAAAGCGCTGCTCTGGATAACCGGCGGCAGTAATGACAGGCCTGCTCCGGCTAAAGCGGACTCGATGGTGGCCGGCGTTGCTGTTCTTACCAACACGGTTGTTGCGGAGCTGAGAATGGTTCCGAACCAGCCTTTGAATTTCCCCGACGGCGAGAGGCCTCGATATGAAGATGCGATTATCGCTTATACCTTTAATAAATACATTGAAACGGGCGATAGTACCTGGCCGCTGCTGCTGCCGATGGTCAAAAGTGCCGTGCGGGCGATGGACACGATTCACAGCCATATCTCGTCCGTTAGTAACGGCAAGCTCGATATCAATGAGTTTGTTGTCTCCGGAGGTTCCAAGCGGGGCTGGACGACGTGGCTGACAGCGGCCGTCGATAAGCGGGTCATCGCGATTATCCCGGCGGTCATCGATGTGCTGAATATGGCCGAGCAGATGAAGTACCATTTCAGCGCCTATGGCTTTTACTCCGATGCTATCGAAGATTACGAGGAAATGAATATTTTCAGCCGGCTCGATATACCTGAGGGCCGGAAGCTGAGGGAATTTATAGACCCGTATGAGTATCGCAGCCGATATACGATGCCCAAGTTTTTGGTCAATTCGAGCGGCGACCAGTTCTTTGTGTCGGATTCGGCCCAGTTTTATTTTCACGACCTGCCGGGGCCAAAATACCTCCGATACATCCCCAATACGGACCATGGACTTAATGAAGACGCGGTGGGGAGTCTGTCGGCGTTTTATGGGGCCATACTGAAAGGTTTGCGGCTGCCGAAGTTTAGCTGGAAGGTTCGAGACGATGGTGCAATAGAGGTCAATACAAAGACGGCGCCAATGGCTGTAAAATTGTGGCAGGCAACGAATGAGAATACGCGTGACTTTCGGCTTGAGACTATCGGGGCGGTCTGGGAAAGCACAGACCTCGGTGCCCGCGGCGCGGGGACGTATCTGGCGAAAATTGACGAGCCGGAAAAGGGCTGGACGGCATTTTTCGTTGAGCTGACTTTCAACAGCGGCGGTCCCATGCCTCACAAATTCACGACAGAGATACACGTGGTTCCGGATACTCTGCCGTTTGCAGATAAGCACAAAAAGGTGTCTAAGTCTGCTGAGAGTGCGGCTTCAAAGCCTTCGGCTGAGAAGGTGTTGTATGCGGAATTGACGCCGCAGGAGTTTCGTGAGCGGATTGCAGCGGCGCCGATAGCGTATCTGCCGCTGGGGACGTTGGAGTGGCATGGGGAGCATCTGCCGATAGGCTCGGACGGATTGCAATCTTATGGTTTTTTTATTCAGCTTGCGCAGCGCGTTGGGGGCGTTGTGCTGCCGATGCTTTTTTTGGGGCCGGACCGGATGGAGGTGGTGGACGGAAAAGAGCTTTACGGGATGGATACTCTCGGCGAGGGTATGGCAGAGGAGAGGCGCTATAAGAACCAGCAGCTTGCCGGCAGCGCGTACTGGGTGCCGGAGGAGACTTTCAGGACGATAATCGAGGCAACGCTCAAGCAGCTTAAACGGGCCGGCTTTCGTATTGTGGTTGCGCATGGGCACGGGCCATCGACGAATTTCTTTAACAGGAACGCGGCGGAATGGAAGGAGAAGTTCGGCCTTGAGACGTTTGTCTGCTGGGGCAGTGAGTACGACCGGCAGGGGATGGGTATCCAGGTGGACCATGCGGCGATGAATGAGACTTCGCTGGTGATGGCGTTGAGGCCGGAACTGGTGCGGATGGACAGGTTGTCGAAGGAGCGCTGGCCGGTCGGTGTCAGCGGCCGGGACCCACGCAAATTCGCAAGTGCAAAATTAGGAAATAAGATTATTGAGCTGCAAACTGAGCGGATGGCGAAGATATTGAAGAACGCATTGGCAAAATTAGAAAGATAAGCTGTCAAATACTTTGTAGTTATGAGCCGTAGGTCAGAGGGAGCGGAAAATGGCCTATGGCTTTTTTTGTGTCGGAGACTCTGCCGTTTATCCAAGGGTGGTCCTGTGAAATACCGATTAGAGTTGTTTCGAAATTGGCCCATTCGACCC
>JBGVTO010000106.1:0-7813 GCA_041862635.1 Phycisphaerae bacterium | reverse complement strand
TAGTCCTATAGCAGGTGGAAGTTTTGCTCTATCATGAGATCCGTTGAGTTATCTGCCATACTTGTGCTGTATCAAGGAATTGACTCATGTCTTTGACCTGTATCAGCGGCATGCAACATTTAAATTGCAAGTCCGAGATGTAGAAAAACTAAGGATATCGTATACTTAATGTTGACATCTGTGGAGACATTCTGGAGACACGATGTCACCTGAAAATCTGGGTGTTTTCCAGCTCCTGAAAGGGGTGAATCTTGGAAGAATTCTGACGTTTTGCAGTTCGTGAGAAGCCTCTTCAGGATCAATAATCATTGAGTCTGTGAAAAGATTTTCCAAAACACATTCAATGGAAGGTCAGGAGTGTTGCAGCGGTCCGATGCCCTCTTGATAATCACACATTGCGCAGGAAGCTCCGGCGATTCACACTCTGCAACAGAGTTTTCCTTATTCACAATGCATACGTCATCACGCGCGAGCGCCCGACCAGGGCGAGGGTCCATCCTTGTACGTGACGAACTCGACGACTGCGCCGTCAGGGGTCTGGTAGAATCCAGCCACGGCAAAGCCAGCATCAAAGGGCTCGAGTAAGACTTTCATGCCTTGGGAGGCCTCGGTGATAGCTTCTGCACTGGCCACGCGGTAGCCGATATGCGGAATCTCCCTCAGGGGGCCGGTAACGGGGCTGTCGGGCTCGTAACGCAGCCACTCCACACGGTAAGGATGGTCTTCACAATTGGTGATCCACACGCGCGTGGCCTCTATAAAAACCTCGCCGGGTTTCTTTTCGGTGGTGATAATGCCTACGTGGTCAAATTCCATGGTTACACCTCAATCGTGTTTAATGTGTATATTTCTGTTCCTCTTTACATTAGCAATTCTCGGCGTGCTGCCTCCACAATACGATTCAGTTCACGGCGAAAACGCTCGTCACGCTCTATGGGCCTGGCAGTTTCCACCAGCTTCCGCCAGGCCTGGTCGGCTTTTTGCAGGAGTGCCTCATCTTCCCGACCGGGTGGGTAAGCACGCTCTTGCTTGGTGGTTCGATCCAGAAACGGAGAGTCCCAAAGCAGATCCCGGAAGTGGCGGAGTGTATGGTCTGTCTGGATATACGCACTCTTTTCGCAGAATTCCATCTCGTTGATGAGACCCACACACAAGGTCTCGGGACTGACCTCAATGCCGCTGGCAAACCGGTGCTGTGCCAGGTTGATGTCACGATCGATCATGGCCTGGGTTGGGGAAAAGGTCGACGCGCTGTCGAGCAGTCCAATGGGTAGCGAGGCACTGACCGTTGCGGCAAAGGCCATCTGCCGATAGGTCTTGAGCAAGGCCGCCTGGATACCCGGGCACTTGGCCTCTACATACGCGGGTTCCACGTTGAGCACGAGGCCGTACTTGGTCCGGAACAACTGATGTAGGGCCACATCGGTCAGAATCGCCTGGGGTACAGCATAACAGACCTGGGTGGTTCTCATGTCCATGACGGCAGCAATACTCGTGGTGTAGACCATGATCTCGGGGTCAATCAGACTCATTGCGGTGATACACCCCAGCAGTTCCGCTGCTGCCACCACCACGCTGCCCGCGGGTGTCACGGGTGTGGTGCCACCCAGGATGGGCATAGTTGCGAAGTTTACCGGGAACTTGTATTTTAGAGCCTCGGCCAAAACATCACAGGAACGCGTATCCAGTTTGAGCGGTGACGTAGTGCAATATGCATTCACAAAAATCGCCGGCTCAGACGGAATCGCACCGCTGTTCTGATCGGCAGCCAGTTGGGCTATTTCGACCAGATACTTGACCTCCTGCCCGCATGTGGTTGCCACCCACCCCGGCTTATCCGTATGTAGTAACAGCAGGCGCGCGGATTCGAGACTCTCCATACGGCTGTCAAAGTCGCCGCAGACAAACGGTGCATTCACGGCCTTGACCTCCGGAATGGCCTGGCCCAGTTTGATCATATCGATCTGGTCTTGGGCCGTGGGCTTGCGGTACGTTCCTGCAGGATAGTCATAGATAAAGGGCGTGCCAAAGCCATAGTCTATCGTAAATTCATCCGGCCAGGCCACATTGTTGACCGGTAGTCGACCGCAAAACGGATACCACAGGGACGATCTCACCTTTTTGTAGCGGTCTTTTTGGGCCCCGATTTGACGTTCTACCAGGTCCGGTTTAAACCAGGCCCGGTGTTTGTCAAAATCCACCCGGCATCCGGCGTCGGCCAACGCCCCCAATAGAAACCGTCCCCGAATCTGTAGACCAGTTATTTCCAAGACGTGCAGTACCGCATGATGGATTTGCTCCATCTGATCAGTGCTAATCGTTCTTAAGAGTCCCTGTAACATAACCGGTATCTTTTATTCCTGTACTTTCTATGTATCTGATTCTGCCTTACGGCCCGTGATCCGTCCGAGATAGAGTCGCCCCTGGTGAGACTGGTCCATGAAATTTGGGCAGACGTCTCGGAGTGACTGCTAAATTTTTGCCTTGCGACCATTCAGCTTTTGCATCATCAACCGACTCGCCTTGAACTTAACTACTCGCTTGGCTGGAACATGAACTTGTCCCAGAGTTTTTGGATTCTGTGCTGTTCTGGCTGCCCGCGTTTTAGTTTCAAAAACACCAAAGTCGCGGAACTCCAAGCGGTTACCCTTGACAAGTTCGGAGATTATCTCGTCGAAGAAATTCTGAACTGTAGCTTTCACTAACACACGCTTAGCCTGAGTACTTTCAGCAATTCTGTCGATAAGTTCTTTCTTTGTGGTCGTTGACATAGGCTAACTCCAGAATGATTTAATAAAACGTTAGTAACGCTCAAATGAGAACACAGAATAGCCTAACAGACAAGGTCCTTCTAATCAAATACTTTGCCGGTTTCTTTCTGAAAAGACCTTATTGTTTTCTGTCCCACTTCTTGCTGAGACGGAACAAACAAATGTCACCTTTCGGTTTCCTCATCTCCCCGCTACGTTGTCCATAGATAACGACCTTTTTCGCACCGATTGTCCCAGTTGATCTTCCCTTATCCTGAAGTAACCTCTGCGTTTCATACATCCGCGAAACACATTCTGCCGATAGCTATCTCCCCACATAATCCAGCCATACAGAGCGTTATAGTCTGCCTCACTGCTGACGATGCCACGACCAAAGTCGTAAGACGGACCAGGCGGTGCAGCGTGATCATAGTAATACTCTGCCACAGCCTCTGATGCTTCTGTTACAGCCTCATTATAGCATTCTCGGCAGTCTTGCTTTGCTTCTTCCAAAGTCTTTGCGGGATTATACCAGTAGCACTGTCGAATCGAGCATCCTGCAACTGCGACCGAAATCAGCACAAGTGTGATGGCGATATTTCTCATTTCGCTTCCTCCATCCACTTTGAGCACAGATTTCCATGGCTTGCCTGTATGTTTCCTATTATACAGAATTTAGACAGTAAAGCAATCTCAAAATCCTCAAAGCCCGTTCTTGTCGTATCTTTTGGTCTGCATAGCATCCAACACCCAATACAATAGCTTCTGTAACACTCAACTCAAATGATCTTCTATTGCTTTTGGACGGCCAGAACTGCAAGAGCCGATGAGCCCATCGGCAGGAGAGAGGTTTTGGACAAAATGTTATAGATGTGAAAAATACGAACTAATAGATGGGTACTATTTCATGCCCCTTCTGTCCAGTTTTGAATCGTACCTTCTTCCTTTCTTGCCCTTTATTTTAGACTTAGTGGAAGCAGGCTTTGGTTTTATTTGCGTCAATTTATATTGTCGATTATCTATTTTCCTCATATATTTGCTCTTTTTATTCATAAACAAGAATCATTTAAATTATACTGCTGAATATAAGCGGCCTCCAAGAAGTTTTTGCTCTGCCCAATTACAACCTCGATATGAAATGGCCATTGAGATATCATTGTGTCAGTTGTTTCTGCAGCATTGATTCGCCTGACTACTGATTCACCTGTTGACTGCGAAAGGGTTCCAAGAAGAACGGTGTTGGCATCCGATTGTTAAGTTACTTGACTTACCATTTCCAGTCGTCGAACCTTCTAAGGCTTGCATCTTCCTCAAGTATGCCCAAAGTAATAATCGCAAACGTGAAAACTCTCGTGCCCGGCTCTAAATGACCCCCCAACGCTTTCTCTTCATCTGAAAATGTGACATGGGCGTGAATCCTACCATCAATCACATAGCCGTTTACATTTAGCAGATCCTGAGGCCCTTCAGCTCTGAAAAATACATTTTTCGTTGGAAAGGTAATGTTGTCGACGGCGTGGACATGATAACTGGTCAATGAACCGATGCCGCTTAAGATAACAGCGTTCTTGATTCCCTCTTTCTTCACTGCTTTTTTCAAACCGTCAAGAAGATCTGTGCCGTTTTTGAGTCGCACAATGGCGATTCTGTTGAAATTGCTGTCAATAGAATGAATCGCTGGCACCGATGGACTCGGGTCAGATTTGTTTACTGCATTCTGCCTCGTACTACCACTGTTATTCTCAAGTTGAGTGTTACACCCATAAGGTCCCAGGATATTCACAACAGATATTAATAGCAAAAAACCTGTTTTCTTCATCTTATCTCCTAATAAAATTGAATTCTACATTTCCTCGATAGTTGTGAAGGGTCTATTCTGGATTTATGTTTTTTGTAGAGACAATCCTTCAAAGCTTAGAACAGCCATTTCGGTAAATTATTCGGCCCATTATGATATCAAGCCTGTCTGCCCTACGCAATACACCGCTTCGTCTGTTTTCAAGTCGATTGGTGGGGATTACGAGTTTAATTTGACGGTTTATCCTATGGTTTGGTAAAGAATTCAATTTGTCCTCCCTCTCAGTCTGGATGGAAAGTGCTAAACAATTGCCTCTGAAAATTTGTATATGTTCGTTATTTATTGAGTTGTCAGTTGTCCAAATATTATGATCAATAACAAAGAATATCTGATTTGATTCTCATTTGTATCTTTACTTGAGTTTTCATGACAAACGTGACATACTACGCAAAGTAACACTTAAATGAGGTTACTCGTTTTAGATTTGATTTTTTGCGTAGTACGATCAATAGATAGAAGTGAGGTGTATCATGAAAGGTCCTTTAGTATTATACACTAAAATCTTGTTTGTTATTACAGCGTTGTTTGTAATTCTCTTTCCTGTCCAAGCAGATGTTTCTATTGCATATAGAACAGATTGTGCCCAATTAAATTTTGCAGTTTCCAGACTGGCAGAAGCTCTGCGCAAGGCAAAGGAGACTCCTTTAGTTTACGACCTCGCAGATCTCAGTCACAAAGATATTATTATTGTGGCAGATGAGACAGAGGCAGTTTTCCTGCCAGGCACACCTATGAAACAGTTAATCAATCCCATGATAAAACAAGAAGGTTTTCAAATTAGAAAATTTCACTCTGGCAACAAGGTTATTATCTGCGTCGTTGCTCGCGATGAAACAGGTGCGATGTATGGGACGCTCGATTTAACAGAACAGATTCAGGTGAAAAACGGTTTGAGAGAAGTTGAAGAAAAAGTTACCAATCCGCATTTTGCGTTTCGCGCGATCAAATTTAACCTCCCATGGTCATCCTATAGGCCCAATGGAAATCCGGCTATGAACCTTCACACTCAAACCTGCCGAGATTTGAACTTCTGGCAGCGTTTTTTGGATATGATGGCTGAGAATCACTTCAACGTATTGTCGTTGTGGAATCTCCATCCATTCACATACATGATTCGTCCAAAGAATTTTTCAGAGGCATGTCCTTTCTCTGAAAGAGAACTGGCCCAATGGCAGCGTTTCTGGCGTCGTCTTTTTAGCATGGCAAAGGAGCGCGGGATCGAAACCTACATCGTAAACTGGAATATTGTTGTTTCCCCTGAATTCGCCAAAGCTCATGGCGTCAAGGAAAGAAACGATAAATCTGAAATTGTCCGTGAATACACACGACAGTGCGTCACCCAGGTGATCAATGAGTATGATGGACTTACAGGGCTCGGCGTCACATTGGCAGACTGGATGAACAACATGACGCCCAAAGAACGAGAGGACTGGATACAAGATACTTTCATAAAAGGTATGAAGCTGGCAAAACGTCCGGCGAAGTTCATTCATCGTTCAGTGCTGGCTGGATCTCCTCTTGAAATGCGACGCGTCATAGACGAAGCGAACTTTCCGGATCCAGTTTGGGTGGAGGTCAAATTTAATTGGTCTCATGGCCATTCAACACCCCGCCTGGCCATTACACATGACTACTCGTCGGGGCAAATCGATGAGCGATTTTGGAAGCCAAAACCTTCAAACTATCAGATAGTATGGATGATTCGGAATGAAGATTTTTTCATTCTCCGGTGGGGACAGCCCGATTTCATACGGGAACACATCGCCGTAAACGGCAGGGATTACGTCGGTGGGTATTTCATAGGCTCTGAAGGATATATCCCAGCCAAGGATTACTCTCACAAGCCGAATGACCACGTCACCTGGCAGTATGCCTTTGAAAAACAATGGCTGTTTTACAAGTTATGGGGACGATTATTGTTCGAACCGAATACTCCTGATACTGTCTTTGCGGCTGATTTCAATCGCCGTCACGGCGACAATACGGGCGATACACTATTAGAAGCTTATGCTCTGGCAAGCCGTATGCCGTTGAGACTAGCCTCTTTTCATAGCGCAACTTGGGATTATACTCTATATTCGGAAGGATTCCTTGCCCCTGTCCAAAACGGTTTCAATGATAAGATCTCACCCTTCATTTCGATTGATGAACTGATTGAACATAGAACACTCGATCCCATGTACTTGTCTATACCAGATTATGTAGAATCAATGATTGGCAACAAAAATATTAAAGATATCTTTTTGACTCCCTTGGAACTGGCCGATGATTTAGAGAATGACGGAAATAGAGCCTTGAAACTGATTGAAGATTTACTGCATAGAGCAAAGCAGGAAGATCATACACTCAATTGTGAAATTGCAGATGTGCAAGCTTGGGCCTATTTGAGCCTTTATTTTGCGGATAAACTGCGTGCCGGAGTAGCACTTGAGACTTTTCGTAAAACAAAGGATAAAGGACAAAAGACAAAAGCAGTTCTGCTTCTCGAAAACACCGTCCAACACTGGAAGGAAATCATTAAAGTGACGCAACAGCATTATAATCCAGTACCTGCCGTTCAGCTGTCCAGATTGAAGCAGAAACACGAAGCTGTATTTTCATGGGAACAGTATAGTGATCAGGTAAAACGAGATATTCAGATTGCAGAAGCAGCTAAATGATCTATGGTTCTATACTCTTAAAAGCAAACATCACATAGAAACTCGGTCCTGTCTATAACTTTAGTCAATAGTATCCCGAAGGGGGCACGTCAGACACCTATCAAAAGCTCAAAGTCAAATACTAAAATCCCTGTTACCACAAATTTTTTTGAGGAATTCAAGTTACGACATATCAGCCGAGTTTCGTAGCCTAATGGATACATCACAGCGCTATCTGAAGAAAGCCCAGAAACACGAGCTTTACGAACCTAAGCTGCGGCAAGTTGAAACCATGTCTATGAATCGCACAATAAATAAACCCTAACCGTCCACAACATATCTCAACTCACCATGACCTCCTGCCTGCCAACCCCAAACAAGCAGGCACTCTACCTTACATTTTCAAACTAAAAACCAATGAAAATCCTCTCCCTTCTAATTGTACTGTCTTACTTTAAGAATGTGCATAAGCTCTTTTTTAATCAACACTTACAATTAAGAAGCCCTCTATGTTATCTATCGGTAAAGTCGAGCCAAATTTGTCAGATGCCTGTTATAAAGTGTTC
>JBGVTO010000105.1:0-29241 GCA_041862635.1 Phycisphaerae bacterium | reverse complement strand
GCGGCGCTGGTTAGCTGTGTGGCCGGTGCAGTGCTGATAGATGAGACGATAACGATGGCAAAACAGGCAGGTCTGAAGGATGTTGAGATTACTGAAAAAACATGCAACATCGATGTGATGGTCGATTGTAACGACCCGATTTACAAACAGGTAACGGAATACCTGCCGGAGGGAATGAAAATCAGCGATTATGTTGTTAGTGTTGACGTCACGGCATTTAAGAAATAGACGGTAAGCAGAGAGAAATCATATATGACAAATGATAATGCATCTCAGAAGCAGGGCAAGGGCCTGAATATTTTTGAAAAGTATCTGACAATCTGGGTGGGGCTTTGTATTGTAGGCGGAATCGTTTTGGGCAAGGTGGCGCCGGCAGTCGCCAGCTACCTCGATAGTTTAGCCATTTATGTTAATAAGGCGCCTGTGGTTTCCGTTCCGATAGCAGTGTGTCTGTTTTTTATGATGTACCCGATTATGGTGAAAATCGATTTTGCTGAGGTGCTAAAGGCGGGCAAAAGCATCAGGCCAGTTGGACTAACTCTCTTTGTGAATTGGGCAGTCAAACCGTTTACTATGTACGCGATATCACTGTTTTTCTTAGGTACTGTTTTTTATTCTTTAATCGGCCCGGATGCGGTTGACCAGGTAAAGATGCCTTTCGGTCTTGATTTACCCGTTGGTGCTGCATACGGGGCCGGAACAGTTATTGAGGTTGAAGGCATTAAGATGCTCCAGGTTCCCCTTTGGAGAAGCTACTTGGCCGGTTGTATTCTCCTTGGGATAGCCCCGTGCACGGCTATGGTTCTTGTTTGGGGCTATCTTGCCAAAGGAAACGATGGACATACGCTGGTAATGGTGGCCATTAACTCTCTAACCATGCTCTTGCTCTATGGCCCATTAGGTGGATTTTTACTTGGCGTAGGCAGACTTCCCGTTCCCTGGCAGGCGTTATTGTTATCGATTGCCATATACGTTGCCTTGCCGTTGGTTGCAGGATATTTGTCGCGAAAATGGATTATCGCGGCCAAAGGCCAAGACTGGTTCAAGGAAAGATTTCTGCATTTTCTGACACCGGTGACGATAATCGCATTGCTTTTAACCCTGGTCTTACTGTTTTCATTCAAGGGAGAGGTTATTCTTTCTAATCCGCTGACAATTCTATGGATTGCGATACCCTTATTTATTCAAACCAATCTTATCTTTTGGCTGGCTTATGGGCTGACAAGGATATTAAAGCTCGAATATCGTGATGCGTCTCCATCTGCGATGATAGGGGCGTCTAATCATTTTGAGGTTGCGATAGCTACGGCGACGATGTTGTTCGGGCTTTCCTCCGGGGCGGCTCTTGCAACGGTTGTCGGTGTGCTTATTGAGGTCCCGGTTATGCTTATGCTGGTGCGGATATGTCTGAGGACACAAGGTTGGTTCGGGACTGTACAGTTCGAAAGTAATTGAAAAAGAATAAGTTTGTTTTGAAACTTTTTTTCAAGAGGATATGCACATGAAGAAGAAAACGAAACCTGTGAAACTCAAACCGATAGGGATAATTCATTCACCTTTTACCCAGACAGATGGTATGCCGATTCAGCCGGTTTTCGCAATGGGCTGTGAAGGGACGGTAGAGGTTTATGGTGAATTTAAAGAAGCTCTGCTTGACCTGGACGGTTTTGAAAGAATCTGGCTGTTATACTGGTTTGATAGGGCCTCGGAGTTCAAGGCGAAGGTTAAGCCTTATTTGGATGACAGATGGCACGGTTTGTTTGCGACTCGTGCCCCATCGCGTCCGAATCCTATCGGCCTTTCCTGTGTGAAACTTTTATCCGTTAAGGCAAATATAATCCATGTTTCCGAGCTTGATATTCTGGACGGCACGCCGCTGCTGGATATAAAGCCTTATATCGGGAAATTTGATTGTTTTAAAGTCAGGCACAACGGCTGGCTTGATATTTCGGATAAAGGAAATATAAAATCAGATAATCGGTTTTACGATAATCAGAAGAAGGCAAGAGACACAAAATGAAAAAAATACAGATTCTCGGCACGGGATGTCCCAAGTGTAAAAAGCTGGCGGAAAATGCGGAAGCCGCCGCGAAAGAGCTTGGAATCGAGTTTGAGATAGAAAAGGTTACGGACATCAATGAAATTATGAAATTCGGTGTGATGGTGACACCGGCGCTGGCCCTCGATGGCAAGGTGAAAGTAGTTGGCAAAGTTCTATCGCAGGACGAAATCAAAAAGATACTTGTGTAGTCTTAAGCCATTTAACAAGCGACGAAAATTCAGAAAGGATGATTGAATATGAATAAGACAGGAAAAATTGTCATTATTGCAGCGTTGGTGGTCGCTGTCGGCGTCGTAGTTATTCTAAAACAAGAAAAGTCTTCGTCTTTGGTCGTGGTGAACAATGCTCGCGATATAGGAGATGCTACCCAGGCTGAAAAAACAAAAGCCCAATCGACAGCCATAGAGCAATCCAAAGCATTGCCACGTCTTGTGGATCTCGGTGCGGATAAGTGCATACCATGCAAGATGATGGCTCCAATCCTTGAGGAGTTAAAGAGCGAATATGAAGGCACGCTTAAAGTAGAGTTTATCGATGTCTGGAAGAACCCTGCGGAGGCTCCAAAGTATGGCATTAAGCTTATACCAACACAAATATTCTTCGATGCTTCGGGCAAAGAGCTGTTCAGGCACGAAGGCTTTTTCTCCAAAGAAGATATTCTTTCAAAATGGAAAGAGTTTGGCGTTGACCTGTCCCTTAATCAGCCATCTTTTGAGAGACTCAAGCCGGCTCGGGTCGATAACAGGAGCAAAGGCAAAATCTGCTATATGTGTGACGGTGATATAAATCCGAAGACACTTGTGACCGTTGAGACCGAAAAAGGGGCGGTTCGGCTGTGCAGCCCGCATTGCTATTTCATCATGTATTCGTGCCTGACCGAAGACAAGACCGATTTTGAAAAGAAGGTTACTGTTACCGATTGGGCCTCAGCCCAACAGGTCGCCCTTACGGATGCTGTTTATCTGTACGGCGTTCATATGGAAAATGGCCGGCCGTGGATACGAGCTTTTGCCGGTCGTCAGGCAGCCGGCATTGAGCAGCAAAGCAGTGGAGGCAGTATCGTCGGATTTGGCGATCTTAAGCAAACGGAACTTTCACACCGCTGTGGATTTTGTGATCGGGCGTGCTACCCGCAGGATGCGGCTGAAGTTATCTCCGGAGGGATACATACTTACGGATGCTGTTCGCATTGTGCGCTGGGGGTGGCAGCCCGTACCGGTCTGGATATCAAAGTACGTGAGCGGGACCGGCTAACCGGTGAGCTGATTGTCGTTAAGACACTCGACGGCAAGATGGCCTCACTGGAACCGGCGACAGCCGTTGCCTGGTTTGGCCAGCGCCAGAAGCCCGATGGTACATGGGGCTCTGCTGGCTGCTTCCACCAGGGATTTTTTGTCGATGCAGAGAACCTTAAGAAATGGGTCGAGCAGAACCCTTACGAGACCGGCAGGTTGATAAGCATTAGTCAGGCCCTTGCCGACAAAATGAAACTGTCACCTGAGCAAATCCAGAAGGCCTGCAAGATAGGCGAATGTATTCCTAAATAACATATAAAGAGGAGAATAATTATGAAACGCTACGGTATTTTTATAGCTGGATATCTTTCTTTTCTGGTTTTTGTAATGCCTCTGCATGGGAAAGAAGCAAACAAAGCGAACAGCCCGTCTTTGGTAACGCCAAAACCATTGACAATCAACGACCTATATCCGGCCCTGACAGGAGGAGCACTTGGCTACGCCTTGGCCTCGGAGCTTCCAGAAGGAGTACTGCTCAAAGCTGGCAATCTGGTTATTAATGATAAGGATATAAACATAGAAATCGCAAAAGCCCCGGAGCAAATGCGCCCGCAGCTCAAAAAAAACGCCTTTTTCGTTTTGGAGCAGATCGCAACTTTCAAGTTACTCCTGGCAGAGGCAAGAACCGAGGCAGCCAAAAGTAGCAAGGACATCTCGGAAAAGAATGAACAGGCAATTATCCAGGACTATTTGAGTGCCTTAGCCAAGACGGTGAAAGTCGGCGATGAGGAAATTCTCGATTTCTACAACAGCAATAAAGAAATTCTTGGTAGTGCTTCTCTGACGCAGGTCAAGCCTCAAATCGAGCAATTCCTGCTCCAGCAGAAACAACAAGAACTCATCGATGAGCACATCCGGACCACGGGACGTAGAATGCGGATTGAAGTTTCAGCCTCGTGGCTCAAGGTCCAGGCGGCATTGGCGAGAGACAATCCGGTTGACAAAGTCCGCGAAAGCGGCAGAGCTTCCCTTGTCGATTTCGGTTCGACCGGGTGCGTCCCGTGCGAGATGATGGCGCCGATACTGGATACGCTGCGAGAAAAATACAAGGGAAAAGTTAATGTTCTCTTTGTCCATGTGGGAGAAGAGCCGATACTTGCATCACGTTACGGTGTGCAATCTATTCCAATCCAGATATTCTTCGACAAAACCGGCAAAGAGGTGTTTCGCCACGTCGGTTTTTTCGCACAGGAGCAGATCGAGAAAAAACTGGCGGAGATGGGTACCGAATAGCGGATGGAAAAACTTTTTACAACGCTGACGCACGCTGTTGAGGGGGCGCCTGCAATAGCTCTGACCGCAGCCTTTGTATGGGGTATCCTGAGCATCCTTCTGAGTCCGTGCCACCTGGCAAGTATTCCTTTGATAGTAGGATTCATTGACGAACAAGGTCGTATCTCAACCAGACGAGCCTTTATCATATCCACCCTTTTTGCAGTGGGCATTTTAATTACAATAGGTGCTATAGGGGCCGTTACCGCTACCCTCGGCAGAATGATGGGAGATGTCGGCAAGTACGGCAACTATTTTGTTGCTTTCATATTCTTTATTGTCGGCCTGCATCTTTTGGATGTGATACCTATGCCCTGGAGCGGGCCGGGCCAAGTCAGTATGAAACGAAAGGGAATGCTCGCAGCGTTTATTCTCGGGCTGGTGTTCGGCGTCGCCTTGGGGCCTTGCACTTTTGCATATATGGCCCCCATGCTGGGCGTTACCTTCAAATTAGCTGCAACGAATCTCTTCTATGGGGTGTTGTTGCTTATAGTTTATGGCCTGGGACATTGTTCGGTCATCGTTCTGGCCGGTACCTGTACCGAACTGGTGCAGCGATACATGAATTGGAACGAGAAATCCAGGGGCGCAGTAATTCTTAAGAAAATCTGCGGTATCCTCGTTCTAATCGGTGGTCTTTATCTGATTTTTATTGCCAATTAGACGGTATCCCACTGTTCTGCATATTCGTTGTTGACATTTCGAGCCGGGCAGGTGTATAGTAGCAAATAACGGATAGTAGATGGCGGATGCAATGGAAAAACTATCCGCTATATGCTAAACGTTATAGGAGTCAATAAGATGGACCCTGCGATTTTCAAGGCATACGATATAAGAGGCATTTATCCCGACCAAATCGATGAGGAAGGTGCGTGGAAGATTGGCTGTGCCACGGCTCGATTCTTGCGGTCGCTGCTTAGCGGTTATGAGCGAGGCCAGGCTAATGCTCAGTCGCTGTGTGTAGGTCGCGATATGAGGACGCATAGCGAGGCGTTAGCCAAGGCCCTTATTAAAGGGATGAATACTACCGGCGCAAACGTAATTGATATAGGAATGGTTGATACACCGCAGATGTATTGTGCAATCAATCATCTTGGCACCTGCGGCGGTGTACAGGTTACCGCTTCCCATAACCCGGCCAAGTATAACGGCTTTAAGATATCCGGTCTGGGCGCAAAACCCATTGGTGTCGATACCGGCTTAAAGGATATAAAACATGTCGCAATGGCTTTACTGCATACAAAGGGCAAAGCTACCGGCTCGGTGCAAAAATATGACCTGACCGCCGAATACAAAAATCACGTGCTGAAGTTTCTTAAGCCGAATATAAAAAAGATGAAGATTGCCGTTGACGCTTTCAATGGAATGGCAGGCAAGACGGTCCCGGCCATTTTCAGCAACCTGCCCGTAGAAATCGTTGCTCTTAACTTCAAGCACACCGGAAAATTCAAACATGAGCCGAATCCTCTGATTGAGAAATATCTGGATGAGGTAAAAGCAGCGGTAAAGGAAAAGGAATGTGATTTCGGGGTCTGCTTCGACGGTGATGCTGACAGGTTGATGATGGTCGATGAAAAAGGTAATACTATCGGCTGCGATTTGATAACGGCCCTGATGGTGCCGTATTTTTTAGAAAAAAAGCCGAAATCGGTGGTAGTTTACGATTTGCGAAGCAGCAGAGTTGTTATGGAAGAAATTATCAAGTACGGCGGCACACCACGAAGGGAAAGAGTCGGACATGCTTTTATGAAAAAGGCCCTGCGCGATTCGCACGCCATATTCGGCGGAGAGCTTTCTGGACACTTCTATTATTCGGACAACTACTATGCCGATTCGGGCATGATTACTCTGGTGCACGTGATGAATATTCTCAGTAAAGCCGATGTCCCGATGAGCGGGCTAATCGAGCCGTTTCAAAGATACTCCGGCAGCGGCGAAATAAACTTCGAAGTAGAGGATAAGCAGGCAAAAATGGACGAGCTTGCAAGAAGATACAGCGACGGCCGAATCGACCACTTAGACGGTGTTACTATCGGGTATAAGGACTGGTGGTTTAATTGTCGGCCGAGCAATACTGAACCGCTGCTGCGACTGAACGTAGAGGCTTCAAGTAAAAAGCTACTTAATGAGAAATTAGCCGAAATTGCCGAACATCTCGGTGAGCCGGTATGATTTGTCCGCATCGCCTTTTGCGTTTCGATTCCTGCGCCTGACTCCTCAGTGGTAACAACCTTTTGCAGGAAACCTGAAAGGCTGAACCCAGCAATAACGAGGGGAACAATAATGGAAGTTTATACAAAAACATTTCAAACGCCAAATGGTATGGTTGAAGGAGTGCAGACCAAATGGGCCGGATTTAATATCCTGCTGGTAACCGGCTCAAAAGGTTTTTTGGCTTGTCCTGCGATTGACATCGAGGCCTGCGAGCGTTACGGCGTCGCCGTAGCGATAGTGGAGAGCGCGCCGGACAACCCCATAGGGACGCTGGAACGTTTTCCGAACCGGAATATAACAAAGGCAAACGCAAAGGCCCGGACCTTAGGTATCAAAGAAGGTATGACAGTCAGCGATGCCTTTGCCCTTATTGCATAGTAGGGGCGGTTCGCGAACCACCCTTACCACTTGGAAATATCCTTACAGAAACAGGAGATGATTATGAATCGCAACCGCCTTTCTCGCCGCGGATTTATAGCCGGTGCCGGCGCTGCTATCGGCGCGGCCGTAACCGCTGGCAGCATAACAGTCGCTCAGGGTGCAAATCAAACATCCTCCAAACGCACAGTGCCGTTTAGCTACTGTTTCAATACCAGCACTATTCGCGGACAGAAGCTGAGTTTTGACAAGGAAATTGAGATTACTGCAAAAGCAGGCTATGACTCTATTGAGCCGTGGGTCGACAAAATCCACGAGTATGTTAGCAGGGGGGGCAGTCTCAGTGACCTGCGCAGGCGCATCGCGGACCATGGACTTACCGTTGAAAGCGCCATTTCCTTTTCCCGGTGGATTGTGGACGATGATGGCGTGCGTGCCAAAGCATTCGAGCAAAACAAACGGGACATGGATACATTGGCTCAGATAGGCGGCAAGCGCATTGCGGCACCGCCGGCCGGTGCCACCAGAGAGGCGGGGCTTGACCTTATGAAGGCGGCGGAGCGGTATAGGGCGTTATTAGAGCTTGGCGATGAAATGGGCATCGTGCCGCAGGTCGAGGTATGGGGCTCTTCAAAGAACCTTCACCGATTGGGCCAGGCGATGTTCGTGGTGATTGAAAGCGGCCATCCCAAGGCCTGTCTGCTGCCGGATGTCTATCATACCTACAAGGGCGGTTCCGACTTCAACGGCTTTAAATTACTGAGCCCCCGGGCAATCCAGGTTTTTCACCTGAATGACTATCCTGCCGACCCTCCGCGGGAGACGATAACTGACCGGGACCGTGTCTTTCCCGGTGACGGCATCGCACCACTGACTCAGATTCTGCGTGACCTGCACGCCAACGGCAGCCGGGCGGTGCTCTCACTGGAGCTGTTCAACCCGACCTACTGGAAGCAGGACCCGCTGACGGTAGCGAAGACCGGCCTGGCTAAAATGAAGGCCGCCGTAAACAAGGCATTAGGTGGAAGCTACAGTCTTGCAGATAGTCCACCGGCCAGGCAAGCCTCCAATGGCCTGACAAGCGAAACTGATTCATTGACAGCCACAGAAAAACAATCCCAACCAGGTACTAAATCGGCAGCGGCTGGATACAAATTTGTAGCATCCCGAAGCAGCAGGGTCTTCCATAAATCTGATTGTCGCTGGGCAAAAAGAATCAAGCCGGACAACCTTGTAGTTTACAACAGCAGAGACGCAGCGATAAAGGCCGGCAAAAGACCCTGCAAGGTGTGCAATCCGTAGATGAGACTTCAGTTTATAACCTGTAAAGTAATGCAGAGGGAGGCGTATTTTTGTGCTGCCCGCTCGAAAAATGTTGTTGATGTAGTTTTAATGGAGCAGGGTCTGCACGATGAGCCGGAAAAGCTTCGCAGTGAAGTTCAGAAAGCCCTCGATAATACCTGCGACATTCAGGGACGGCCCTACGATGCTTCACTGCTTGGCTATGGTCTTTGCAGCAACGGCATTGTAGGCCTGTCGGCTAAAATCCCTGTTGTTGCACCACGAGGCCATGATTGCATTACGCTTCTGCTTGGCTCGAAAGACAGATATCAGGAATACTTCGATTCGCACCGTGGTGTTTACTGGTATAGCCCGGGCTGGATAGAGTCCGGCAAGCAGCCCAGCAAGGAGCGCTATGAAAAAATGCTCGAAGAATATAAGGGAAAAATACGGTGACGATAACGCTCAATATCTGATGGAGGTCGAGCAAAAGTGGATAAAGGAGTATAATTGGGCGGCGTATATCGATTGGGGCCTTACCGATTCGAATGAGTATAAGAATTATACGAAGCGCTGCGCCGAGTTTCTTCACTGGAACTACGATGAGCTAAAGGGCAGTCCCATCCTTATGCAGAAGCTTGTTGATGGTCACTGGGACGACGGTGAGTTGTTGGTTGTCAAACCCGGCCAAAAAATTGGAGAAGACCTGACTAACGACGGCATAATAAAGGCTGAATAGAAACACAAACCTTCTGAAAGCGTTTTATGGATTTAGTCACAATCATAGTAATAGCTGCTGGACTGGCGATGGACGCCTTTGCGGTCTCTGTTGTCAGCGGCAGTGTGTATCAGCAGTTGCAGGTAAGGTACGCCCTGCAAATGGCTGTTTTTTTCGGCGGCTTTCAGGCATTTATGCCGTTGATAGGTTCTCTGGCGGGGATGAGTGTAAAAGATTACATAACGGATTATGACCACTGGGTCGCCTTTGGCCTGTTAGCTGCCGTCGGAGGTAAAATGATTTATGAGTCGTTCAAGATTGAATCGGCCAAGAAGAATTTGGACCCCTCGAATGTCCTGGTTTTGCTGGTTCTGGCCCTTGCTACGAGTATCGACGCTCTGGCAATCGGTATTACCCTTTCACTTATCGTAAGCTCTATTACTGTTGCAGTGATAATAATAGGTCTGGTCACATTCGTGCTGTCATATCTTGGCGTTTTCATCGGCAAAAAATTCGGACATTTTTTCGAAAACAAGATTGAAGCCCTCGGCGGAATAATCCTTATTGGTCTTGGGATTAAAATACTGTTTGAGCATACGGTTTTCTAAGCGGTTCTTGCGAAAGAATCAAAAAACAATATAATACACATACTGCTTCATTACGCTAAATTGTTACAAGGAGTAAGCAGGCTGGTTTGATAAATATTGGTGGTTTTTTATGAGCTCTAAAGTATATTTTATTAAAGCTTCTGTTAAAGACGGCGAGAAGGTGATTTCCAAAAAGGCACGTAAGCTTTTTAAGGCCGGCGGTTTTGCCGGATGCTTTAAGAAAAATGATTTCACGGCGGTAAAGGTCCATGTCGGGGAAGGCAATAATAACACACACATAAAAGCTCCGTGCATCAAGGGACTGGTGGATGAGCTGCTTAAATTGAAAACAAAACCATTTTTAACCGACACGACCACTTTATATGTCGGCCAGAGGCACAATGCCATCGATCATAGTATATTGGCGGCCAAGCACGGCTTTCGGCCGGAGGTTTTGGGGATACCATTTATTGTGCCGGACGGGTTGTTCGGAACAAGCGAGATAGCGGTCAAGATCAACGGCGAAATAGATAAAAAAGTTTTTATCGCATCAGGTATAGTTCAAAGCCAGTCGCTCCTTTCGGTGGCCCATTTTACAGGCCATGGCGCAGCGTGTGCGGCAGGTACGCTGAAAACGTTAGGAATGGGTTGTGCAAGCAAAAAGGGCAAGATGACACAGCACGCCGCTCTTAAGCTCGAAATAGGCGACAAATGTACGCGCTGCGGGGTATGTTATGACCATTGTCCGGCCGATGCAATAACACTTGACGATGTAAAGGGAACCCCGCCCACAAAAAAACGCGGGCGGGAACCCAAGGCGCACATCGACCAGGACAAGTGTATAGGCTGTGCAGAGTGCATGGCGATGTGCAGATTCGGTGCCGTCAAATGCGATTGGGGCCCTGAATGTGAAGCATTACAAAAAAGCATCGCTGAATATGCACTGGGCGTGCTGAAGGGCAAAGAGAACCAGGCTGCATTTTTCAACTTTTTACTCTCGGTTACGAAAGATTGTGATTGTTTTGGCATGCCGAATATGGGTAAAATAGTTGATGATATAGGTATAGCTGCTTCGACCGATCCTGTGGCCGTCGATAAGGCAACGCTGGATTTGGTGGAAAATAAAACGAGGCGAAAACTGGGAGAGCTTTTGGGGAATGACGAGCTCGACCCGCGTTACCAGATTGAACACGCGGAGCGCATCGGCCTGGGAAGCAGTAGTTACGAGCTTATAGAAATTGATTAAGGATTGGAAAATTTGAGGATTCATTATGTCTCTGGGACAGATAATAAGAAAAAAACGTGAGCAGTTAAATCTGACTCTGGACGAGGTCAGCAATCGCATCGGTTTTTCCAAGCCGTATCTGTCAACCATTGAGACCGGCAAGGTAAAAAATCCGCCAAGTGACGAGCTGCTCACCAGGCTGGAGAAGACACTTGAGTTTGAACCGGGTCTGCTGTTGCACATTGCTCATATAGAAGGCCTTCCTGCCGATGTTCGCCAGGAATATGAATCCGCTGAGGCTGAAAGTCAGAAATGGCGGCAGATTGTCAAAAATCTCGTTGATGAAAAAGTTGATGCAAGCCGGCTCAGCGAGCTTCTTGCCGAAAGTGACTTGAACATCGAGCAGGACAGGTTGCCTCTGGCAGCCGGTCGATTGGTGCCCGTGATAAACAAAGTTTCAGCCGGCTATCCGACTGATTTCAACGACCTGGACTATCCTGTGGGCATAGCTGATGATTACGTTCGCTGCCCGGACATGCACGACCCGAACGCCTTTGCGGTCCGGGTTGTCGGTGATTCCATGGAGCCGAAATTCCGCGAGGGGGATATAGTGATATTCTCACCCGCAGCCGAGGTGCATAATGGCGATGACTGCTTTGTTCGTTTTGCAATGCCGCACGAGACGACCTTTAAGAGGGTGTTCTTCGAGTCGGAAAATAAAATTCGCCTTCAGCCGAGAAACGAAATGTACTCCCCCACAATCGTTGACGGCAAGCGCATCAACGGCCTCTACCGAGCCGTAGTAAAGCACGAAAAACTGTAGGCAGTTTTCGTATTTTTCGCCGTACCAGAAAAGTCCACTGTGTATCGTATTTCCCCAATATTTTGGGCAGTTTAAGAAAAATATAGTAACTTTCTCCTGGTTTTTGCGTCATATATAGTAGTGATACGATAATCGAGACGTGTAATATATTGAAAGAAGCCGAAAATCATGAAAAAATCAAGTTTAGCGAGGTTTTTGGTTGTTTTTAGTGTCGTGCAGTTTTGTCTTTTAGGTTTTCCAAGGAATTCCATGCCTGGTGAGGGCGCAGCACTACCGGTTCATCCGCCCCATCGCGATACTAATGTTGATATTGGTTTTGACATGGTATCGATCGACATCGAAGCTTTTCGTGGTCCAGTTTGGAGCCAAGTTGAACACATCAGAGTTAGTGCTGATGGTTTGTGCGAGTACCGCATTGACGAACTTCCTGCACGCGGGGATGATCCCCGGCGGCCTTCTGCTCGGCTTGTCCACAACTTGGATAAAAAACGACTTCAGCAACTTCAGGAACTTCTCCAAAAAACAGCTTGGCTGACCGCACCGGGCTGGGAAGGCAGGGCAATGCACACCCATCCGACCACTTACACGATCACCATAGTACGAGATGGTAAAGAACATACTATCATTTGCCATGGCGAAAGACCTGAGCCTTACAAATCGTTGATATGGTTCTTCCTTGGTATTACCCATCAGGAAAACCTTCTTTACCAGCTTACTCGTCTTAGGTTGCAGGAAAGATTAAACGCGTGTAGCCAGATTAGAAGCGATGTTGAAGCACTATCTGGTAAAGCGGGTAGAATGTACCCTCTTTGGGATTTGGATTATACCCGCTATCAAGATAATTTTATAAGAGTTTTAAGCAATCTGTATTCCCAAGACAAAGACGAGATCATAACAGCCATTAAGTTATTAGTATATCTTGGGGTCGAATCTGCACGCGATGATATCGCGCGATTAGGGCGTGACCTTGATGATTCTGTGCGTAATGCTGCAGCTAAGGCATTAGGCGATTTGGATGACAAGGAATCGATTCCATTGCTGGCGGAATTGATAGATTCAACTGATGAAGCCGGGTGGAGCTTAATTCGACTTGGCCAGGCAGCGGTGCCAACCATTGTTCAAATCATCGAACGCGGTACACTGCCGAACGATCTGCGTTCGGAAAGGCTTGTTCGCACTTACATCGAACATTGGGAAGAACTGCCCGGCCCAATCGACCCCCGCGTTGTCGCCGCTGTCCGAAAGGCAATAACCACAAAATTTACCCGTGACTACCGAACAGAATACCACAAGCGTTTTCTCGAATTGGCCGAGAATCAGCCCGTACCTTCCGGCCCCGTGTTGTGTCGCCTCGACTACCTGGTCGTCAAATGCGTCAAGCCACTACGGTTTATCCACGGGTGGTACACCGTCGTAGATAGAGCTGTCGTCGAACATGGCGCAGGCCCGGCACCCGATGCTGGCACCGAACTATTCAGATTAGTAGCATTCAAACCCAATATCCAGCAGAATTCTCTCCACATCCGGACAGGATGGCAGCCCATGCGCGCCAATTACGGGACCACCCCCCTTCCCATAATTACCAACAGCCAAATCAATGTGGCCGATGGTACGGAATTGAAGATTGTTTACACCTATTACCAGAGACGCAAACTCGCCAACTACATCAACCCGGTTCGGATTGCCAAGCAGTACAAAACACTTTGGGAAGCATACCTGCTCCAGGATGGCCGCCCAACAAAGAGGATTCTCTATGTTGCACGCGTAACCGAGCCAAACGACCCCATGCAGGCCTTTGTACCTCCCGAGACCCCGGCACCAGCCAGAGGCAAACTGCCCGAACCCCGGCCGCAAATTAGCTTTCGCGGCGTGGAATTAACCGAAGACTCTCTGCTCTCTGACCACGCCGTTCTTCATGACCTGCAGGTAGCTTGGAAAAATTATGTGATAAAAAATCAGGGTCGCACACCCACGGATATAAGCAAGACCGTTGTCGTCTATGAATCATCTCGTCAAAAAGAGCCTATCCAACACATTTTGGTCTTCAACGACCCTGAGCAAAACGCCTTCTATATACAAGTCCGGCTCCAAACATCCGAGGGCAAGCGCTTTGAATACCACGGTCCATTCGAAGGTGACCCCACACAAGTACTTGGCCTGTAAGACAATGTGGCTTATTCCGGCCTGCTGTTGTGATTAGCTGATATTTTGGCCGGCGACGGCTAAAACTAACGCAAAGACTTTTGAAGCGCCGGCTTGTTTCAATATTTTTGCACACTCGTTCAGCGTTGCGCCGGTTGTTTTGATATCATCGACAAGACAAATCCTGCGATTAGTAAAATTATGTCCATAACGAACAGCAAAGGCACCGGCGACATTTTTGGCGCGTGCGGCGGGACTCGCCATTGCGGGCTGTGATTTTGTTCGGCGGATTCGGACAAGGTCGGTGCTGATTTTGGCTGTGGAGTGATTTAATTTTCTGACTAAAACCTGCGATTGATTGTAGCCGCGAGCCAATCGTCTTGACCAGTGCAGCGGCACAGGAACGAAAAGTTCTATATCATTATAAAAGCCACTTCCCTGAAAAGCGGAATTGGCCAAAAACCCTGCTGCCGAATCAAGTTCTGTCCGGCCGTTTTTAAAGGCCAATATCATTTTTTGCAGAGCCTGACTATAAACTCCGATGCGGGCTATCCCGTCGAAGTGAAATTCTTTACCCTGACAATCGGGGCAGGCACCTTCCAGCATAGCAAATTTACTGGCATCCCGGCCGCAGCGACGGCAGTAATCGCCACTCATGCAGGCCAGAAGCTCGGACCAGCAATTCTTGCACAGGTTGTTATCAGTTTCACAGATGTTTTCGCCGCAATTGATACATACTGCTGGCCAAAGGAGCTGGTTTAAGCTCTGCAGAGCAAAGTTAAAAGCTCGTTTTGGCTTTGTTGTATTCACGGCGGCAATTATATAGACAGTAACTCAGATTCACCACTCAGAAAGTATGAAAGCCGGCTTGCTATTTGCTAAATTTAGTGAATAACGACTTATTATAAGCAAAAGTGGTCATATATTCAGCAATACTGATGTAACTGCGCTTTTTAAAAGATAACAATGTAAAGCTAAGTTTTTTGTAACCTCTTTATTTACAATATCCTATATTCCTTTGCCCGGTTATATTTGTGGTGTTTTTTGAGGTTCCGACTTGACTATCGTGCTTTTGACTGTTATAATTGTTATAGTTAAATTTGTATGGCAAGAGCAATAAAGACAACCGGAAAGAAACGGACGAAAAAATCCTCCTCTAAGGTCACCGGAGTCAAGAGCAAAAAGGCTTTTAGGAACTATCAGCAGGCCATTGACTACCTGTTTGCGAGGACCGATTACGAGAAGCAGGAGCGTCTGCGCTATAACGTCACTACGTTCAACCTCAACAGGATGCAAAAACTGCTTTCGTCATTGGGCAATCCACACAAAAAAATCCATACAGTCCATATAGGCGGCACAAAAGGAAAGGGCTCAACAGCCACGATGTTAGCCAGGATGCTCGAAGCGAACGGCTATAGAGTTGGACTGTACACGTCGCCCCATGTGGTACACCTGCACGAGCGGATTACGGTCAATACAAAAATGATTAGCGACTCGGAAATGTGTGGCTTACTGAACCGCGTTTACGCTCCGGTTGAGAAAATGTCAAAGACCGACCCCCCCACCTTCTTCGAGATTATGACGGCCTTGGCATTTATGTATTTTCTCGATAAGGCGGTTGATATTGCCGTGATTGAAACCGGTCTGGGTGGCAGACTCGACAGCACAAACGTTATTCAGCCCAAAGTCGTCGGCATAACCAGCTTGAGTATTGACCATCAGCACCAGCTCGGGGAAACTATTGACAGCATCGCAAAAGAAAAAGCGGGCATTTTTAAGCGAGGTGTCCCCGCTATTACTGTTCAGCAGGAACCCTCGGCGATGCGTGTCCTAAAATCACAGGCTATTGCTGTCAAAGCGCCTTTGAGCGTAACCGGCAGCGATATCGATTTTTCGCATCGTTTTGAAACGTCACGGAAGCACGGCCCGCATACGAGAATCTGCTTAACGACACCTACGAGTAAATTTGAGCATCTTCGGGTGCCGCTGCACGGCAAACATCAGGCAATCAACTGCGGCCTGGCATTAGCTATGCTGGATAAGCTCAAATCCGTCGGATACAAGATAGACAACGACAAGGCCGCTCAGGGACTTCATAAGGTCTCGTTGGCAGGCCGAATGGAGATGATTTGGGACGACCCCAGAATTATGATCGACGCCGCTCACAATGCCGCAAGCATTCAGGCCTTGATTCACGCGATAGGCCAGAATATCCCTTACGATTCTATGGTCGTAATCTTTGGCTGCAACGCTGACAAAGACGTCAGAGGAATGCTGCAGAAATTACAATACGGCGCTGATAAAGTAGTTTTTACCCGAAGCAACTCACCCAGAGCAATGTCGCCGGAAGATTTGGCTGAGATATACAACGAGATTTGCGGCAAGATGTACCAGACCGCTCCCACTTTGTCTCAGGCGCTGCAGCTCGCCAAAAACGCCGTCAGCAAAGAGGACTTGATTTGTATTACCGGAAGTTTTTATCTCATCGGCCAGGCAAAAACGCACTTCCAGCAGAACTAATCATTTACGATAAGTTAAATTCCAGCCGTTCTTGGCGACAAAAGACATATTCATATTGCGCCCGTCGTGTCTTTATTTTACCAAAGACTGAGATTGTGCGTGCCCGAAGACCGCCCAAAGTCGGCAGGACAATCCGGAATTAATCCTGCCATACACTTGAGTTGTATTCTCAATCTCCTTTTTCCATACCTCGATTTTCGATTTGCAATAGCAAAGAATCTGGGTTATAAAGTTATTTCTTCAGAATTAAACACTTGTAATAAGGAGCTGACGATGGCGGAAATAAAAAAATATATCGCCGTTGACCTCGGAGCCGAGAGCGGCAGAGTGATGCTTGGCTCGGTTTCGGCACGTAAACTTGTTCTCGAAGAAATCCATCGTTTCGATAATGGGCCGATTGAAGAGCACGGCTCACTGCGCTGGGATTTTGACAGGCTGTTTTACGAAGTTAAGTCCGGTATTAGCAAAGCGACAAGAGCGGCAGGCGCTCAGGTATGGGGCATCGGCGTCGATAGCTGGGGCGTCGATTTCGGCCTGCTCGACGTCGATGGCAGACTCATTGAAAATCCTTATCACTATCGCGACAGCCAGACCAACGGGATGATGGAAAGGGCGTTTGTGATGATGAGCAAACGCGACATTTATGAAAACACCGGCGTGCAGTTTATGCAGCTAAACAGCCTGTATCAGCTGCTCGCAATGCGCCTGAATAATTCGATTGCCTTAGCCAAATCTAAGAATCTGATTTTCATTGCTGATTTGGTCTCGTACTTTCTGTGCGGTAAGATTTTCGCAGAATACACCCTTGCCAGCACATCACAATTTATGGATATGAGTACAGGCCAATGGTCAAAAGAGGTCCTGGATAGATTGTCTCTGCCGATTAACATCATGCCGAAGGTCGTCGAGCCCGGGACCGTTGTGAGCCAGTTGTCCGGCAGGATTGGAATAGAGCTTCGCTGTGGGCCTATTCCGGTTATAGCTATTGGCTCACACGATACTGCATCGGCAGTCGTTGCTGTCCCGGCTTCCGGGGAGGTTAACTGGGCGTATCTTTCATCAGGGACCTGGTCTCTGATGGGCGTTGAAGTGCCGCGGGCAATTGTCGATGATAAAACCTTTGAATACGAGTTCACAAATGAAGGCGGAGTTGAAAAAACGATTCGGCTACTCAAGAACATAATGGGACTATGGCTGATGCAGGAATGCAGGAAACAGTGGCAGCGAGAGGGGACCGACCTGTCCTATGCAGACCTGGCAGCTTTGGCGGAACAAGCCGAACCGTTTGCCAGCCATATTGATGTCGATTACAGCGGATTTCTTGCGCCCGGCGATATGCCGAAGAGGATTAACGGTTACCTGACAGAGACCGGCCAGAATCCAATCGACGATAAGGGGCAAATGATAAGAACGATACTGGAAAGCCTCGCCTTAAAGTATCGCTCCATTATGGAAGCTATCGAAGATGCTACGGGAAATACGGTTGAGATATTGCATATTGTCGGCGGCGGAATACAAAATGAGCTGCTTTGTCAGTTCACGGCCAATGCCCTCGGCAAGAAGGTAATCACCGGCCCGATTGAGGCCACAGCCAGCGGCAATATCCTGATGCAGGCCAAGGCCACAAGACAGATAAATTCCTTAGCCCAGGCCAGAGAGATTGTCCGAAATTCATTTGACCTTAAAGAATATCAACCGCAGGATGCCTCACTCTGGGATGAACAATACAAAAAAGTGCATAAATAGTAAGTGCATAAGGAAATAACCAACAATAGAAAGATTCATTTTGACTGCAGAGCTCGAAAGCAGACTGGATAGTTTCGACCCCAAAGAAAGAAAGCAAGCTCTGACGGCACTCTGTGAGAAAGTCCGAGCAGGCGAAATCGATTTGCCCAGGGCCGGCACAGATGTCAATCTGCACTGTCATACCTTTTTCTCATACAACACCTATGGCTATTCGCCGAGCAAATTTGCCTGGCTGGCCCGCAAGGCCGGATTGGCCGTTGCGGAAGTTGTGGATTTTGATGTGTTGGATGCCCTAAAAGAATTTCTTGCCGCGGCAAGGATGCTTGGCCTCAAGGCCTGTGCCGGTCTGGAGACGCGGGTCTTTGTGCCGGAATTTGCCACCAGAGTAATGACATCACCCGGTGAGCCGGGCATTACCTACCATATGGGAGTGGGTTTTCCGAGCCCGTCATTAGAGGGTAAGGAAAAAGAGTTCCTGCTCAATCTTCGTAAGACCGCACAGCAGAGAAATCAGGATTTGATGGGGCGGGTCAATAAGCACTTAAAACCTGTGGAACTGGATTATGAGAAGGACGTCCTTGTTTTGACGCCGGGCGGTAACGCTACGGAGAGGCATATGTGTCTGGCCTATGCGCGTAAGGCAAAAGAAATATTTCCGGATGATAAGCTCTGTGAATTCTGGTCTGAGAAATTAGGTGTTGAGATTGAAACCTCGGCATTGCCACAGGGCAGAAAATTGCTGGATACGATTCGTGCCAGGACGATGAAGCGCGGCGGTGTCGGATATGTACAGCCGGACAAAGGTTCCTTTCCACTGATGGCGGATATGAACCAATTTATTCTGGCTGCCGGTGCGATACCGGTTCATACCTGGCTGGATGGTACCAGCGAAGGTGAAAAGGACATCGAGGAGCTTCTAAAAGTGGCTATGAGCTCCGGCGCAGCGGCTATCAATGTCATACCGGACCGCAATTATACGCCGGGCGCAAAAGGCGAAAAACTTCAGAACCTCTATCGGGTTGTGGAATTAGCACAAAAGCTGCATCTGCCGGTTGTGGAGGGCACGGAGATGAACAGCCCGGGACAGAAATTTGTGGACAACTTCGATACGGCGGAGCTGGCGCCGTTAGTGCCGGTGTTTCTCAAAGGTGCCCACATCGTTTACGCCCATTCGGTGCTTCAACAAAAATGCGGCTTAGGCTATACCAGCGACTGGGCAAAGAGAAACTTTAAGAGCACCGCGGAGAAGAATGAATTCTTCGAGGAGCTCGGATGCACGCTTGAGCCGCAGTATGAAGATAGACTCAGTGATTTAGGTGAAGATATAACTGCAGAGGGAATATTAGACAAAGTGACTTTTGACGCGTGATGCGGAACACGAGCGACGAGAGACGAGGAACAAGATACGAAGTATGGTGGATTTATCGAAAACGCAATATGCTGTGCAGCTTGTTGGGCCGGATAAGCTCGTTCTTAACAAGTCCAAGAAGGTTTTTCCGCCGGGCAGGCATCAGATTCTTTGCCGGGTCGAGGCGGTCGGGCTTTGTTTTTCCGACCTTAAATTGTTGAAGCAATTTTCCTCGCATGTCCGCAAGAGTGAAATAGTTTCCGGCATTGATATTGAAATACTTAAAGAGATACCCAGCTATGTCCCCGGCGAAGCATCGACGATACCCGGCCACGAAACTGTAGTCAGGATTGAGGCGGTTGGCCCCGCGGTGGAAAATTTTAAGCCCGGCGAGCGCTTCCTTGTACAAACAGACTACCGTTGGATACGCACTGCCACTTCCAACGCGGCGTTCGGATACAATTTTGAAGGAGCTCTTGCCGAGTACGTGCTGATGGACGAAAGGATCATAACCACACCACAGGGCAACTCGATGCTTTTACCTGTCGGCGAGGAGCTTTCCGGCTCGGCTGTAGCTCTCGTAGAGCCGTGGGCTTGCGTTGAAGATGCCTATGTATCAACCGAGCGCACGGGTATAAAGAAAGATGGACGGATGCTTATTGTTGCTGATACGGAGGTTGGCGAAGAAACTTTTAAAAATTTGTTCGGTCGATATGGCAGGCCGGGGCGGATAACCTGGCTCTCGGAGGAGCCAATACCGGCTGAATTGGAGGCAGCGGCAGACAGGGCCGCAAGCATATCGGCGCTTACGGATGCCGGCTATGACGACATAATCTATTTTGGCTCTGATGCTAAGGTTCTCGAAGCATTGTTTGCAAAAGTTGCTTTGAATGGTATTCTCAATATAGTCCTTTGTGGCGATAGATTTGGCAGAGATGTTGTTACTACGGTTGGGCGGGTTCACTATGGTGGTATTCGAATAGTGGGCACCACGCGTTCGGACCCGGCTGAATCTATGGAAATAATTCCCGAGACCGATGAGATTCGCCCCGGTGACAGGATTAATATTATCGGTGCGGGCGGGCCGATGGGTATGATGCACGTCATACGAAACATCTGTCAGGGCGTCGAAGGTGTGAGCGTTTTTGCTTCCGACGTGGATGACAACCGGCTGGCGACACTGACAAAAATCGCCAGGCCAATAGCTAAGAAAAACGGCGTTGCATATAAGGCATACAATCCCTTGAAAGACAAGATTACCGAGGCATTTGACTATACCGCTTTGATGGTGCCGATACCTGCTCTGGTTGCCGCTTCGGTGCATAGCGCCGCCGAGCGGGGGCTGATAAACATCTTTGCCGGCATTCCCGCTACGGTTACCGGAAAGATTGACCTTGATACTTATATAGAAAAGCGATTGTATTTCATCGGGACCAGCGGCTCGACTCTGGAGGATATGAAACGGATGCTGGAAAAGGCCGAAGCCGGCAGGCTCGATACGAACGTCAGTGTCGCGGCTGTTTGCGGGCTTGCCGGTGCGACCGACGGCATACGAGCGGTCGAGAACCGTTCGATAGCAGGTAAGATTGTAGTTTATCCGGCCTGTAAAGATTTGCCGCTGGTGCCGCTCGAGAAGATGAGCGAAGAGATGCCACAAGTTGCTGAGTGTTTGAATGATGGCTTGTGGACGGGGGAGGCGGAAAAGAAACTTATGGAAATGTATAAAAATTCTTAGAAAAGGGGGATAACCAATCAGGAAAGGACAAATTATGGAACCGCTAACAAAACTAATCAGAAGATTCTCAAAGCGAATGAAAAGATGTAATGTTTGGTTGGTTTGTGCACTATGGCTGGCTGCTTTTTTGATGCTTGGCTGTGACGGCCAACAATCAGGATTCAACGGCCTGGAAATGGGTATGGGGAATCTGGCGCGTCTGTCCTCTGCCGAGACGCGTTCGGTGAGTCCGGAGAATTTCACCGGCGAAAAGGGCAAAGGTGGAATGGCAACAGAGGGCACCGGAGCGAGAACAGCGCGCGAATTGGGGCAGGGCTGGAAAGTCTCCCCCTCGGTCAGGATTAATCCAGGCCAAACTTTTGTGATGGCCGACGTCGAAGGCTGCGGCGCCATTCAGCATATATGGATGACTCCGACCGGAAACAATCGGTGTAATATTCTGAGAATTTACTGGGACGGGGAAGAGAAACCTTCTGTTAAATGCCCTGCGGGGGACTTTTTTGCCTGTGGTATGGGTCAGTATGTCGGAGTCAGCTCACTGGCCGTCTGTGTCAACCCGAAGAGCGGATTTAACTGTTACTGGGTGATGCCGTTTCGCAAAAGCTTTAAGATTACTATGACGAATATCGACACCAAACCGATGGTGCTGTATTATCAGATTGACTACACGCTGACCGATGTCCCGAAGGATGCAGCTTATTTGCACGCCCAGTTTCGCCGGGTAAATCCGCTTCCTTACAAGCAGGATTATACCATTCTTGAGGGTGTGCGGGGCAAGGGCCACTACGTCGGGACATATATGGTCTGGGGCTCGAACAGTCCCGGCTGGTGGGGTGAAGGCGAAATTAAGTTCTTTATGGATGGTGACACAAAATTCCCCACGATTTGCGGGACCGGTACGGAAGATTACTTCTGCGGCTCTTATGGTTTCAGCAAGTTCGAGGGCCAGGGGTATGAGGAATTCAGCAGTCCATACACTGGTATGCCGCAGGTCATAGAGTCCGAGACGCAGCCGCGTTTCGGGCTGTACCGCTGGCATATTATGGATCCGGTCAGGTTTGAAAGTGACCTGAAGGTAACGATGCAGGCGCTGGGCTGGCAGAGCGAGGGAAGGTATCTGCCTCTGAAAGACGACCTTTCTTCGGTTGCGTTCTGGTATCAAGCCGAGCCTCATGCGCCGTTTCCGAAATTGCCGGACAAGGAATCTCTGATAAATTGAAAGATACCCGCGGATTTTTAAGTTTTGAAAAGGTCGAAGCAAAATGACAGATACAAGTGGAATTGAAAAAGCATACGAGCAGGCAAAGCAGCGTTATGTCGAGCTGGGCGTCGATACCAATGAGGCGATGGAGCGGCTGAGCGGCACGGCGATATCGCTGCACTGCTGGCAGGGAGATGATGTCGGGGGATTTGAAAGTAGTGAGGGCCTCAGCGGCGGCGGCATAATGGCCACGGGCGCCTATCCCGGCAAGGCACGAACGGCCGACGAGCTGCGGATGGATTTTGAAAAGGCGTTGAGTTTGATTCCGGGTAAGCATCGGCTTAACCTGCACGCGATGTACGGCCAGACCAAAGGCAAAGTCGAGCGTAACGAATTGTCCGCGGAGCATTTTACAGCCTGGATTGACTGGGCTAAGGCAAACGGCCTGGGAATGGATTTTAACGGCACGTTCTTTTCGCATCCGAAGGCCGAGAGCGGTTTCACTCTGTCCAGTGCGGACGAAGGGATACGGCGCTTCTGGGTAGAGCACGGCATCGTGTGCCGGGAAATCGGCGCTGCGATGGGAAAGGAATTAGGCACACCCTGTGTTACAAACTTGTGGATTCCGGACGGATATAAAGATATACCGGTTGACAGAAAAGGACCTCGCCAGCGGCTTAAAAAGTCACTCGATGAAATCTTCGCTGAACCAATGGACCAAAGCTGCCTTTTGGATTCGGTGGAAAGCAAACTCTTCGGCATCGGCTCGGAAAGTTATGTGGTCGGCTCGCATGAGTTCTATCTGGCTTATGCCATTGAAAATAAAACCCTGCTGTGTCTGGACACGGGACATTTTCATCCGACGGAAGTTGTCTCCGACAAGATATCATCGGTGCTGACTTTTCTTGATGAGATACTGCTTCACGTCAGCAGGGGTGTGCGGTGGGACAGCGACCACGTGGTTGTTCTCTCGGACGAGCTGCGTGCCATCGCGGAACAAATAATTAGGGGCGATTATCTTCAAAGGGTGCACATCGGCCTCGACTTTTTCGACGCCAGCATTAACCGTATAGCGGCCTGGGTAATAGGGACACGCTGTATGATAAAGGCTCTTTTAATCGCCCTGCTGGAGCCGTCAGAGAAGCTCCGCGAGATAGAGCTGGACGGTGACTACACTGCACGTTTGGCGATGCTTGAAGAGCTTAAGACAATGCCCTTCGGGGCGGTCTGGGATTACTACTGCACAAAGCAGGATGTCCCGCCGGGACCGGACTGGCTGGAAGAAGTGAATGACTACCAGGCCAAGGTGACAAACAAAAGGCAAGGTTAAATAAATCTATAAAAGGAAAGGGGAACAAATGGCAGCAGAGAGCGAAAGTGGCGCTATAAAGGGAATGGATTTACTTTATGAATTTGAGCGTGAGCCAGTCTCGGAGGACAAGCTTCAGCCCGGCAAACATTTTGCGGGCGTTTATGCCGGCGAGCACGTCGCAGGTACCGAGTTCGTCATAGGAGCGCTGTTTGTCGCCTGGGGTGCAAGCGCCTTTGACGTATTTGTAGGGCTGCTTATTGGTAACCTGATGGCCGTGCTGACCTGGACATTCGTATGCGCTCCGATAGCCGTTCGCACCCGGCTGACGTTGTACTGGTATCTTCGGAAAATTGCCGGGCCGGTTACTACAACGGTTTATAATGTTCTCAATGCCGTGTTGTTCTGCATCCTGGCCGGTTGTATGATAACGGTCTCGGCCTCGGCGGTTCGTATCCCATTCGGCATCGAGGAGCAAACGGGATGGTTCCCGACGGACATAAGGTTCGTTCTGGTTGTAATCGGAGTCGGCGCGGTTGTGGTTACTCTGGCGATTCTGGGTTTCAAGAAGCTGGCACAATTTGCGGAGGTCTGCTCGCCCTGGATGTTTCTGATGTTCATAGCCGGAGGGATTGCCATGCTGCCCGGCCTGGCGGCCCAGGAGCTCGGCCATAAAATCGGCAGTTTTCAGGATTTCTGGACACTGGCAAACAAGTCGATTTGGACGGGCGTGGCGCCGGCGGGCAATCCGCAAATCACATTCTGGCAGGTGGCCGCTTTTGCGTGGATTTGTAATCTGGCAATGCACGGCGGGCTGTCGGATATGGCGCTTCTGCGCTACGCCAAGAAGTCATCTTATGGTTTGTATTCGGCCTTCGGCATGTTTCTCGGTCATTATTTGGCGTGGATTTGTGCGGGCATTATGGGTGCGGCGACGGCGATTATCTTAGGTAAGACTATGGGTGAGCTCGATGCCGGCGGCGTTGCCTCGCAGGCCCTCGGCATATCGGGAATTATTGCCGTGGTCATTGCCGGCTGGACGACTTCGAATCCGACGTTATACCGGGCCGGACTGGCCTTTCAGGCGGTAACTCCCGGCTGGCCTCGGTGGCTGGTAACTCTTGTTGCAGGGGCCATTACCACTGCAATCGCGTGCTCTCCGTTTGTATTTACGAAACTGCTTGATTTCGTCGGATACTATGGCCTGCTGCTTATGCCGGTCGGGGCGATTGTTTTTGTTGAGCACTGGATATTTCCCAAAATCGGCTTGACCCAATTCTGGGCCTCACGAAAGAAGCTGCTGGTGAGCTGGCCGGCCCTGCTTAGCTGGGGCATTGCCATCGCGACGGCTTTGATCCTTGAGCAGACCGGAATTCTGCACCTGTTCTTCTTGTTTGTGCCGGTCTGGGTGTTGACGGCGGTGCTCTATATCATCTTTGCTTCGATGGCGGGTGCCCGTGAGAAGTTCGATGAGCGGGCGGAGGAACAGGTTCCACAGAAGGCCGGTTCCGAATCAGCGGCGGGCAAACCGAAGGCGGATGAGCAGGCCGGGCGCCGAAGCGATACCGGCAAGGACCCTGTGTTGTGGGCTTCCGGGATTATTGCGGCCGCGGCACTGCTTACGTGTTTTATCCTGCCGATTTGGGTGTATGTCACCGGGGGCAGCCAGTACGAACAGAACTTCGCCACCTTCAAGAATATACTTATCTGGCCGACCTTGATTTACTTTGTCACCGCAACGATGTGGGCCGTGAAAAGAAACAAAGCGGATTGAAAGAAAGGAAAGAATTATGCCTGAAAAAGACTCCGCAAAAGGAGAAAAAAAATACTACGAAGATGTTCCTATGAAGGCTGAGGGATTTTTTCTCAAGGGAGCAAGCTCTCTTGACTGGGGTATGAAGAACCGGCTTTCGAGGATATTTAATCCCGATACCGGCCGAACGGTAATGTTTGCGATTGACCACGGCTACTTTCAGGGACCGACGACCGGGCTTGAGCGAATTGACCTGACCATCGTGCCGCTAATGTACTACGCCGACGCCGTAATGCTGACCCGTGGGATTTTGCGGACCTCGGTACCGCCTACCCTGACCAAACCGGTTGTGATGCGGTGCAGCGGCGGGCCGAGCATACTCAAGGAGCTCTCGAACGAAGAGCTGGCCGTTGACATCGAGGACGCGATTCGGATGAACGTCGCAGCGATTACGCTGCAGGTCTTTATCGGCGGCGAATTCGAGACCCGCTCGGTGCATAATATGACCAGGCTGGTGGATATGGGATTGCGTTACGGTATTCCGACTATGGCGGTTACGGCGGTGGGTAAAGATATGGTACGGGATGCGAGATATTTCCGCCTGGCCTGCCGAATCTGTGCCGAGCTGGGGGCGCAGATTATAAAGACCTATTATGTTCCGGATGGATTCAAAACTATAACGGCTTCCTGTCCGGTTCCGATTGTCATGGCCGGAGGAAAGAAAATCCCCGTGCTCGACGCCCTGACAATGGCGTACAATGCGGTGCAGGAAGGTGCATCGGGAGTGGACATGGGGCGCAATATTTTTCAGTCTGATGCGCCCGAGGCGATGATGCAGGCGATTCGCAAGGTTGTTCATGAGGATATGAAGCCGGCCGAGGCCCTCGATCTGTACGAAACCCTCAAAAACGAAAAAGATTAACCACAGATTAACGCAGATTAAATATAAATATGGATTTTGTTTATTCTCCGGTTTTTTTATTGTACATAACAGTACGGAAAAATTGTTGCAATAACAGATAAGGACAATTATCATCAAGTTATGGTAAGTTTCAATGAAATTGAAAATGTTGCCAGAAAAATTGGAATGCAAATCAATGCCAAGGCAGTGATTCTTTTCGGCTCATACGCTCGAAAACAACCCGGAAAACATAGCGATGTTGACCTTTTGGTGATTGCCGAAAGTGATTTGCCAAGACACAAAAGAAGCCGCCAGCTACACCTTATGTTCAAGCCGTATCCTTTTCCGATGGACATTCTTGTTTTTACTCCTAAGGAAGTTGAAAAAGAGAGTGAATTCGAGCTTTCATTCATCTCCACCGTACTACGGGAAGGGAAAAAGATATATGGATAAAAAGCTCGAATATGCCAAGCGATGGCTCGATAAGGCGAAAAATGATCTATTAGATGCCGACAATAATCTTGCTGCTGATAAAGTCCCTTATGATACCGTCTGTTTTCACTGCCAGCAGGCCACCGAAAAACTGCTCAAGGGTTTCCTTGTCGCGCACGGCTGCGGATATCCCATAACACATAACTTGTTTGTTATCTTAGACAAGGTTGTTGAATATGACGGCCTTGCCGAATCGTTACGAGAGACGCTGGCTCTGCTGAATCCTTACGCTGTAGAAGTTCGCTATCCTGGGGATGAATTGACGTTGACGATGGACAACGCTTCTGAAGCAAGGCAAGCGGCACAAGAGGTCGTTGAGTGGACGAAGTCAAGATTTGCACAGCTTTTTGAATGAAGAAAATAAAGACTTTGTTCTTATGCACTTATGCTCTTATACACTTTTTCCTTGCCTTTTCCGACAATCCCGACCTTAATATCCTTTGTTTTTTATGTTTAGTCGTCACCGCTCTGGCGACGAAAAGCAATCTCCGCCTTTGGCGGGATGCGGAATCCAAACGCGATACGAAACATGTGATGCGATAATGTCCGAACCAGCGGCTGAAAACGGAAGCCACGTATACGGCGCTGGTGAGCCGAAACATTATAATTAGAAAGTAGGAGTACGGAGTTAATTGAGATTTTGGATCCTTCGACACTTCGGCAACGCTCAGTGCAGGCTTTTCTCAGAGCTTGCCCTGAACATAGTTGAAGGGACAAGTTTTAGGGGCTTAAGATGAAGAATAATGCTTCAAGCCAGCAATTTGACAAGCAATTGGCTCGAATAGCGCCAATTGTCCGTGGGCTTCTGGCAGAACCAACAGGCAACCAGGACATGCCCTATGAGCCTGTCATTCTGAAATCACTAACAGGCAAAGAAGCGATTGATTTTGCCGGTTCATCGAAGAATGCCGAAGCAAAGGAGTATCCGGCACCTTTGAGCAAATCTCAGAAGCCGCCGCTTTTTTTAGATACAACGGAGTATGATACCGAGCCGGAGAAACTCCGTAAGCAGTTGAGCGATTGGATTTCGGATTATTCGCTAAAGTATAAGGGCAAGCCCGAAATCGTATGTCTTCGTGGGCTGGGGATACTTTATGTTGATGCTGGATGCTCGATTCTGGATGCTCGTAAAGCAGGAAAATCGAGAGTCGAGAATCGAGAATCGAGGATCGAGCCTGATTTGCCTCTTAAGAATAAGGTTGCGCTGATAACCGGTGCGGCCGGGGCCATAGGCTACGGCATTTGCTGCGGGCTTCTTGAAAAGGGCTGTCACCTCGTCGCAACCGACCTTCCGGGCAAAAAGCTCGACGATTTCACGGCCGACTTAAAGAATTCGGCACCTGAACGAGTGATCGGAGTTCCAATCGATGTTACTGATAAAGACTCCATTGTCCGGGGTTTTGAAAGTGTCATTCTGACCTGGGGCGGAATCGATATTGTGGTTATTAACGCAGGAATCCCGCTGGTCTCATATTTGAAGGATATAGAGCTCGATGACTTTCGCAGGCTCGAAAAAGTAAACGTGGAAGGAGCTTTCCTGACTCTTCGTGAAATCGCCCACCACTTTATACTGCAAAATACCGGTGGTGACATTATTATCGTCTCCACCAAGAACGTTCCCAGCCCTGGCGCCGGTTTTGGCGCTTACAGCGTCACCAAAGCGGCGGCCCACCAACTGGGACGAATTGCCAGTATAGAGCTTGCGCAATATGGGGTTCGCGTTAATATGGTGGCGCCGGACGCGGTATTTTCCGAGGGTAAGTACAAGTCCGGCTTGTGGGAAGAAATAGGTCCCAGCCGAATGAAGGCGAGGGGACTCGATAAAGACCAGTTGCAGGAGTATTACCGAAACAGGAATCTGCTGAAAGCTAAGGTTACGGGCCGGCATGTTTCCAATGCGGTGCTGTTTTTTGCTACCCGTCAGACACCTACAACAGGTGCTACAATTCCCGTGGACGGCGGTTTGCCCGATGCCACACCAAGATAGGCCTCTTGCCGGGGGCGTAACCGGGGAAGGGACGGAATACATAATGTAGATATTGTAAGAGGTACGAAAGGAACGAAGCGAATGGACAAAGCGCTTGCAGAGCTTGTTAAAATATCGAATGTCACCGGCAAAGACCCCACCCTTGTTCAGGGTGGAGGAGGCAATACATCTGTGAAAACGGCAGACGGCAGGTATATGTATATCAAGGCCAGCGGCACGGCCCTGAAGGATATGAATGAGAAAAAGGGCTGG
>JBGVTO010000104.1:0-9733 GCA_041862635.1 Phycisphaerae bacterium | reverse complement strand
GGCCTTTTGTTTTCTGCATAACCTGGCCCAACAAAAAGCCCCTGGCTTTCTTGCTTTTTTTACCGCCACCGGTTACGTCCTCAACCGCCTTTGGATTTTCAGCAAGTACCTGCTCAACTATCGTCTCTAATTCGTCTGCATCACTTTTTTGAATCAGGCTGAGCTCTTCTGCCAAGACTTCCGGCCCTTTACCGGTCTGGACCATCGCTTCAAATATAGGTACCGAAGAACTGACGCTGATAGTATCGACTTCGATCATTCCTGCTAACTGTGTGAGGCTTTGATGTTTGAGGCCCAAATCGCCTATGCTGCATCCCTTTTCGTTTGCTATTTTCAAGCCGGTCTGCGTTAGTAAGTTACAAATTCGCTTCGGGTCGGCACCGGCCTTGACTGCTTCGTCGAACAAATCAGATGTCGAGCGTTCGGCTGTTAAAACTCCCGCATCGTAATTACTCAGACCATATTCACTGACATAACGGAGCTGTCTTTTTATCGGCAGCTCACACAGACGGCCCCGGATCTCTTGCAGCCATTCCGTTGTTAATTCGACCGGCACAAGGTCAGGCTCGGGAAAATACCGGTAATCGTGGGCTTCTTCTTTTTCTCTCTGCAGGACGGTTACTTCCCTTTCATCGTCCCAGCCCCGCGTGGTTTTATTACCCATTTCCATCACCTGGCCGGTCTCCAGGAATTCGTCGAGCTGTCTTTGCTCCTCGTAATCCACACTTCTTTCAAGTGCCCGGAAGCTGTTGAGGTTTTTGATTTCGACGATGGGTGTTTTATGTTCGGTATCGTCTTTGGTAATAACCAAATTGATGTTAGGCTCAAAACGCATCTGGCCTTTCTGCATATCGCCCTGGGAAACGCCCAGGAACCTTACCATTCGCTGCAATTCGGCCGCCAGTGCCCGCACTTCGGCACCGCTGTTCATATCAGGCTCGGTAACAATCTCCAAAAGAGGCGTGCCGGTCCTGTTCAAATCGACCTGCGAAAAATTGCCGGCTGTGTGCAGATTCTTGCCCGCATCTTCCTCCAGGTGGGCTCGTATTATCCTAATGTTTTTAGTTTGGCCGGACTCAAGAGGTATTTCAATAAAGCCGTTAGCACTGAGCGGTAAATCATACTGGCTTATCTGATAGTTCTTCGGCAGGTCAGGGTAGTAATAGCTCTTTCTGTCCCACTTCGTGAATTTTGCTATCTCGCAGTTAAGGGCCAGCCCGACAAGAACAGCGTACTCGAAGGCCTGCTTATTCATCACAGGCAGAACGCCGGGCATACCAAGACAGACCGGACAGACCCTGCTGTTGGGCTCGGCGCCAAATTCCACCGCACAGCCGCAGAACATTTTGCTCTTCGTGCAAAGCTGCACGTGAATTTCCAGTCCGACTATGACTTTGTATTGCAACTCACTCATTTAATATATCTCGTATAAATCCGAATATCGAATTGGTGAGTAGTTAATTGGTGAGTTAATCACTCACTACTCACATCCGAAATTCGACACTTTCTTTTAACCATTAATCAATAATTGGTGGTTTCTTTTTGTGCCAGTCTGTTTTGTTCTCAAACATTCTCGCAATTCGCAGTAACTTGTCCTCGCCGAAGGCCGGTGCAAGTATCTGCAGGCCGACAGGCAAATTATTCTGGTCGAAGCCGCAAGGGACACTGATGCCCGGAACGCCGGCCAAGTTGGCGGCTATCGTATAAATATCCGAAAGATACATCGTCAGAGGGTCGTCAATCTTTTCGCCGATTTTGAAAGCAGTTGTAGGGGAAACGGGCATCATAATACAATCGCATTTTTCAAATGCGCCGGTGAAATCGGCCCGTATCAAATTTCTTACTTTCAGAGCTTTTAAATAGTAAGCATCATAATAGCCGCTCGAGAGGGCATAGGTTCCGAGCATTATTCGTCTTTTGACTTCTTTTCCGAACGCCTCGGCGCGGGATTTGGAATAGACCTCGATATAATCCTCGGCCTTGTCGCTGCGATGGCCGTAATGTACACCATCGTATCGGGCCAGATTACTCGATGCCTCAGCGGTCGCCACGAGATAATAGGCGGCAATGGCGTAATCGAGGTAAGTCATATTTATTTCTATGATTTCGGCTCCGAGCTTTTTATATACATCTATCGCCTCGCTCAGGGCCTTTTGCACCTGCCGGTCGGCACCGGAGACGAATTCCGGCACAATTGCTATTTTGAGCTTCTCTACCGGCTCATCGAGCTTTTCAAGATAATCACAGAGGGGAGCAACAGCTTCATCAACGCTGGTGCTGTCGGCAGGGTCGTGACCGGCAATGACATTCATCATCAACGCCGAATCAGCCACCGTGTTCGTTATTGGCCCGATTTGGTCTAAGCTCGAACCATAAGCCACAAGTCCGAATCGAGAAACGCGGCCGTATGTCGGCTTTAAGCCGACAACTCCGCAGAAGCTTGCGGGCTGTCGAATCGAGCCGCCCGTGTCGGAGCCGAGCGCCGCAAAACATAACCGCCCTGCCACGGCAGCGGCAGAACCGCCGCTGCTTCCGCCCGGCACACGAGAGGTATCCCACGGATTGACCGTCTGCTTTAAGCCCGAGTTCTCCGTGCTCGAACCCATCGCAAACTCATCCATATTCGCTTTGCCAACTATTACTGCATCAGCAGCCAACAGTTTTTCAACAACCGTGGCATTGTAAGGTGCGTGAAAATTCTCCAAAATCCGGGATGCGCAGGTAGTGGCTCCGAAAGTGGTGCACATATTATCTTTTACGGCGAGAGGCACGCCGGCCAGCTCCCCCACCGATTCACCGGCCGTTAGCCGCCGGTCAACATCCGCAGCGGTTTCCAATGCCTTATCGCGGTAAGTGCTGATGTAAGCGCCAACGACCGGCTCAAGCTTGTCTATGCGCCGAAAAACACTTTCAGTGGCTTCAATGCTGCTTATTTTGCCGGCTGCAATTGCGTCACGCAATTCTTTTGCACTCAGGTCTTCCATCACTACAAAAATTATTTTTTCTTTTGACTTTTACGATGTTCAAGAAACCAATCGTAAAGTTTCTTGTTATTGTAAGTTTCGGTCCAGGAGTCATGGCCGGCATCGGGATAAATTGTGAATTTGACGTTTCCACCGCGGCTCCTCAGGGCCTTGACCATTTCTTCAGATTCTTCAAGGGGAACCGCCTGGTCTTTTGCACCGTGGAAGACCCACACAGGCATATCCTCGAGCCTTAAAGCCATTATACGGTTACCGCCGCCGCAAATGGGTGCGATAGCGGCAAAGCGTTCGGGATATTCAGAGGCCAAAGACCAGGTGCCGAATCCGCCCATACTCAGACCCGTTAGATAAATTCTTTCAGTATCCACATCATACCTGGCTACGATATCATCCAAAAGATTTATGAGCACTTCCACTTTACCCGTCCACCAATCGTCTTCGGGACACTGGGGAGAGACCACAATAAAGGAAAAATCCTTTCGGTTTTCGACAATCTTCGGTGGGCCGTGTACTTTAACCTTATTTAAATCACTGCCGCGTTCGCCGGCACCGTGCAGAAACATAATCAAAGGCCAGCGCTGCCGTTTTTTGCCGTAGTCTTCCGGCAGAAACAACAAATAATTACAGCTTAAAGTTTTGGTTATTTCCTTTTCAAAGGTCTGAGAATGCTGACTGCCGGGTGGAACAGAGCTTATTTTGCTTTTCTCCATCTGTGCACAACCAATCAAAAACAAGGGCATAAATACAGAACATATTAATTTGCTCGCCTTCATTTCTAAATACCTCCGAATATAATTTATATTAACTCTCTCTTACGCGCCGGAACTATCATCGAGTATTTTCGGTACTTTGAAAAACTCCCCATCCCGCTGCGGTGCATTGGCCAACGCCTTTTCCGTTCCGAGCGATTCTTTGGCGCAATCTTCGCGCAAAACGTTACTAATCGGCAAACAATGCGCTAACGGCTCAACATCGGTAGTGTCCAGCTCATTCATTTTTTCCACGTAGTCAAGGATTGCGCTTAATTGTACCGTAAATTCCTCAACCTCGGCTTCGGTCAATTCCAGTCGAGATAGTTTGGCGACCTTTCTTACCTGCGTCTGGTCGATTTTCTTTGCCATTTTCAATCCTTGAGATTCTTCCCCCTCCGCTAATTCAGGGCTAAAGGGTCTTTTCGCTCAGAATGACAATAATATTATAAACAAAAAGCGAGGCAGAATCCGCCCCGCTCCAAAGAAAATCCTTTAAGGAAAATGCTTTTGTCAGCCAGTGTCCTTCTCGGCGGGTTTGTAATTTCGCTTGGGGGGCTTTTGCACAAGGCCTATACGAATGGCTTTGGCTGAGACCTTAATTCGACAGACTTTGCCGTCAACGACAGCCCTCACTTTCTGTATATTGGGCTTAAACTTTCTCTTGGTAACGCCGGTTACTCTTCTACCAACACCTCCAAGATACTTGGCTTTACCCCGCCGGGCGATACTTCTACCCACCACCGTTCGCTTACCGGTAAAGAAACATACTCTCGACATTAAATACACTCCTGTTTTATTTAACATAGGATGGTGTCTTACCACACCAAAACATACAAATATATAATTTTGCAGAAAAATTGCAAGACCAAACACAAGATTTAATGCAAAAAAGCATTCTATAGCCTAAAAAGGCATTTTTATCAAGACAGGCTTTATACTCTACCGGTTTTGCATTTTAACCGATATAGCTTATAATTGACAGGTCGTTTCGTAGATTTATACGAACAGCAATTTCCCGGATAGTTTTTACGAACAGGACTTTATGAATATTTTGGGGATATCGGCTTTCTATCACGATAGTGCGGCAGCGCTTGTGCGGGACGGCGAAATTATCGCCGCCGCCCAGGAGGAGCGGTTTACAAGAAAAAAGCATGATAATCAATTTCCGACAAATGCGGTTGAGTATTGCCTTCAAGCCGGCCAGCTCACCGCAGAGGACCTCGATTATGTGGTTTTTTATGAGAAACCGCTTCGGAAATTCGAAAGACTGCTCGAAACCTACATTGGTTATGCTCCCCGAGGTTTTAAGCAATTCCTTATGGGTATGCCGTTGTGGCTTCGGCTGAAGCTGTATTTGCCCCGGGAAATGGACAGGGCTTTGCAGAATAAGTACAAGGGCCGCTACGTTTTCACCGAACACCACGAATCCCATGCCGCAAGTGCCTTTTTCCCATCCGGGTTTGATGAGGCCGCCATTCTGACGATGGACGGCGTCGGCGAATGGGCAACGGCCAGCTTCGGCACCGGCAGGGACAATAAAATCGAACTGACACACGTGATGCATTTCCCCCATTCATTAGGGCTGCTTTATTCCGCTTTTACATACTTCACCGGTTTCCGGGTTAACTCGGGCGAATACAAAATGATGGGGCTGGCACCATACGGCGAACCAAAATACTATGACCTCATAAAAGAAAAACTAATCAACCTCAAAGAAGACGGCTCATTCCGGCTGGACATGTCGTATTTTCCCTACTGTCATAAAACTGTAATGACCGGCTCGAAGTTTGAAAAGCTTTTTGGCGGTCCGCCTCGCAGGTCAGAATCGCCCCTTACCCAGCGGGAAATGGACATTGCAGCGTCCATCCAGGCTGTTACAGAAGAGATTATGCTCCGGGCTGTCAAGCATGTTCATCATCGAACGGGAATGAAAAACCTGGTACTGGCCGGCGGCGTGGCCTTGAATTGCGTTGGCAACGGCCGAATCCTGCACGAAGGGCCATTCGATAATATCTGGATTCAGCCTGCAGCGGGAGATGCCGGCGGGGCACTGGGAGCGGCACTATTTGTGTGGTATCAATTACTGAACAACGAACGGACGGTTGACAGCCAGGACAAACAGCAAGCATCGCTCCTTGGTCCTGCTTACAGTAACGAACAAATCCGGTTGTTTCTCGATTCCGTCAATGCAAAGTATCACATCTACACCGATGAAAAACAATTATTAGATAAAGTTACTGATTTGATAAACGAAGGCAAAGTAATCGGCTGGTTCCAGGGCCGGATGGAGTTTGGGCCCCGCGCTCTGGGAAATCGCAGTATCATTGGTGACGCCAGAAGCGAAAAAATGCAGTCGATTATGAACCGCAAGATAAAGTTCCGGGAGTCTTTTCGTCCCTTTGCCCCCTGTGTGCTTCGGGAGGATGTGGGGGAATATTTTCAGATGAGAGACGAAGAAGACAGCCCCTATATGCTGTTAGTCGCATCTATTCAAGAGAAGAAGCGCTTAACGCCGGAAGTGCCGATTGAATCGCTCAAGGGACTGGAAAAGCTAAAGGGCAAACGGAGTGTCGTACCGGCCATTACACATGTGGACTATTCGGCACGTATTCAGACCGTCGATTCGCAGCGCCACCCAAAACTGCACCGTCTGATGAGTCTGTTTAAGGAAAAAACCGGCTGTCCGGTAATAATCAATACAAGTTTCAATATCCGGGGTGAGCCGATTGTGTGTTCGCCGGAACATGCGTATCGCTGCTTTATGGCGACGAACATGGACGTTTTGGTAATGGAAAATCAGTTACTCTACAAAGAAAAGCAACCACAGGCAAAGCAGCACGAGATAGACGAATATAAAGCCCAGTTTGAGTTGGATTAATTTAGAGGCCGAAGGAGAATAATATAAGATGTCTTTTGTTGAGATAAACTGGCACCCGAAGCGAAAACAACTGCAAAATTTCGGCAAAATCGCCTTGATAGCAACAGCCATCATTTCTTTGTTGTTATATGTGCTTAAGGGAATGGCAATTCAATGGGCCTTGATTATCTTTGCCATTGGTTTAATCATTTTTCTAAGCAGCATTATCTCATTAAGGCTTACAAGAGCGATTTATGTTTGTCTGACGGCTGTGACGTTTCCGATAGGTTTGGTGGTCAGCTTCACGTTGTTAACGGCTTTTTACTTTCTTCTACTGGCGCCTTTGGGACTGCTCTTTCGACTCACAGGCAGGGATGTGCTCGGACGCAAGTTCGATTCCACTGCCGAGAGCTACTGGCAACAACGGAAACCGCCTGAGAGCTCTGAGTACTATTTTCACCAGTTCTGAATCCGGAGAATATCTATGTCGAAGAATTCCGAATCTGATAAACAAAGTGAATTCAAAGAGCTTGCTCAAGAGAAAAGACCATCTTTGCTAAGAGAGTTTTGGCTATTTCTCAAATACAATAAAAAGTGGTGGCTGCTGCCCATATTAATTATACTGCTTCTTTTGGGTTTGCTCGTACTGTTAGGCGGCACAGCAATAGCACCGTTCATTTACCCGCTCTTCTAAGAACGTAGCCGTACAAATTAAAAAAACGGATTGCGCCCGGCGGTAAGCCACTATATAACCGCAAGGGCAGTTATCGCTCCCTCACGGTCGCGGCTCTGTTTTGAGTCAGCGCATATATTTTTTGTGATTCGTATGATTAGTCAGCGGCGTTTTTCAATATAAAATTCAGGACTTGACGTGTCTTGACGGAATTAGGGTCTATCTGTAAAGCGGTACGAAGCTCTTTCAGGGCCTCGTCTCTGTGTCCTTGTTTTTCCAACATTATGCCCAGATTGTAATGCAGGTCTAAATCATTCGGTACGAGTATCAAGCCATTGCGATATGTTTGAACCGCTTCGTCGAGTTTGTCCTGCTGGAACAGAATCGTTGCCAGATTATTGTAAGCCTGCGGCAGATCCGGCTTTAATCGAATCGCTTTAGAATAATTTTCAACAGCCTTGTCGAGCCTGCCCTGAACGTGATATGCCAAACCTAAATTGAAATAAGCATCAGCAAAGAAGGGATAGATTCGTAGTGCCTCTATATTATGAGTGATAGCCGCATCCGGGTTTCCCTGGTTGCCAAATAACAACCCTAATTTAGCATAAGCCTCGTAACGATGCGGCACATAATTCAGAACCAAACGATACTGCTCGGCGGCAGCGTTGTATTTATCCAAATATTCGAGCAATTCGCCGTATTTCCAATGCAGCCACCAGTCCGAGAGCGTTTGCTGAATCGCCCAGCGATATTGACCTTCAGCTTCATTAAGAACCTCCGGTGAAAGAGAGGCCTTAAGAGCCTTGAGTTTCTGCTCCATTTTCCTGACCCGCAGGTCATGGTAGAGCTGGTTGGTAAAGGGCGCCTGCTTTATGAAGCCTTCGAGAATCTCATCAGCAATTCTGTATCGGTCCCAATCCGTGTAGGCTAAACGTCGCGCACATTCGGCCTCGGTTGGGAATGGACGTTCATCCGCCTCGTAACGTTTTATGCGCTGCGGAAGTATCTCCTGGACCTGCTTAAAAATTGCCCCGGCCAGAAGATAATTGCCTTTGAAATTCATGTGCACATGCTCATAAAAAAGCTCCTCGCCCGGAATTTCATGGGGACTGTTTTTTTCAAATGTTCCAACAGCATCAATCAGGTAAACACCTTCAGCAGCTTTGTCGGAAGCCACACTATGAATAACCTCATTGATGCGATTATCAGCGCGAAAGCGAAGTGTATCGAGCTCACGCGCTTGAATATATCTTTCCCTGCTCCTGTCATACTTGCCCATAGCCCAGTAACACCACCCCAGCCGAAACTGCAGGTCGGCATAACTACTGTCAATTTCAGCAGCTTTTAAGTACCATTCCACCGCCCCGGCATAATTGCCGTCTGTCTCACATTTGACCCCCTGCTGATAAAACTCGTCCCAGCTTTTCTTTTCGGTGTCTGTTAGATTCGGCCGATGCAGTGATGCGAAAGGCGGGCTGTCCTTCAGGTTACTGGCGACCGTGCAAAAAATTACATTTATTCCTCTCTTGCAGGCAACGCGACGAATATCCTGCAGGTTCCTTTGAAAGTGCCGGTAAACGATTCCCAGGTTAGTGTCGTTCGCTCTTACCTGCTTTTCGAGAAACATTTTCATTCCGCGCCAAACCCTGGGGGCATCGCCGGCGCCTGCTGATTGCAGCAGATTCGTTATAAGCTGGCCCAGCTTAGTAGCTTTCAGCGCGATTCCGAAGCGGATGAGAGACAGATTGGAGCTAATCGGCGTAAAAACAGTCCCCGCCCCGTACGGGCCGACCACCTCGTTGTTGCCGAGATATACGATAAACATATCGGTTTGATATCGTGTGCAATCCTTGGCGATTTCCAGAACCACATGGGAATTTATGGCCGGCATCGCAGCGGTAATGACTTCAAAATTCGCTTGTGGATACCGTTGACGCAGCATCACCTGTAGAATCCGTCCGAAACAAAATGCGCCGTCCGGCATACCTGCTGCTGCGGAAGCGCCCAGCACAAAAACTCGATAAGTATCGTCAGATTTATCCGCAGGAAAAACAAACGGGTCGGTTGTTCTGGCGACGTTCGGGTGAAAGAACCACCAGGCAAATTTGAGATTGCTACGGTAAGAGGCCTTGTCGTTTACTTTGCATTTGATAGTTGTGGTTGTGGGCAAGCCATAGCCGACTATGCGCATGGTAATCTCCAGCAGCAAGAATAGAAGGGCCGGAATTACGGTAACAGCAATAACACGAAACAGCCAGAGACGCCAACCGGTTACTACGTGCGGTGTTACTTTTTCCCCGCCTTTCGGTTTACCTTTACTCCTGGAGGACGAAATAGTTCTTTTCTCTGTCGGCGAACGCCTTTCGGTTTTGTGCCGTAAGGTATGTCTTTTAGTACCTGATGAGGATTTCCTGTCCTTTTTTCTGCGTTTGGCACGCATCGTTCAGCCTCTATAATCGTGTTTTTT
>JBGVTO010000103.1:0-16105 GCA_041862635.1 Phycisphaerae bacterium | reverse complement strand
TGGCTTATCGAAGTACGCAGCATTTCAAAATGGAGCTTTCCCCTCATTGTTATCGGTATGAACTCGATTTTCATTTACTTGCTGCACAACCTGTTACAGGGATGGTTTATGGAAACATCAGGTGTATTTATTAATCCTCTTGAGGGTTTTATCGGAGCGTGGATTAACCCTTTAAAATATTCTGTCAGTCTACTTGTACAGTGGCTTGTATGCTTCTGGCTGTATCAGAGAAAGATATTTTTCAAAATATAAATCTTCCGGATATAAACTGGATATTTGCAGTTATTGCTTATAGTTACACAACGGATGGATTGTCGGGATTGTCGCTAATTATTATTACCAGGGCATTGCCGCTGGCCCAGCCTTCCTGGTCGATTATCTCCTGGATGACAGCGGAGATATCCGAGGTCTGATGTTTTCCACTTACTGCAGGCCAATGCTCCACCTGCCATTCTACCTTCGCCGTCGTTCTGGTCCGGTCCCGAACATTATACATGACGTCGGCAAACGCAGGAGCATCAGGAACCAGCTCACCATCGATGATAAGATTAACGGGTTCATCAGCTTCAACATCATCTGCTGTGAACTCAACATACGCGTTTATGATATTGGCACCCCGAGCAACCTCGACATTCAAAAAACGCAGACCTATTACCTGCAAACCGCCATCATTAGGAAGCTCCAGATCGCTGCTGTCCATATACATACCTCTTTCCAGCTGATCTTCAACAGAATCATTACCGCTAGTGATTCCGATCTCTATCACGATGCCGCCAAAGACTACATTTGAGCTGACCAGGCTCAACACCAAAATAAAAGTAACTAAATAAAACAACTTCTTAGACATAATAGTACTCCTTGTAAAAAAAGTTAAATAATTATGCTTCGGCCACACACCAAAACACCCGTTGTTTGTAACAAACACCTGTGCCTATGAAATCCCTGTTCTTGTTCTCGCAAGAAAGCACGGAGGTGCCAGCAATTTCAAACAAAACGGCCAATAATAATTTTCACACTCACTACATCTTCTGCAAGGAATTATTTTTTACGATTTGATACTACCTCCTTCCTTCAAAATCCTAATCTTAGTCTCTTAAAAGTAAAATTGAGCGCGCCGCGCGCACAATATTTTTAGCAGCGATTGTATCTATCTGTATTTACAATAAGTTATGGTGTTTTCAAAATCGTCCAACTTTTGACTTTCGATCACCTGTTTGGTTCCGGCTCGCCCGGGTTAGGTGCTAACAAAATGTAAAGTTCTTCAGCACGAAGTTTAATTAAAACTCCACCTAACGCAGTAGCTCTCACACTAAGCCAATTCAACTGAAGATTATAGATACCCGCCCATTCGACTACGCTCAGGGCAGGTTCTACGCGGGTACAAGTTTAGCCTGCCGGGAGACAAAAACTATACTCCACTCAATTTTATTTATACCATATTGGCAATCTTTCCGTCAAGAGAAATCAATGCTTTTGAAGCAAATTATGCCAAAAAGCACAAAAAAACGCTCATTTCAAAATGCCTACAAATCACTGTAAGCATCTGCGTGAAAGAGCTTTATAAATATTTTCACAACAAGTTTAAAAAGCAAATGTCCTTTCTCTATGCCGATTTACCAGCGTATTTGTTTGACTTCTCACTTATAAATGTTGGTGGTTCATCATTGAAATCCGGATTGAAATATTGTAAAAAATTAGACAATTTCTTGGCTGATATTGGCTTGTTGTTTGAATTTATGCCGATATAATGGTTGTTTAACGAACGTATTGTTTAATTAAGCAGATTCGGCTATGGTACGTAATCGAGGAAAAAAGGCTCTTTACGAGGTGATGAGCAAGGCTCGTGATAAGCCCGGCTACGGCAGGACCTTAGAGCAAATGCAACCGAAAAGCTCTGTCGAAGGTAAGTCCGCCGTTAATATAGAAAAATCCAAAGCAACAACACGATGGATGAGAAAGCCGAGAATTGTCCAATTCAATTTTGGCAGAATCGAGTTCTCAATGCCGTATCAGCTCGCCGTTGCGTTGGTTCTAGGCCTTATTCTGCTGGTTCTGGCAGCCTTTAGGCTCGGTCAGGAATATAATTTAACCGACCAGAGAGCAATCAGCACAGCTGTAGAAAGGCCTCAGATTAATCGGAGAACTCCGATAGAGCGAGAGACGGCCGATATAAGGGTACCGCCTGCGCCGGTTGAAGATAGTACATTACTGGATGAAGATGTTACACCCGTTCAGCCGAGGTCGACTGGTAACAATGTGATTGTCCTGGTGCAGTATGAAGCGCGAGCGGACTTAGTACCAGTGCGGGCACATTTCGCCGAGTACGGCATTGATACTGAAATTGTCATGGAAAACGGGCGTTACTTTTTGCAAACAAAGAATAGATACGATAACCCGGGAACGCCCGGGACCGATGGATATAAAGCATTGCAAGAAATTATCAAGGTAGGAGCTAAATATAAAGGTAAAGCTCCTCCATCTTTTGAAACCTTTGCGCCGAATTTTTTCAGCGACGCCTACGGCAAGAAAGTAAAGTGAAAGTTTTTTTAGGAGAAATTTTGAATGTCTATTGATCGTTCTTTAAAAATCAAAGGCGCCTTGAGCCGACACCGAAACGTTCTGACGCGTGCCGAACGTATCGAAAAGCTAAAAGACGAAGAGCGATGGTCTGAGGGTGAATCTTTACTGGCTCTGCCGAAGGTTGCTCATCGCAAGAGTCACGCCGGCCGAAAAGAAGCTCCCGCTAAAGAAGCTGTAACTGAAGAAGTATCAGCTGAAGCCGAAACACCAAAAGCCGAAGGAAAAGAAAGTTAATATCGTACTGCGTATCTCGTATGTCGTATGTAGTATATCGTATGTCATACGCTGTATATCGTGTTTAATATCTTGTCTTTCGCATTTCATATCCCACCAGAGCAGACCGGCAGGGCAGGGGGGTAATAATTTATTATTGACTATTGTCTATTGATTATTGTCTATTCACTAATGATGATTTATGATCTGCTTATAGTGTCGCATAAGGGGGGGCAGAACTGGTTAGATTAATGTGCTAACATCCAAAAGAAGAGATAGTACAATGAGAATCATTTCAAGTCTGTTGGCCTTCATTTGCTTTTCCCAATTCGTATTTGCAGGGCAAGCAAACTTTGAATGGGAAACAGTATCACCAGAAATTGAGGGTATGTCGTCCGAGAAGCTTGATGCGGCAAAAGATACCCTTGCTACAAAAGGCACAAAGACGCTCCTGGTTATCAGGAATGACAAAATCGTGTATGAATGGTATGCTTCCGGGTGGGATTCAAAGCGGCGCCATTACACAGCTTCACTTGCTAAAGCATTAGTGGGCGGCGTTTCTCTGATGCTTGCTCTAAACGATGGGTGGATCGGTGTAGATGAGCCGGCTTGTAACTATATTCCAGAATGGAAGGCAGACCCGCAGAGATCAAAAATTACTATTCGTCATTTAGCGACACATTCCTCAGGCGTTGAAGATGCCGAGCAGGACGAGATTCCTCATTTTGAGCTGCCGGGCTGGAAGGGTGGATTTTGGAAGAAAGACCCCGACCCCTTCACTCTATCCCGCGATAAAGCACCAATAATTTTTCCGCCGGGAACAAAGTACGCCTACAGCAATCCGGGAATGGCGATGCTCTCCTATGCCGTCACAGCCAGCCTGCAGGATACAGAGCATACCGATGTTCGGACGCTGCTGCGGGAACGCGTTATGCGGCCTATTGGTGTGAAGGACGATGAATGGTCTATCGGATACGGTCAAACCTATAAAGTCAACGGCTTGAATCTTGTTGTCAACTGGGGCGGGGGTGGCTACACCGCTCGTGCAGTAGCGCGGGTGGGCCGGCTGATGCTGCGAAAAGGTAACTGGCAGGGCAAACAGCTTATCGATTCGAGGTTTGTCGAAGAGGTAGTGAAGTATGCGGACACGCCTTTACCTGACCGGCCAGCGGGTAATCCTAATCCCGGCTCTGGATTGGGGTGGTGGACGAATTTTGACGGTGTATGGACCAAAGTACCCCGTGACGCCTTCGCGGGGGCAGGGGCCGGCAACCAGGTCTTACTGGTAGTGCCAAGTCTCGAGCTTATTATCGTTCGCAACGGCTCAAATCTGTATGACCCTGCAAAGGAAGAAGGATTCTGGGGCGGACTGGAGAAGTATCTGTTCAACCCAGTAATGGAGACCATAATCGGCCCGCCGTATCCCCGAAGCGATTTGATTATGAAAGTTAATTTTGCGCCGGCTTCTTCGATTGTACGCAAAGCCAAAGGAAGTGATAACTGGCCGATTACCTGGTCGGACGATGATAATCTGTACACTGCCTATGGAGATGGCTGGGGATTCGAGCCAAAAACAAAAAAGAAGCTGAGTCTCGGTATTGCAAAAATTATCGGGTCGCCGCCTGATTTTCAGGGCATCAACATTCGCACAGACAGCGGCGAACGAATAGGGCAGGGGGCTAAAGGTGCGAAGGCAAGCGGGCTTCTGTGCGTCGATAGCGTGCTTTATACGTTAGTCAGAAACACCGGCAATTCACAGATAGCCTGGTCAGCAGACCATGGCAAGAACTGGGAATGGTGCGATTGGAAATTTACAACAAGTTTTGGTGCACCTACATTTCTAAATTTCGGCAGGAATTACGCCGGTGCGAGAGATGATTTTGTTTACATTTTTTCGCACGATAGCAATAGTGCCTACGAGCCAGCGGACAGGATGGTGATGGCACGAGTGCACAAAGAACAAATACGAAATCACGATGCTTATGAATTCTTCAAAGAGCTTGATGAATCAGGGCAGCCAATATGGACAAAAAATATTCACGGTAGGGGGGCGGTGTTTATTAATCCCGTTAGATGTTATCGTTCGGGTATCAGCTACAACGCCAGGCTGAAAAGGTATCTGTGGTGTCAGACTATCTATGGTGAGGATGATATGCGATTCAAAGGGGGGATAGGGATTTTTGACGCGCCTGATCCGTGGGGGCCTTGGACAACTGTTTTCTATACGGAAAATTGGGATGTTGGACCGGGGGAGACAAGCTGTTTGCCAACCAAGTGGATGAGCGAGGACGGCAAAACCTGCTATTTGCTTTTTTCAGGGGACGATTGTTTCTCAGTACGCAAGATACAGCTTTTGGGAAAAGAAACTGTTAGCAATAAGTGAGTTACAATGTGGCGGACATAATTTTTTACGGATTAATTTTAGAGTTTGTAGATATTGTAGAAAAAAGGAGAAGGGGATTACAATTAAAGAGGTGATAAAATGAAACCCGCTTCTCGGCAATTCTTTCAATTCGGACTTATTCTTTTTAGTGCGACTTTAGTGGTCTTGCTCATTAGTAATTTCAAAAACAAACACGAAATTGAGCGGTTAGAAATAAACAACAGAGAACTCGTCGAAAGGCTTGAGCAGGCCGATAAGGAATCCACCGAGAGAAAAACAGAGCTTAAAGATACATCTAACCTCGGCGAAAACAAACCGGCAACTCTTATCGAACTCCATAGCTGGGACATCGAACAGATGAAGAGAAAGGGGCTGAAAGACCCCATAAAAGACATTATTTATGATTTGAGACAGCATAGAGAGCTTATTCCATACAAGGGAAGTATGGGCGGGACAATGAATTTTTATTCTGAAAGTCAAATCTGGATATTAACCAAAAAGTGGGTGCTTGCATACTTTGAGGATGGCCACAACGGGGGGTATCTATTGCTTGAATATGAAGTCACAAAAGACGGCAAAATCAAATGGAAGACCGTGGCTTCATACATAGCTTGAAAATCAGAGAAGATTGCATGCACAGCGTACCCAACAAACTACGCTCGCAATGGCGGCGAAGAATGCCCAATATCGAACAAGGAACTATGAGGTGTGAACTTCAGGAACCGGATTCCTGCCCATTCGGCTTCACTCAGGGCAGGCAGCGCTCCAAATGACACATTAGTTTTCGATTGATTATTCAGGGGATTTGGCTATGATATCGACAAATGGAAAGGAACTTCGCAGACAGGACAAGTAAGATTGATGCCAGTGCTATAATTAGTAGATTAGTGAATTAGAGACATTTGATTGGTTAGTGATAGGAGTCTAACATGGACAGGTTGCGGGAGAAAATAGGAAGAAGAGAATTTCTTGGCAATAGTGCGAAGATAGCGGTAGGGGCTTCGGCATTAACCGTGACAAGCAAAACCCCTAAATCAATAGCGGCCTCATCGGCCAGTAATCCTGCAAAAGCTCCGAAGTTCATTCTTGATTCACATATTCACTGCGGCGGCACAGAGGCCTGGGTCGAGCAAATGCTTAAGATATATCGCCCGCATAATGCTATGGCCCTTGTGCTGACCTGGATGAAGGATATGAAGCTTATGAAAGATGCTGCTGCCGACTATCCGGATGTGTTTATTAACTGCGGACGCATTAATCTAGACGAACCAAATGCGATTCGTGAAGTGGAGACTTTCAAGAAGAATGGTTTTGTCGGGATGAAATTTCACAGTCCGCAGAAAAACTACGACGACCCGTACTATTTTCAGATATATCGGCTGTGTGAAGAATACGGTTTCCACACACTGTTTCACACCGGAATTTCGTCTCACCAGATTAAAGATGAACCGCAGTGGGGCTCATCGGCAAGAATGCGACCGATTTATCTTGACACAATTTGTCGGCAGTTCCCGAGATTGACCGTTCAGGGTGCGCACCTTGGTAATCCCTGGTATGAGGAAGCTGCGGAGGCGGCCCGGTGGAATCCGAAGCTGTATTTTGATGTCACCGGTTCGACACTTCTGAAATTCATCAAGCTTGGCAAATTAGCGAGAATGAGTGAGATACTATGGTGGGCCGGCGACGAGGCAGAGAAAAACCCACATACGCTTGAAGGTGGACCGGGTGCCTGGGAGCATATCGTTTTTGGCACTGATGAACGGCCAAGCGGGCTGATAACAAACATCGAGAGATTTCAAAAAATGCTGGATGCCAATAATGTCCCCCAGGCCGTCCGCGAGAAAATGTGGGGACTGACTATGGCAAAAATATTAGGCATTGATCCGAAGACCCACAAATTTATAGGTAAGTGATTAGAGATTAGTGAATTAGTGATTGGTTGAGTGATTTTAGCAACGCTTATCAAATGAAAGAGATTATTGCAGATAGAGCAGGTAAAATCGACGCAAGTGGGATACGGAAAGTCTTTGCGCTCGCGGCGTCACTGAAGGACCCGGTGGATTTTTCGATAGGTCAGCCGGACTTCGATGTGCCGGAACCGTTAAAAGAAGAAGCGATAAAGGCGATCAAGGCGGGGCAAAACAAATATTCGCAAACGGCAGGCAACGCTATTCTGAAAAAAAGAATAACAGAGGAGATAAGGGAAGAGTTTGGCTGGTCGGAGCCGTCTGTTCTTGTGGCCAGCGGTGTCAGTGGGGGGCTGCTGTTGGCGTTTTTGGCTCTTATCAATCCCAACGACGAGGTGATTATACCCGACCCATACTTCGTAATTTATAAGCACGTAATCAATATGTTAGGGGGAAAGTGCGTTTTTGTCGATAGTTATCCTACCTTCCAGCTCCCCCTGGAAAAGATTGCGGAGGCAATAACTGACAAAACCAAGATGATTATATTCAATTCGCCCTGTAACCCGACGGGCGCGGTATATTCAAAAGAGCAGATAAAGACATTAGCTGAAATTGCAGCGAAAAAAGATATACTCGTTATGACCGACGAGATATACGAGAGATTCTGCTACGACGGCGAGTGTCCAAGTATCGCTCATTACTACGAGAAGACCCTTTTGCTGCGGGGCTTCAGTAAGTCTTATGCGATGACCGGCTGGCGGCTGGGTTATATTGCGGCCGGCGAGTCCCTTAAAAATGTAATCGAAGAGATGACCAAGATACAGCAATATACGTTTGTCTGTGCGCCTACGCCTTTCCAGAAAGCGGCTATCGCAGCTATGGATTACGAAACAAGCGACTTCGTTGACGCATATAGAAGGAAAAGGGACCTTCTCTATGATGGGTTGAAGGACAAGTTTGAGCTGGTTAAGCCGGGCGGAGCATTTTATGCATTCGTTAAAGCGCCGGGTGGGTCAGGAAGTAAATTCGTAGAAAAGGCGATTAAAAATAATGTGCTCATTATACCGGGTAATGTGTTCAGTGAGAAAGATACGCACTTCAGGATAAGTTACGCGACCAGTGACGCCAAGATACAAGAGGGAACAGAAATTCTTTGCAGTCTCACCTGAATAAAAAGCCTTTTAATTCTTCACTTCATGCTTTTTACTTGACCCCTTAAACAAAAACAGACACAATTGCCGCGCAATCTATATGTAAGACTATCCACAATACAGTCTGAAGGGATAGAATGGTCAAAGAAATGATCTTCGGCACAGCAGGAGGGTTGGGGCTATTCTTGTATGGTATGATCCTGATGTCCGAGGGTCTCAAAAAAGCCGCAGGCAAAAAACTCAAAAACATCCTCGAATCAATGACAAAAAAACGCATTGTTGGTTGTCTTGTCGGTGCAGGTATCACAGCTTTAATCCAGTCAAGCTCTGCTGCAACCGTTATGGTCGTCGGTTTTGTCAACGCAGGGCTGCTCACTCTCAAGCAGGCGATATCTGTGATTATCGGGACGAATATTGGCACAACAGCTACCGCATGGTTGGTCTCAATATCAGGCTTTGAAGCATTAAAGATCACCACTTACGCCCTGCCTGCAATAGCTATCGGCCTTAGCCTGCAGATCTTCGGCAGGACACGAACGGTCAAGAATATGGGAGGAATCGTCCTCGGCTTCGGCATCCTTTTCATCGGGATAGATTTTATGAAGGGGGCCTTTGCCGGAATGGAAGACAGTCCCGGGACGCAAGCGTTTTTTGTGAGGATAGCGCACAATCCGGTTCTGGCCATCCTGGCCGGGATGGTCGTGACGGCGCTTATTCAAAGCAGCTCGGCGGCGGTAGCCGGTATCCAGTTACTGGCTATGAGCAAGGCATTTGGACCTGACTGGACAGTAGCGCTTAACGTGTCAATACCGTTTATCCTGGGCAGCAATATCGGTACAACAATAACAGCGCAGCTTGCAGCGTTACGGGCGAATCTAAACGCACGGCGAACGGCGTGGGCGCATACGATGTTTAACGTCATCGGGGCACTTATCTGTGTCTGGTTTATCGGGTGGATTGCCAAACTGGTTTATATAATCGCTCCATGGGAACTGACAGGAGCAACTATCGGCGCAACTATCGCCATTGCTCACACAACCATAAAAATCTTCGAGGCGGCATTCTTCTTGCCGTTAACCGGTGTTCTGGAAAAAATGGTGGTTCAACTGGTTCCGGCAAAGCCGGGTGACATGCTGACACGGCCGACGACATTGGAACGGCACCTGCTCGAAACGCCGGAGCTTGCTATGGATCAGGCCCGGCGTGAGATAGTGCGGATGGCACGAGCTTCCAAAAGGGCGGTTAATCAGGCAGTGGACGGGCTCGTTGAAGATAACATGAGAAAACTTGACATTGCGCGGACGACCGAAGATGTAACGGATACTCTCCAGTACGAAATCACATCATACCTTGCGGCTTTATCCACAAGGGAGATTTCAGACGAGATGTCGTCGGAGCTACCGGTGCTGTTGCATATGATTAACGACCTCGAGCGTATAGGCGACCACGCTGTAAACATTGTCGAGATTGCTGAACGAAAAATAGAGCAAAAGCTTACCTTTAGCGACTTCGCACTGACCGATGCTGCCCAATTGAAAAAAGAGGCAGAGCAGATGTGTGATTATATCATAACAGCCCTGGAAAATAATGATACTGATGCCGCTAAATCAGCGCTGGTTAATGAAGATAACCTCAACAAGATGCAGATAGATTTTCGTCGCAGTCATGTTCAGCGAATGAGCGATGGCCTCTGCTCGCCTGAGGCAGGGCTGATATTCTGCGACCTGGTCGACAATGTGGAAAAAGTCGGCGACCACCTCACCAATATCGCACAAGCGGTAATAGGCGGCCTACAATGGGCGGAGGTCGATCCGAAAATTTCTACCCATCCCGAACGAGATATTGACAAAGCTTAAAAAACAAATCTTGCAATCACAGAAAAACTCGCTTGACCGGTGATACCAAAACAGATAAAACTGCCGCGCCATTGGTGTATGATGCGATATACAATACGATGTAAGGGAACAATATGGTCAAAGAGATGATTTTCTTAACCGTAGGAGGGTTGGGTCTATTTCTGTTCGGTATGGGGATGATGTCGGATGGTCTTAAGAAGGTAGCCGGGCAGAAACTCAAGAACATCCTCGAATCAATGACAAAAAAAGCCCTGATTGCGTTTCTCGTTGGGGCTGGTGTTACAGCTCTGGTCCAATCCAGCTCTGCCACGACCGTGATGGTCGTGGGTTTTGTAAACGCGGGTCTGCTGACGCTCAAACAGGCGATATGCGTAGTTATTGGGACAAATGTCGGCACGACCGCAACAGCGTGGTTAGTGTCAATATCAGGACTTGGCGCCCTTAAGATTACAACGTACGCGCTGCCGGCTGTGGGCGCAGGATTCCTCCTTGAAGTATTGGGCAAAACGCGAAGGACAAAAAGTATAGGGCAAATACTGCTCGGTTTCGGAATATTGTTTATCGGCATCGGTTTTATGAAAGATGCCTTCAGCCCATTGGAGGAAAGCCCGAAAGTACATGAACTCTTTCAGACTCTGGGAGGCAAACCTATTTTAGCTATTCTGGCCGGGACGGTAGTAACAATGCTTCTTCAAAGCAGCTCAGCAGCCATAGCTATTGTACAGTTGCTCGCAATGGGAGGAGCTTTCGGCAGCAACTGGGAAACGGCACTTGACGTTGCGATACCATTTGTTTTGGGCAGCAATATCGGCACAACAATCACTGCTCAGATTGCGGCATTACGGACAAATCTAAATGCAAGGCGAGCAGCGTGGGCACACACTATATTTAATGTGCTTGGCTCTTTGATTGCTTATCCGTTTGTTCACTTTGGTTTGTTCGGCAGTCTGGTTCTTACAGTCTCTCCCTGGAAACTCGGACCCAGTACTATTGCACCGTGTATCGCTCTTGCTCACACCATTTTTAACGTTGCTAATTCCGGTATATTTCTTCCAATGGCAGGATTGTTGGAGAAGTTGGTGGTCAGGCTTGTTCCGGAAAGGCCGGGTGATGCAGCAGCCAGGCCTGTAATTCTCGAAGAACACCTTCTTGATACACCGGTGATAGCATTAGAACAGGCAAAGCGTGAAATCATTCGTATGGCAAAGACGGCCAAAGAAGCCCTGATGCGGTCTGTAAATGGAATTACCAACGATGACAAAGCAAACCTCGAATCGACAAGACAAATAGAGGATTTTATCGATGGCTTCCAGCTCCAAATCACATCGTATCTTTCGGCGTTATCACGCAGGCATTTATCCGATGAAGTCTCTATTGAGCTGCCGGTTCTTTTGCATACGGTTAATGACCTCGAGCGCGCTGGTGACCACGCCGTCAATATCGTCGAAATCGCTGAACGAAAGATAGAGCAAAAACTCTCCTTTAGCAATTCGGCGCTGTCTGAAGCTGAGCAATTAAGAACAGAAATAGACCAGATGTTCGATAACGTCATAGCAGCATTGGAAAATAATGATATTGCGGCGGCCAAAACAGCAGTTTTAACCAATGAAAATAATCTCAACAAAATGCAAATAGAATTCCGCCACAGCCATGTCCAGCGTATGAGCGGGGGCATCTGTTCAGCAGAGGCAGGCCTGATATTTATCGACCTGGTTGACAACGTCGAAAAAATCGGCGACCACCTCACGAACATCGCACAAGCGATAATAGGCGGGCTGCAATGGGAGGGGGTCAAGCCTAAAGTGGCAGATTTGTCGTAGATTCCTGTGTCGTCAGCAAGCGGTAGATTTTGTGGAATACCTCAGTTCCCATTTACCTTTAACCGCTACACCAGGCTAAACATGTACCCTGCTTCGGCAGGAGCAGCAATTTTATGCGGGAACGACAATATTTTATGCTAAGCGTTATTTATATTGCCAAATACGCAATATAAAGGTAGAATTCTTAGTATGAAACTTGCACTTCGAAAAATTGCAATTGTTCTGCCGTGCCTGTTATTGCTCTTAGGGGCTGTTATGGCAGAAGAGCTCAGCAACGCCCCGGCCCAGACGCCAGGTGCAAAGGCAGCAGTAATCATCTGTGAGGGGATGATTGACAATGGGCTTTACAAATCCATCCAGCGCAGAACACAAACCGCCCTCGATGAAGAGGTGGAATACCTGATTTATGAAATAGGAACCTACGGTGGTCTTCTCCAGTCAGCGGACGATATATCCAAATACTTCATACTCGATATAGGCAAAAAAGCCCACACCGTTGCCTACATAACTACCGAAGCTATATCAGCCGGTGCAATGATAAGCGTCTCCTGTCAGGACATAATAATGCGCGAGAACACCACCATAGGCGATTGCGCTCCGATTGTGCTCGGCGGCAAACTCGAAGGTGTCGAACGGGAAAAAGTCGAAAGCTTTACCCGCGCAGCGTTTATGCGGGCCGCGGAAGCGAACGGCTATCCAGAGGCGCTGCTAAAAGCTATGGTTACCATGCAAACAAAGGTCTACAGAGTAAAAAATCTGCAAACCGGCAAGTCTGAGTTTTTCGAGAGCGAGCAGCTGCCCAAAGACCCAAATACTTATGACCTGGACAACCAGGAGCTAATTGTCAAAGATGATGAGCTTTTGACTCTGACCGCTTCTAAAGCTCTCGAATACGGCATAGCCAGAGCACAGGTCGAAGACCGGACAGGAGCTCTTGAATTCTTGGCCAAACGCGACGGCGTAACCTTTGTCGGCGAGCCGATGGTGCTTAGGACCAACTGGTCGGAAGAAATGGTCCGATGGTTAAATTCTCCGGTGGTGATGGCTGTGCTTGTTATGCTTGCATTGTTGGGAGTTTATATTGAATTTAACACCCCGGGTGTGGGGCTGCCCGGCCTGGTAGCGGTTATATGCTTTACAATCATAATTGGCAGCAAATACCTCGTCGGATTGGCTAACTGGGTGGAGGTAGCGTTATTTGTTTTAGGAATACTTCTGCTCCTGGTCGAATTTTTAATCTTGCCTGGTTTCGGGATCGCAGGTTTTTCGGGAATTGTATGCATTTTCGCCGGCTTATTCGGTATGCTCATCAAGAATCCCCCGGACAAATTACCCTGGCCACAAGATGCAATTGCCTGGAGTGATTTCACCTGGGGAGTCGTAGGGCTATCGGTGGGATTCGTTGGATTTATTGTTTTGGCGTGGCTGTTGTCAAAATATCTGCCCCGGATTCAGTTCCTTAGCGGGCTGATACTTGCCCCGGCGGTCCCAAGACAGAGCAGTGAAATACCATTGAGCATGACCACTCCGCCAGAAAGTAAAACCGTAAGCGTAAGCTTGGGCGATGCCGGTGAGGTGGTTTCGATACTGAGACCTACAGGAAAAGCAAAATTCGGCGACGCGATAGTCGATGTAGTAGCTGAGGCCGAGTTCCTTAACAAAGGCACAAAGGTCGAGATAACTGAAATTCACGGCAATAGGGTAGTAGTCAAAAGACAGAATACAGAAAACGGATGAAAGAGGACAGAGAAGGTTATCAGGAATCAGGTTTGTCCGCTGGAGGCGGATTAGTTTTTCCTGATATCCTGCATCCTGATACCCTGATTTCCTGATAACCTGATGTCCTGATAACCTGATGTCCTATGTGAGGTAAGCTTATGGGTTGGTGGCTTGTTTTTGCTATTTTTCTTTATTTTGCCTGTGCGGTTCTGATAATAGCAGAAGTATTCGTGCCGAGCGGCGGGCTGATAAGTCTCTGCGCGCTGGCGTGTTTAGTCGGCGGTGCATTGATATTCTTTCAGCACAGTGTAGCGGCCGGCTGGATAGGGGTAGGTATCGCCGCTGTAATGATACCGGGGGTCCTGATTTTTGCTTACAAGATATTCCCAAAAACCAGATTCGGTAAAAGTGTCACACTTACCCCCCCCGAACGGCAGCAGGGCGACGCCATACCTGATACGTCCGAATTAAAAGAGCTGCTTGGTGAGGTCGGTGTCGTGCTTACACCGATGCGGCCGGTAGGGATGTGTGATTTTGCAGGACAAAGAGTTGAATGCGTGGCTGAAGGCGGATATATTGATAAAGATAAAAAGGTCAAGGTCATCGATGTTGAGAGTACACAGTTGACCGTTCGTAAGATAGAAGATGAAGATAGTTAATGAAAGGACAAAAATATGTATAACTTAACAAACACGACTCTGGCGCAGGCTGAACCTGTAAAAATCGTCGGAATAGCCCTTTTGGTCATAGTTCTCCTTGTAGCGTTCGTGTTCCTGCTGCTGTTCTTAAAATTCTTCCGGCTGTGGCTGCAGGCCAAACTATCGCGAGCCGACGTCAAATTCTCCGAGCTTATCGGGATGTGGCTGAGAAAGGTCGATATAAGGACAATAGTTCTGAGCAAAATAACCGCGATTCAGGCAGGGCTGACACTAACGACAAGAGACCTTGAGAGCCATTTTTTAGCCGGCGGTCGGGTCCCGAATGTTGTGCGTGCCCTAATCGCAGCCAACAGGGCCAATATCGATTTGTCCTTGCAGACGGCCACGGCAATCGACTTGGCCGGTCGTGACATTCTCGAAGCTGTTCAGACAAGCGTCAATCCCAAGGTAATCGATTGCCCCGACCCTCAGAAGAGCAGAGGCACTATCGATGCAGTTGCTCAGGATGGGATTCAGATGAAAGCAAAGGCGCGCATAACCGTCCGGGCCAATATCGAAAGACTAATAGGCGGTGCCACTCAAGAGACAATTATCGCTCGCGTGGGCGAAGGAATTGTTACCACTATCGGTAGTGCCATATCGTACAAAAGCGTCTTAGAGAACCCGGACAATATTTCAAAAACGGTTCTTGCCAAAGGGCTTGATGCCGGAACGGCCTATGAGATTCTCTCGATTGATATTGCCGATGTCGATGTAGGTGAAAATGTCGGCGCCCAGTTGCAGGCGGCCCAGGCTGAGGCGGATATGCGAAGAGCAAAGGCCGAGGCGGAAAAACGCCGGGCAATGGCCGTGGCACGTGAGCAGGAAATGCGGGCACTCGTGGTGGAAAACGAGTCGAAGATACCATTAGCGATGGCTGAAGCCTTCCAGAAAGGCAATCTCGGCGTTATGGACTATTATAGAATGAAAAACATTATGGCTGATACCTCGATGCGCGACTCCATTGCAAAGCCGAAGAAAAAACAATAGAAGTAGAGTATCGGGAAAGCAGGATACCAGGGTATCAGAGAAGTAGAATGCAGAATATCAGGCAATCAGGATATCAGGAAAAGCTTATAGCGGGTTTTGAAAATCTTTGGGTATGGCAGAAGGCACATAAACTTATGCAAGAAATTCATAGATTTTGTATGACGTTACCTCAAGAGGAAAAATTTAGATTGAGGGATCAGATTGAACGTTGCTCATCGTCTGTATGCGATAATATCGCCGAGGGGTATACTGCATATTACTATAACGAAAAAATAAAAGGATTCAATACAGCCAGAAAAGAAGCAGGAGAGACACAAAATCAAGTACGCAAATTATCGGGTAAGGGCTATTTAGATTCTAAGCAATCACAAAAATGGGTAGAAGAATACGAAGAAGTTATTCGTGGTATTAATGGTTTCACTCGGTATATTAGGAAAAAGAAAGATGCAAAGCAGAATATCAGGAAATCAGGGGATCAAATTATCAGGGAAAAATAAGATTAACCTGATATTCTGATAACATGATACCCACTACCTGATAACCTGATACTCTGGCAGCCTAATACAATGGTTCTATTATGAATGCTCTTTTAGCACAAATCATATTAGTTGCTCGCAGCAACGACATAGAAGGCTGGATGGACATACTTATCCTCGTGATTGTGGCGGTTGTCTATGGGCTCGCCACTATCCTCAAAACAAAAAAGAGGAAAAAGGTGCAAGAGCAGACTGAGCAGCCACAAACCCCTAAGCCACAACGTAAACCTGCAGCCGGCAGGGGGGTTCTGG
>JBGVTO010000102.1:0-11522 GCA_041862635.1 Phycisphaerae bacterium | reverse complement strand
GCTGATAGTATCGATGCGTTGCACAGGGGCGGACGAGCTCGTAGTAGCGTTGAAGCTGCTGTAATGGCAGCCGAGCAAAGGGGTTCGGTCATTCAGCTACCGACAAAGGACCAACTGTTTAACAGGATGAGTCCTTGAACGTAGCAAAACCATATGATTATGGTTTGAATGATAGGAGCCGGATGAGCTGAGAGGTTCACGTCCGGTTCTCGGAGGGGCCGAGGTTGAAATTCCCTCGGCCTACTCAACCCTGGAAATCAGGGTATTTTACAGCTCCTGAAACAGGTGACTTTTCGAAGAATTCTGACGTTTTGCAGCTTGAAGGAAGGGTGCCTTTTATGCGGCAGATGGATTGGTTGGACTGGTCCGAAAAACCATACCAATCAGGCGGTCGTGAATAAAATGATGGCCGAAGGTTTTTGGTTTGTTTCACAAAGCCGCTGTTATTCTGGCATGGCTATTTAAACCGTTGACAATTTGTCTGTTAGTCACTATAAGTTTTCAGACTTAATGTCGTTGCTTAATCAGGCTTGGTATTTTAACCGTATGGCCGGATCGCAAGCACATAGTGTCAGGGGCAGATTATCGAGAGGTTTCTCAGAAGTCGGGCTGCAAAGGAGAACAACTCATGAACAAAATCAAATATCGCCAATTGTTTGTTCTAATCATCATTGTCTTTGCTATATGGGCAGCAACTGGTCAAGACGTTTCCGGGGGTTATAAGGAGTCAAAGGAAGCGGATATTTACTTCACTCCCTTCTCACATCTGGATTTCTTTTGGGGTGGCACGCGGGAGGAGTGCGTCTCTCGCGGCAACCGTATTATCGCTAAAGCCATCCAACTGGCTAAAGAATCACCCAGATTTCGTTTTCTGCTCGAAGATAACGTCTTTGTCGCCAATTTTATGGACTCGCACATGGGTTCGCCGGAAGCAAAAGAGTTGAAACGATTGGTCAAAGCCGGACGCATTGAGATCGCTCCAAAATGGGTGGGGATTTTTCAGGGACTTCCGAATGGAGAAGTGCATGCACGGAATATGGCTATCGGCAAGCGATACGCCCAGGATGTTTTCGGCGTGGATGCGCAAGTGTCACACTTGGGTGACCTGCCGGGATACACACCACAGTTTCCACAAATTCTCGAACAGTCACGAGTCCCTTACGTGGTGATTACCCGCATGGGGCCCTCTGACAAATACGCCTTCAACTGGACATCACCGAACGGCTCTAAGGTCCTGGCCTGGAATTCTCTGAAAGGGTACGGCTGGGGTACATTTCTAACCTCTAAGACGAGGTCTGATGAAGAAAAGCGAGAGCGTTTTCTGAGGGACTTAGACGATGTTCAGAAGGCGTGGAAGGGCCCGATCATGATGCACTGGGGCACCGATCTCTGGACGGCCCCGGACGATCTGGTGCCGACGGTAGAGAAGTTTTTCAAGTCGGTGCCTGCAAAGCTGACCATTGCCACACCCTCGGATTTCTTCCATCAACTGGAGAAAATTCGCTCTATTCCGGATGTTTCCGGCGAGATACCTTCGTCATGGCCGAACATTGTTTCGTCGCTTGTGCACGTTTGGCCTGGGATCATTCCCGCGACGAACACCCTGCTTGCCGCCGAGAAGTTTGCTACGATTAACTACGCTCTCGGTTATGCGGAATACCCACAGCAGGAGTTTGATTTCATGTGGAAGAAGCTGGTCGAGTCAATGGACCACAACCATGACGGTCAGGGAGGCAGGATTGGCGACAACCGCAAAATCGAATACGAACAGCTATCAATTATCCGCGGCGGCGAGATCTTGCGGGATAGTTTACGCAACATCGCCGAACGTGTGGAAGTGCCGATTGCCAGCAGCTTTCCCATCGTAGTCTTCAATCCACTCGGCTGGGAGCGGGATGATGTTGTTCGGGCCCATATGACCCTCTATGGCAATGTCGGTCCTTATGAAATCGGGGCTTTCAGAAAAGGGATGCGTCTCCTGGACGAGACGGGCAATTCCGTGCCCTTCTTTGTAGAGGAGTGGAGTGAGAATATCTCTCGAGCGCTTCAGCTTGTCTTCGTCGCTCGCGGAGTCCCTTCGCTCGGTTATAAGACTTACTACTTAGTGGCCGCTGATAAACCGGAAGCGTTTCCGAATGCTGCCATAGTAAGCCTCGACCGTGAAAAGGATCAGCGAGAACCTCGCCGGGCCTTGGGCAGTGACGTGCTCGAAAACTCGTTCTACCGGCTCAGCGTGGACTTGGCGACAGGCAGAGTCACACTGTTTGATAAGGCTCTCAGCCGGGACGTATGCCGGGACATGGAGGTGGTTGCTCTCGAGGAGCGCGGCGGCAATTATATCGGTAAAGAACCCCCAAGCGGTCGAACCATTGTAAGCATGGTAGATAGCGTAGAAGTGCTGGAGAATAATCCGGTGCGTGCGGTCGTGCTGATCAAGAGTCGAATCGCCGATATTCCAATTACGCAACGCCTAATCCTATACCAAGGCATCAAGCAGCTTGATATCGAGAATACCGTAGAGTGGAGGTCCGTGAGACCCCGCTTTATTCGTCTGCGTCAGTTGTTCCCGGTGGTATCGCCCAATGCGGCCCTCAATTACGGGATTCCGTTCGGCGCCAACTCAGCGGATAACCTCATGCCCAATGCCGAAACGATAAGAGGGGACGAGATCACAAACGAATCATGGAGGCGCTCTCGCCATATTCATGACTGGATTCACGCTGGTGCGGCCGATGGAGGTCTCACTATTGCTACCGACCATCAGCAGATTCGCCTGGGCGATGACGTGATTTGCACCGAGATGGTTCGTGGCACTAAGTACGTTTCGGTGAAAGTTGGGCGTGGTGACGAGATCACCTCAATGTACTATCCGCCTCCCGGAACTTATGTGTTCCGCTATTCGCTCTCCTCGGCGCCGGGTGACTGGAAAGAATCCAAAGCGTATCGCTCGGGCATGGCTTGGAACAACCCGCTGCTGCCGATCAGTGTGGCAGATGAGATCACGAGTAAATCACTGCCACCTACACAATCCTTTTGCGCATTGAAACAAGACAATCTTGTTCTCAGTGCATTGAAGAAAGCCGATTTAGGACCGTCGATTCTGCTACGTGCATACGAGATTGAAGGCTCACCAGTGAAAACACCCGTTGAGTTCCTCGGCCGCCAGCTTAATTTCAGCGAGGTCAACCTTCTTGAAGAAGACGTCAACAGAACATCTCAGAAAGTGCTTCGTGGCAGTCCGTATGTGATTAAGACAATCAAGTTCGAATATCAGTAACGGCAAAGTGGAAACGTACATGCTACAACTCAGCATGATAGCTCTGTATAACGTGGTTCTTTCAAGTATCAACATACTATCGGAGTAGGAGAACTATTATCATGTCATATATGCGAAAAATCAAAGTTCACTTGACCCTGGTTCTGTTGGTTTTACCAGTCTGCGTTAGTGCAGCTCAGATCGATGTATATGTTGTGCCTTTCTCGCATTTCGACTTGTTCTGGGCCGGAACAAAGGAGGAGTGCCTGAGCCGTGGCAACCGAATTATTACTAAAGCAGTACAGTTGACCACCAAGTATCCGGAATTCCGTTTTCTGGTCGAGGACGAGGTCTGGATGGCGAATTATTTGGAATCCCACCACGGCTTGCCGGAGGTGGATGCCCTCAAGCGATTGGTCAGGAAAGGGCAAATTGAGTTGGCTCCCAAGTGGGCAGGAATCTATCAGAATCTGCCGCGCGGTGAGGCCCACGTGCGCAACCAAATCTATGGCAAGCGCTATGCGCTGGAGGTCTTTGGGATCGATCCTCAGGTCGCACACATGGGCGATCTTCCTGGCTACACGTCGCAGTTCCCCCAGATTCTGGCAAAGTCCAGGACGCCGTTTGTAGTCATGACACGCATGGGACCGCCGGATTGCTCGCTATTTAACTGGCGCTCTCCAGATGGCTCGATGGCGCTGCTTTGGAACGCCATAAAGGGATACGGCTGGGGCGTGAGGCTCGGGTTGCATCGGAACATGGACGAGAAACAGTTGGAAAGGGCCAAACGAGAGATCGAGCAGGTACGTGGTACGACTGCCGGTCCGATCTATTTGGGCTGGGGGACGGACCTGTGGTCCCCAAGCGAAAAGCTTGTTGAGAACATTAAATTGCTGAACACGTCTCTGGCACCGCTGCGGTTTAGTCTGGCGACTCCTCTGGAGTACTTCCGTGCGGTTTCAGAGACCAACTCGGCAGTGCCGGAATTGGCCGGCGAGATTCCTCATTCATGGGGCAACATCCTCTCATCTATGGGGCATATCTGGCCTCCGAATATGGCGACCACGGATGCTCTAATGACGGCAGAGACATTCGCAGCGATTAATTTTGCACTTGGCTATACAGACTACCCGCAGAACGAACTGGAATTATTGTGGAAACGTATTCTCGAAGGAATGGATCACAATAACTTCGGTCAGGGCGGATTCATCGCCGACGAAGGCAAGATGGATCATGCCCGGCTGGTCATATTGCATAGCCGTCGGATGTTGAATGACATGCTCCGTAATATAGCCGCGAGGATCAAGAGTCCTTTCGAATGCAGCACACCTATCACGGTTTTCAATCCGATGAGCTGGAAGCGGGATGATGTGGTCAAGACGCACGTGAGCGTTTACGGAGATGTGAATCCAGGTGACATCGGCGATTATAGAAAGGCAATGCGCCTCGTGGACGAGACCGGAGCCTCGATTCCGTTTCATGTTCATGTGGAGCAATCTTATGGAACCATATCAAGGGCTTTTGAAATCGTGTTTGTTGCCAGGGATGTGCCGTCGTTAGGTTACAAGACCTATTTTCTTGTCCCTGCCGAGAAAGCTGATAATTTTCCGAACGCATGCAAAATCAAACCGGATAATCCCGACCAGAACAAGGCCAAACGGATTAGCGGGGCCGATCAGTTCGAGAACGAATATTATCGTGTCAGTGTGGACCGGGTGACAGGCAGTGTCACAGTCTTCGATAAAGAAATGGACCGTGTAGTGGCCAAAGGCATCGAAATCGCAGCTTCCGAAGAACGCGGCGGAAACAGTTTGGATCTCGAACCTACGACCGGACGAATACTTATCAATATGGTCAGCCAGGTGGAGCTTGAAGAGGACAATCCGGTGCGTGCGGTCATGCGGATAGACGGCAACGTTGGCGGAGTGCCCATTGTCCAGCGGGTGTTCCTCTACGGCGGGATCAAAAGAGTCGATCTGGAGAGCGCCGTGGACTGGGGAGATGGGAGTCTGATGAAACTTGAACAGCTTTTCCCCTGCGAGCAACGGGGTGCCCATATCCATTATGGCATTCCCTTCGGGTCCGCCGCCGCTGCCGATATCATGCCCAACACAGGTCCGGCCAAGGGGAACGAGATTGTCACGGAAAAATGGAGGAAGTGGCGTCAGATCCAGGACTGGATCTTTGTGGGCCACGGCAACTGGAGCCTTCATATTGCCGCTGATCGTCAGTCACTAACCCTGGATGAAGGTGTGATCCGGATCGGCATGATGCGTGGTACTTACTGCACACAGGATCTGACCAGAGGTAAGAAGACGGTTCTGGGTCGCGTGCCGGTGCCCGGCACGTACATATTTCGCTATTCGTTGTGTTCCGGCAAGGGTACCTGGACGACAGGGAGATCACAGCGTGCCGGAATGGCGTTCAGTTCGCCTCTGATTCCCATCAGTGACGTTGATGAGCTATCGACCAAGTCCCTGCCGCCGACACAGTCCTTCTGTTCGCTTGGAACGGAGAACCTGATCGTAACCGCTCTCAAGAAGGCAGAGACCAATAGTGGAATTGTGTTGCGTGCATTCGAAACAGACGGCCACGAGGCTCAGACCACGGTCGAGTTCCTTGGCCACAAGTGCCGTGTCCGGAAGGTCAATCTCCTCGAAGAACAGACCGGCGCAGTTGACCAGGCAATGTGGCGTTTGAAACCATACGAGATCGGTACAGTGCGCCTGTCAGCCCAATAGGGGATTCGGTCGTAAGTGAGCCATGGAAAGCGCGCATGTAAATCACAGAATATGTGAAAGAAGAATTTGCCTTACATTGCTTTGGCTTTGAGAGGAACAGTTCTATGGTGCTTGTATGGATGATTTTGTTCTCCGGTGTTTTGGCGCAGCCGGTTTCACATCAACCTGTTGATTATGTGAATCCTCTTATCGGAACCGCTCCCTTCGAGGACGCAGAATATCTGGGCAACAATCCGCCAGAGGGTGAGGAGCTTTATTGTGGATCGGTGGTCCCCGGTGCTATGGCACTTGACGGCGTAGTTAAACTTAGTCCTGATACCGGCTTTGATGGAATCTTTCATGTGCGCGGTTCTGCATACCGTTACACCGATTCTTCTATTATGGGTTTCAGCCATACACATCACGAATATAACCGATACGCCAATGTACTCTTCATGCCGATAGTTGGGCCGGTCAAGACCATACCCGGTAGCCGGGATAATCCGGATGAAGGTTACCGCTCTCGCAAGGACATTCAGCAGGAACAAGCATCAGCAGGCTACTACACGGTCTTTCTATCCGACTATGGAATCAAGGTCGAGCTGACCGCAACAAAAAATGCCGGTTTTCATCGCTACACTTTTGGGCGGTCGGAACGGGCCCATATCTTGATTGATTTGTCTACTTCACAGAATCCCATAGTCGAGGCATATGTAGAAGTGCTGGACAATCGACGGATTGCCGGTTGGCAGAAATGTAGAGGGTACACTGTCAATTTCCACGCAGAATTCAGCAAGCCTTTTTCGTCGTTCGGAACCTGGAAGGATGGAGCGATACACCAGAGTACATCGACTCAGACCGGGCATCCAATAGGTGCATTCGTGGACTACACGACTTCTGCTCAAGAAGTCGTTCTCGCCAAGGTTGGAATCTCCTTTATTGACATAGAAAAAGCGAGGAAGAATCTGACAGATGAGATTGACGGATGGGATTTCAACCAAATCCATAAACAAACAAAAGACGATTGGAATGAGTTATTAAGGCGGATTGAGGTCAAAGGTGGTACGGACAGTGAACGGGTAAACTTCTACACGTCACTTTACCGCGTAATGGTATCTGAGAAATTCTTTTCATGGCCAAATGGTGGGGCATTGTACTTCATCGTCCGCCCCGAAACCGCAGCCGAGCGCCTCGCCCAGGCGAGTTGGAACACCTCCCGCGGTGGATTCTGGGGGCCTGGAAATGCCTCATGGGTCGCGGGCGCCTATAACCGCGGTTTCCGGAATTTCGATGTAGCCGCCGCCTATGAGTCGCTGCGTCAGAGCGCCACAAATCCCAAACAGGGGTGGCAACGGCTCTCGGATTACATGCGTTTGGGGTACATACCCACAGAGGAACCGACAAACAAAGGACAACTTGATGACCACGTCCCGGGCGGACGTCCGGATGTCGTAAACCGCACGCTGGGATACGCCTACGATGACTACTGTATCGCCCAGTTGGCTAAAGTGCTGGGACGAAATGCTGATTATGAGTATTTCATCGCAAGATCATCGAATTACCGGCTGCTCTTTGACCCGATTGCTGGTTTTATGCGAGCGCGTCAAATAGATGGTTCATGGGTTACACCTTTCAATCCAACTGTGCCTTTTGGCCAACGCTTTTATCGCGAAGGTACTGCATGGCATTATTTGTGGCTTGTACCGCATGATGTCCAGGGTCTTATCGATTTGCTCGGTGGTAGAGATGCTTTCGTTAAGAAGTTGGATGAATTTTTTAATACACCATACAATCCCAAATTTCCAATGCGTGATCTTACAGGAATAATCGGACAATACGTTCACGGCAACGAGACTGATCGCCAGGTTCCGTATTACTACAATTATGCCGGCGCGCCCTGGAAGTCTCAGGAGGTCATTCGGAAAATCATGAAGGTACTTCACAAACCGGTTCCGGGAGGGCTCTGCGGAATGGATGACAACGGCTATTTAACGGGCTGGTACGTATTCAGCGCGATGGGATTCTATCCTGTGGAGCCATCCAAGGGAGTCTATGTAATTGGCAGCCCTGTGTTTCGCAAGGTGAAAGTTTATGTACAGGGACCTGATGGAGATAACGGCGAGTTTGTAATCGAGGCCCACAATGCCTCGGAAGAAAATATATATATATTCAGTCGGCCACTTTGAACGGAAAAGCTCTGTATAAGCCGTATTTCCATCACTCTGATCTGATCCCGGGGGGGCGACTTGTTTTCGAGATGGGACCGAAGCCCAACAAAGAGTGGGGAGCAAGTCCAGATGCAGCACCTCCTTCGATAACTCCAATTCTGATGGAAAAACCATAAGCCGTCAGAGTTATGATAATTTTATCATCAAATTTAATAAAAAAGATGGAGAAAAAAACTTTTCGTGTCCCTATATATATATATGGTGAAAGAGAGATTTGTTAAGAAGAATCTTATCCGATAATTTTAGCAGTCAGGACAGATCGATAGCGATAGGATTTTCCTTACGGCCTTGCGTTTCTTAGCGAGCCGATTAAAATAGCAGCGTGCAGACTTGCTGGCCGCGTCTGAATGTTAAGTCCCGGTGCCAAACGCTTATGGGAATTTAACCAAAGGAAGGACTTCATAAAATGGGGCGGTCAGAATCTTACGAGAAGGCAAGCACCATAGATTATCACACTAATCATACTATATTCAGGAAAATAGTGATGAACAGAAGAGAAGCACTTTATTCAATAGCCGGTGGTATAGCGGCATCAATGCTGGGGGCTTCCGTCCTGCGGGCAGGCGCATCAACTGCGAAGAAGTCAAAAATGGGTATCGATACGTTCTCATACAACATTCGGTTCAAGGCCGATAGGCAACTTAGGGACCCGCTAAACTTCCTCGAACACTGCTATCAGATCGGCGCCGGTGGTGCCCACATGGAAATTGGAATCAGAGACGAGGCTTACGTTCGTAAGCTTCGCAGCAATGCGGAAAAATACGAGATGTTCGTTGAGGGCTCAGAAGGTTTGCCTCGCAGCCGGTCCGATGTCGAAAGGTTTGAGAAGGTGATACGCACGGCAAAAGAGGTGGGGGTAAAGGTAATCCGTATCTTTTTTGGTGGGCGGCGGTACGAACAGTTCGAAAAAGCCGAACAATACGACGCCTTCGCAGACCGGTCATGGAAGTCACTGCAGTTAGCCGAGCCGGTGGCGGCCAAACACGGTATCCGCCTGGCAATTGAAAACCATAAGGACTGGCGCATACCCGAAATGCTGAGCATACTGGAGCGCATTAGCAGCGAGTACGTCGGTATATGCGTTGATACGGGCAATAGCTTTGCTCTGCTGGAAGATTCTATGGATGTTGTCGAGGCATACGCGCCTTGGTGTTTTGCGACCCATCTTAAGGACATGGCTGTAGCCGAGCACGAAGACGGCTTTCTGCTCGCAGATGTGCCGCTGGGCGAAGGCTTACTCGACCTGCCCAAAATGGTCCGGATTCTGCGAAAGGCCAGGCCAGAGACACAATTCAGCCTGGAAATGGCAACTCGTGATCCGCTAAAGATACCCTGTTTAACAGAGAAATACTGGGCGACTTTTACCAATGTCCCCGGGACTGATCTGGCCCGTACGCTGCGATACGTGAGGACCAACGCAAGTGAAAAAGACGTCCTGCCGCACATAAGCCATCTGCCACTCGACGAGCAAATAAAGCTCGAAGAAGCTAACATCAAGAAGTGCCTGCGATATGCAGTAGAGCACCTGAATCTCTAACGGCACAGATCTGTTACACTTACGGCAAGGGTACTGGTGCTATCGATTCCCATCACACGGTCTCAGGTATAACAAATGGGGGACGATAGTTACGGATTACGAACATATTCGCGTAGTCGCTGTGGTCGCCTACGAACCTCTCGCGCTCTGTGTCAAACGTCAGCATCGGTCCGAGAGCCACGGGTCTCTGGCGGAGATCAACTTCGTTCGCCTGTAAATGCTGTTGAAGGCGATCAAAGGGCTCCATCAAAAGGTCATTGCCTGCTATTGTCTCTTTGATCTCATCAACGGTTTTTCGTTGCCCAAGTCGATAGGAAATATCGGCCGCATGAATCATACAGGCTGTGATATGCCCCTCGAGAACATCTGCCTTCAGGTCACTGACTCGGCGGCTGCGCATAGTATTGAGGAAATTCGTCATGTGTCCCCAGCCGCCGTCGCCCGCGAACTGTTTGATCTTCTTACCGTCGTTGTCGTAGGTCCAGCCTCCACCGCGGCCGCCGGTAAAGTAGCCATGCTCGCACCGAATCACCATACCGAAGTTAATACCCATATAGCGGTCCATTCCTCGCGAGGTAATCCCTTGATAGGTATCGACTTTTTCACTCTTGGAGCGTGGCAGGGCACGAATTTCATAGATGATGGGAAAGTCATCGTAGTCGAACAAAGATATGATCGTATTGGGTGTTTGGCCATCATCATCGTAGCCGAACCGCCCACCGAGGCTCACCACGCGCGGCGCCATTGTGGCCACGCCGGTCGTCCAGCGGCAGTCGTCCAACACGTGGCCGCCAAGATTGCCCATCTCGCCGGTACCGGTGGGCCAGCACCAGTGCCAGTCATAATGCAGGTTCTTGCGCATCAGCGGTGTCAACGGAGCCGGCCCCTGGAAAAGATTGTAGTCGCACGTCGCCGGGATCGGCTGGGGACCGCTGACCTTACCAATACTCAAGCGGGCATTGTAGGTGATTGCGTGGACACGCTGAACTTTGCCCAGGCCACCCTGTTTGATGTGCTCAGCGAGGGACAGCAATCCTATGTCCGAGCGGTCCTGTGAGCCGACTTCCACGATGCGTTTGTACTTACGAGCGGCCTCGACCATTTTCCGGCCTTCCCAAATGTTGTGCGAAGCCGGCTTTTCAACATACACGTCCTTGCCCGCCTGGCAGGCCCATACCGTCATCAGGGCATGCAAATGGTCGGGTACGGAGAGCACGACCGCGTCGATGTTCTTGTTCTCCAGCAATTTCCGGTAGTCAATGTAGGTGTCAACCTTAATGTTGCGCTTTTTGAACTTGGCAACTTCGATATCCAGGAATTGGGTATCGGCATCGCATATGGCGACCACGCGAACGCCTGAGAGCCTGCGAAAGTCCTGTATGTGTTCCATACCCTTCTTTTTAACACCTACGACTGCTATGCGAATGTCGTCGTTAACCCCCCTGATCTGGGACCATGCGCTGGACGCCAACGCGACACTACCAACAGCAGCCAGCGAAGTCTTCATAAAAGTACGACGGGTACAATCTTTCATGGCAATAGGTCTCCTTTCTTGCAGAATGCCTTGAAATTGGGTTTGTTTGGGTTTGAATTGGGTTTGAATTGGGTTTGTTTTCCGGGACTGCGAAAATGTCATTTCTTTCATAATCCTTTGTTAATATTGAATTTACGCTCATTTGGGCATCCGGCAAATTGGGTTTGATTGGGTTTGAATTGGGTTTGTTTTGACCAAGTGTCCAATTGCGTTTATTTTCATAAGCCATTTTTATAAAGGCACTTAC
>JBGVTO010000101.1:0-2310 GCA_041862635.1 Phycisphaerae bacterium | reverse complement strand
CCACTGGCCTGACCGCATGTCCCTGTGGGAATTACTATGCAAGGAATGCTTTCACCAGTGACATCAAGAAGCGCCTTCTGTAATTTCTTTAGCTCATTTATAGAAGATAATCTTAACACTTTGTTGCCTCATCTTAGTTAAACCAAATCCAACAGATGGTTCTTACACCCTCGACGCGAGCATATCTGCACGATACCCCCGCCGTCTACGAGCATCGGTATCATTGGCGCGGAACATACCGAGCAATCCAGTGTGCTGGGAAATTGCACATCGCAATGCGGACAAAGAAAGCTCACCACCGAGCCTGTGGATACCTCAAACTCCGAAGCAAGATTATAACTACCATACAGGCAGGAAAGCCTGAGCCAACCCTTTTTATGGTCAGAGGATATGGTTACACGGATTGATGGGTGGCCGTCAATGGCAAAAGTCTCGTCCTTCAAGCTACGATTACAATGGGGACAACCTACATTAATGGGGAAGATTCGTTCATCCTCTTCTATCCGGCGTTTGCCGAATCCATTCCGGGCGCCATCTAATAATTGACTAACTCTTGATTTTCTGACTTGCGAGAAGTAATTGCCATCGATAACAACAACCGGCCCGAGAGCGCAGGCCCCCAGGCAGTTCACTGTTTCCAGTGTAAATTCCTTATCCTCAGTCGTCTGGCCAGCCTTGATTCCCAATTGCCGCTCTAACTCCTCGACAATCCGGGGTGCACCTCGAACGTGGCAGGCCGTACCAAGACACGCACAGATGAGATGCTTGCCTCGAGGTGTCAAACTGAACGAGCGATAGAATGTAGCAACACCATATACATCGACCATAGAGCAGCCTGTCTCGTTGCTCACCATTCTTAGTGACTCCTCGGGAAGATAGCCATATTCAACCTGAATTTCTTCGAGAATGGCAATAAGTCTGCCCTTGTCTTCAGTATGCTTCTCCAGTATTCTTAAGATGTCGGTCGAATTCACTTATTGGGGGCCCCTTCATTTATGTAAATATATGTTTTAATTGAGAATGTAGTATTTTATCTCATTCTATCGGTACTCCTCACAATGCCAGACGCCTCCTTCAGACTTTGGAAAGGTGCAGGTTTGGCGTCCCTCACAATCGCTGCAAAGTCCAACGAATCTGGTTGAATCTTTCTCCTTAGCGGCGGCAGAATCTGTCTCAAATAGCCGTTCTTTTTCGGGAGGAATAATAGAAACTGTGGTTTCAATCTCGAACTCTTCACAGTAAAAGGCCGGCTTGGCAGGGTCCCGCAGAAATGTACAGGATGAAGCATTCCTACAGCTCATACATAGCCCAAAGTATCTTATATTTTCTGGCATATCTTGTTCCTTACACTGCGCTTCATGGCTGCTTAAGAGAAAGCAAAAACTGTACCACCTGTCGAATAACGGGAAAATACCTCCATTTACGCTTGATTTGAAGGGTGGCACAACGAGCGAATTTCAGACTTAAGAGAATAAAATAAAGGATTTTGATAAAATAGATTTTTTCGATGTGATTGGTCTTATTATGCTTTTGTGGATGCTGACAAGAGGCATAAAGTGGGGAGATTTGTACCGCTGGGGAGAAATTACCCAGCGGCGGGAATCCAGGATGCTGAAAGCACGCTTCCCCCTGTTGGAAGGGGTCTTCGACTTACAGGCGTTGAGACTGTTCGGCCCTTTTGAGCTTTTCACGCAGGGTCTTGCGGTCGATGCCGAGGATCTCTGCTGCCCGGGTTTTGTTGCCGTCCACACTTGCCAGAACATTGGCGATGTATTCGCCCTCCACTTCGGCAAGAGTTCGGGTGAATCCCATTTTACGAAGAGCTGAAAAACGCATCAGAGAAGGTAAATCCGGAACCTCTATGAGGTCACTGTCGGTCATTACCACAAGGCGCTGGATTACATTCTCTAACTCTCTGACATTTCCTGGCCAATTATAACTCCGGAGACTCTGCAAGGCTTCATCGGAAAATCCGGGGGGTACCTTACCTGCTTCGGCTGCAAACTGAGTTAGAAAATGATGAGATAGTAATAAGATGTCGTCTCCTCTATCTCTCAGAGGCGGGATAACAATAGTAATGACATTAAGACGATAAAATAAATCTTCGCGGAAGAGCCCTTTCTTTACTAAGCCTTGCAAGTCCTTGTTAGTTGCAGCCAAAATCCTTACGTTGACTTTTCTCATTCGGTTGGAGCCGACCATACAAACTTCTTTATCCTGGAGCACACGGAGCAGTTTGACCTGCATCGCCAGACTCATATCGCTGATTTCATCAAGGAAAATCGTGCCGCCATCTGCTGCATGAAAGAA
>JBGVTO010000100.1:0-5316 GCA_041862635.1 Phycisphaerae bacterium | reverse complement strand
GTGGAGTAGCCAGCGTATCATTGCTGGTGAAAGCAATCCCAGAGCGATAGGTCACATAAACCTTGGTAAGAAGCATATAGGAAAGCGTAGTGTGGGAAATCCACATGCTGCGTTTGACGAGGCGGGGACTGGAAACGTGGCATGGTCGAGATATTGTGACACTCGCAGACGAAAGGGCGAGTTAACGGGGAATACAAAATTCGACCTACACCAACGCGCCAGTCCTCGACCCTACTACAGAGGAAATGAAATGTATGAATCAGAAAATTCTTTTGGACCAAAAAGGGCTGAAAGTTTTAACTATCAGTACTTTGTTAAAAGACAAATTATGTATTTCTGTACATTTTGTTAATTACTGAGTTTTTCTCTCCTTCAAATATATAATCTACACAACCCCTGGAACTTCCTCAAACAAACGTTTAGCAAGGATAATAAAATCCTGGGTATCTACAAATCCATCGCCCAAAGGTAGTGGAGCAATATAACAGAGCGTGTTGTCCATATACCAGTTATTTACGTTGCCAAGCCAACATTGTTTTGGGTTTAACGATAGTCACCCCTTGCTCCATCCAAGTTTTTGCCCATCGCCATAGCAGCATCAACCAATGTTCGCCACTCATCATCGGTGAAACTGAAGTTGAAATCGTCAGGTCGACCTGGTCCGAGACGGACCATCTCAGTAATAAACATGAATTCTTGAAGCCACTGTTTTTGGTTGACGCGCACGCCAAAAGATGCCGCTGGTTTTGTTTTAACGTCTGAATTTAATAGTATTTAACTTGACTACATGGTTGACATCATCACCGTCAATGCTAACATAAGTACAAATAGGCTGGTTGTGACGGTCATACCCTGCACCGCCACAGTGACATCGCCATTTTCGCCTTATATAATGGACATGAGGAAATACGTAATGAAGAAGATTATTTTTCTACTCTTATTGCTCATTCACATCTCATGCGCGTCTGCTAAGCTTACCCTTCAGGAAATCCATACCGCGTCTAACAGGGTGTTGGTGGTAGTTTTTGTGAGTGAAAAAGTTGTGGCAACCAACTATAATCAATGGATCAAGGAAGTGGTGGATGTGAACGAAGTGGAGACCGAGGATATATCGGCATGGAAACTGAACGGCCGACTGCCATTGGCCATCCATAAATTCGTGACCGAATCCTCAGCTACATGCTCTGATCCTAAAGGGTGTGAACATTATATCTATCTTGAGATACCCCCACTTATCAACGGCACACGATACACCCTCGAGACTCCTCATGGTGATAAAACCTTTGTATTTAACGATCGCACCATGTTTTGCGAGTCCATCAAAACGAACCAGAACGGCTATAGCGCCTTATCGAAAGTTCGGTTTGCCAATTTTGCCATTTGGCTGGGAACAGGAGGAAGCAAACAGATCAGTGGAGCACTTCCGGCATATGAAGTATTTGAGATATCTACCGGGCGCCTTGTCTCCAGTGGCAAGCTTGTGGAAATTGGTCCGGATGAGTCATCAGGGGACTTTGTGTACCGCATTGATCTTTCAGAGGTACCCGAGGGCGGCCCTTATAAAATAACGGTAAAGGGCTTCGGCTGTTCCTGGCCTTTGGGTGTGGGTGGTGATTTTTCAAAGCGGCTGGGCTATGTTGCATTTCGCAGTTTGTACTATCAACGATGCGGCTGTCCGCTCATAAAACCTTATGCGTGGGAGGATATAAGGCCTAATCCGTGTCATACCATCTTATATGATGTGAATGCTCCTCCCGGAGAAGCCAATTTGGACGTCGTTGGCACGGAACCGAGCTTTACTGTTTATGGCGGTTATCATGACGCGGGTGATGCGGATCGGCGTAGATATCACCTTGAAAGGGTACCGCCCGTTCTGATGACCACCTATGAAGCGTTTCCCGAATATTTTACCGATGACCAGTTCAATATTCCTGATAAGTTTGATGAGAATTTCAACATTTTGGGCAAGGGCAACGGCATCCCCGACATCATCGACGAAGCGGAATGGTCGATCCTGATATGGGAATATCTCCAGAAACCGAACGGAGGCGTTCACTGGGGCACGGAAACGAGGGGCTATCCAGCAGAAAAGATACCCATGGATCAGGATACCAAAAAATATGGAACTATACGTATCGATAATACGGCAACTTCTATGGCGGCGGGAATCTTTATGCACCTTGCCAGGATCATAAAACCGTACAAACCCGAACGCTGCGAAGAACTGCGGCAACGCGCGGAAAAGGCTATGGCATATGTGGGCAATAATGCAAACGATCAGCAAAAACTCTACTTTGCGGTACAGAAATACCTTCTGACCGGTGATCAGACTGCTCACCAGCAAGTCAAGGATTTGGTGAACCGTTATGTCACGAGTGCGGCGAATAATCGCGGCAGCTCGAATAACGTCCTGGTCGGTTATTTCTATTGCTATATAATCGAAAAGCAACGGCTGACCGACCCGGAAGTCGTTCAGCACATGAAAGAAATTTTACGTAAAACGGCGGACAGGGAAATAGAAATATTCAACTCGTTCGCATATCCGGTCTGTAATCCCTTCACTACCAGAAGGCGTTGGGGAAATAATGTTTCTCAGGGCCAGCATGCCTATCCCTGTTTATTAGAATGGGGACTTACAAAGGAACAGAAATATATTGATGTTGTCTGCCAGTTAATGGATTACACTCAGGGGCTTAATCCGCTGGGCAAGTGCTTCGTCACGGGAATAGGCTTTAACAGGATCAAAAATCCTCATGACACGGAATCGGACTATACTAAATCCAAAGGATGGGGGCTCAAACCCGGGATTCAAATCTATGGGCCGGGAAACCTCCCGAGGAGAATCCAATTTGCCATGATTCCCAAAATAGCTACATTGCCGAGGGAACGCCAGTGGGCTGATCATTATTATACATATGGAATGAATGAGTTCACCGTTCATGAAACGTTAATTTATCCGGCGGTTGTTTATCCTGTCCTGGCCCAGGGGGGAACATGGAATGATACCAAGGATCCGTTTGTCGTTAAACGCCGATAGATCATCCATTATCAAAGAATGAGTCATTAAAGGCGAAACAATCAGTATAAGCCCCGAATTTACAAATCTGTAAAATCAATTTGGCAATCTTACCTGCCGGTTCCGGCTTAAGGTGTCGGTCGATAAAGACGAATGTCATCAAAGTATAACATACCCGAACCGCCATCAGTTGCATTGTTCCTGTTACCAAGGCCAAGTGTAATTGAAGTTACATTGGCCAGATTCACTCCCTGGTCTGCAAAGCGCGTCAGGGGGATATTCCATGCTGTCCAGGAACCTATCTGCGCAGCATTAGTATTAGGATTGGTAACAGCTGCACTGCCGTTGAGAACAACATACATCGGCTCGGCAGCATTGGCCGCGTCACCCACATGCCAAATTGTCAGTCTGTCAACGTCATTCTGTGTCCAGTTACGAAGGTCGGTTAATGTCAAAGTCGCCTCTGATGTTATACCAGTAGCGTTATTATATGACATCGGCATCGACTGAGAACCACCGTGGACGATAGTTTGCTCAGCGTATGGGGGGGTGGCGTGGCCAACGATAGAGCCGTTTACAGTCGGATTGTCGTAGCCGTCTATCCACGCGTAAAAGATGTTGTTGCTCCCGGGTTCAGTAGGATCAATGTCATTGTAGCTCTCCATATCATCCACGATAAGGAAGTTGGCCGTCGTAAAGCTCCAGACGCCACCTACCCACGGACTGTCCGGATTGTTGTTATTGATTTCATCAACACGCCAGTAGTAAGTAGTGTCCCACTCAAGCAAGCCGGGATCATAGCTCTCAGAACCAAGAGCCCTCGTGCCTTTATATTCGGGTGAGCTTGTATCGGCGTTACGCACAGCTTCTTCATCCGTGCCGAAATATACCTCATGCGATTCGGCAAAATCTCCGGGGCCCCAGGTAAGAATAGTTGTTTGTTTTACGTCAACTGAGCCGGTCCTCGGATTCGCACTGCTGGCCTTTACCGGCAGCGATAGTGCCGCCTGCGGAATGATTTGCTTTGGAGTGTGCGGGCTCGACCAGCGAAGCTCTGCTACTGCACCGCCTCCGTTTTCGTAATATTCCATTACAACGCTGTAGAACTGCCCTGCTATAAGGTCAATCGTTCCCCTGTTCTCGGTTGGTGAACGATCCACCCAATTATCAATAAGCTGCTGGCCCTCGACCCACAGACGCACACCATCATCGGTTCTGGCATAGAACGTATAGGTTTCTGTGAAAGCCGCCTCTACCTGGCCGCTCCATCTGACCGAGAAGTTATCATCGCCGACCGATGGATCAGGACTGCCCGGGTCACCCCAGTTAAAGTCAATTTGAGGATCAACACGGTTCAGGACAAGGTTCGAGAAATTCATACCTGTAAAATAATCTGCCCGCACACCGCCGCCGCTCCCTGCTATTGTAAAGATCCAGACGTCGCCTTTATGTGTTTCGATGCCATCGAACTCGTCGATGCGCCAATAGTAGGTCTTGTTTAATTCGAGGGTTCCGGGGGTGAAGTCCGTATCACCTACGGGACCTTTTGCGGTACCGCCTGTGCCGGCGTCGACATCGGCAAAATTATCCCCGAAGTACACCTGGTGCAATTTTATCTCGAAACCAGGATCCCACTCAAGTACTAAATTATTCGGGTCTATAAATTTGGCTCCGTCAGCCGGTATGGGATTATAGGCACTCTTGGGTGGAACCAGAAAGCTCCAAACATCACCTTTCCAGGGGCTGTTCGGATCATTTTCATTGATTTCGTCAATACGCCAGTAGTATGTCGTTCCATTTTTAAGGCCGTCCGGATAAGCGAATCCGGGAAAGCCAACCACATAAAACTCCTCGGCCTGATTACCCTGGAAAGTGCTCTCAGCGCCATTGTTCACATCATTGAAATTGTCGCCAAAATAAACATCGTGCGTTACTGCTGATTTTCCCGGGTCCCACGAGAGGCTGGCCCATGTGTCCTCGTGTACGGCTCCATCTTCCGGACTGGGATTTTTGGCTGTAAAACTTTTGAAAAGAGGTGGGACATAGTCACCTTCGTAGAGTCGTATGCCGTCTATCCAAAAATCACCGGCTGCAAAAGCAAGGTGGAATGAAGGGCTGGCAGGAGTCACGTCCTCAGTAAAGACAGGAGTAGTTACGCTGAATTCCTGCCATTCTTCGGTGGCAGTGAAGACCTGATCGCCATAGGCTTCCCATGGAGCTGCGCCATGTTCCGGCTTCATACGAAACTGTAGCGTGCCGGATTTGCATTTGAAAAAGCAGGAAAACGTGTATTTCTTGCC
>JBGVTO010000099.1:0-34327 GCA_041862635.1 Phycisphaerae bacterium | reverse complement strand
AGGACTCTCTTCCAGGGGGTGTAACCACGGCCGATGTCAGGATTTACGCAGGTACTAATGAGACTACAAGTGGGAATGTATTTATAAACGGTGATCTAACAGCGATGGCAAAAGCCTCAAAAAAAGGGACATCTGAAGCGACTATAGAGGTAGATGCATGGGGAAATATCGTCTTTGACCTCCCAGGAGCCGCGAAACCTTTGGCTGATGCTGACAAAGCTCACGTAGAAAGCTATGTGTCGGCTATAGAGACGGATGGTGAAGATATTGCAGAAATAATAATCAATGCCGACGGCAACGGCAATGGAGGCGGCAATGGAGGCGGTAATGGAGGCGGCGGCAATGGAGGAGGCGGCGGCAACGGAGGAGATGGCGGTGTGGGCGTTGATACGATAATTATGGAGGCGGCGCCGATTGGTGAAAAAGTAGAATTGGCAATTTTGGGTTGTCCGGCTCTAATGAAGTGGGCGGCTGATGAACTTGGAATTGACGAAAGGAGAATATATGTTTGGGCGGCAATTGCGATGGCCTTTGATATGGACATACAGCCGTGCGAGGCATGTGCAAGACTCAAGGATATAGCTACAATTTTAAGAGATACCGAAGGGACTTATATAGCTGCTTTGGCAATGGCAGTAAATCAATTTGCTTCGGTGACCACTCCACCATCTGAAGAGCAAATGGCATCAATTGCCGAGGCAATAGCACGCCACGGTGGTGATGACACACATTATGCCACGGCCGGACAGTGGCTTGACGCTCTCGCAAAATATGTTGAAATCCTTAGCACTGACTTCGGATGGTCGTTAGACGAGGCCGTAGCATTAGTAACGGACAAGTACGTTGCACCTGCAATAGAGGGCCGTGACGTGAATCTTACTGCATTCATTGCGATGCGCTTAGCAGGTCTTGGCGGCTGATGAGATAAAGTCGAAACAAAAGAGAAGCTGCGGTTTCCAGCATTACTCGGCTCCAGGGGGTAGAGCTGCCTTTGCTAAGCGCCTGATACTCTCAATGATTTCAAAAAAAATCCTTGTCAAGGAGTATTTTACAGTCAAACTGTAATTGTGCAATCTCGGGGGAAATATCCCCTTGCCGCATTTCTGCACGATCCAGAGATTTTCCTTGACGGGAAGGAGGCTAATTTGGTATAAATAAAATTGTTGAGGCTGGAAAAGCGCAGGGCCTACCTTGGGCAAAAAAGCTTCCCTGAATTAACCGTAGGCCTGAATTAGCCGAAGCCCTGCCTGCCCTCCGGAGCTTTAGCGAAGGAGGGGGCGTAGTCGAAGGGGTAGCCGAAGGGGTAGTCAAAGGGTCGAATGAGTAGGTATTTGCTGATTTTGAGCCTCTGACGTGTGGATTCTTTGTGCTTTTTCGATAGAGGAGGAGTTATTATGCAAAGCACAAAGGTTTTTATAAAAACTTTGCGCTTCGCAGTGGAGTTTTTACATTTCAGTTAACAATCTATGTTTAATTTTTGAACCCTGCCCGTCGAAGATGGGACGGGGTGAAGGAGGATTATTATGTGTAGGAAATCCATTCTTTTAATTCCTTTTACTTTGGTGCTGAGTCTGGTTCTGGTTAGCGTAGCCGATGCTGCTGACCCCGATCTTGTAGGCTGGTGGGCGTTCGATGAGACATCCGGGACGACCGCCTATGACTCAAGTGGCCATGGCAACCACGGCACACTTCAAGGTGACCCGCAGTGGGTAGCAGGCTGGACAGGCGGCGCCTTGGAGTTCGATGGTGACGGCGATTATGTGGATGTCGGCAGCGTCGGAATAAGCGGAACTGCTCCCAGAACGCTCGCCGGGTGGGCGAAGGCGAGCACCACGGACATACCAAACTGGACAACCGTTTTCGGCTTCGCCCCAGATGGCAGCGCTGATGGGATATATTTCGATATTGAGGTGGACGATGCGGGCAATTATGTTATCTACGTTGGCGGCTGGGAGGGTATCTTCGGACCTGTTGATACGGATTGGCACCACTTCGCTGCAACATATGATGGAGAGGGGGGGAGCTGGTATCTGGATGGTCAGTTGATTGATAGCTCGTCTGGAGCTATAGGGACAGTTGACCAAGTGAGAATAGGTGTGAGACTCAGCAATACAAATTACTTTCCAGGCACCGTCGATGATGTCCGCATCTACAACAAGGCGCTGACGTTAGCCGAGATAAAAAAGCTGGTGGCCGGTTCAAAGGCCTATGACCCCATCCCACCCAATGGTGCCCTCTATGAGGATACGTGGGTGAGCCTTGGCTGGTCGCTGGCAGATAACGCGGTCTTGCACGATGTGTATTTTGGTGACAATTTCAATGATGTGAACGATGGCACCGGCGAAACATTTCAAGGCAACCAGCCCACAACGTATTTTGTTGCCGGTTTTCCCGGTTCTCCTTGTCCGGACGGTCTTGTTCCAGGCACGACATATTACTGGCGGATTGACGAAGTTGAGGCCGACGGCACTACGATACACAAAGGCGATATCTGGAGCTTTACGGTTCCAACTAAGAAGACCTACAATCCCAATCCCGCTGATGGCGCCGAATTTGTAGACCTCAATGTGGTGCTTACCTGGACAGCAGGTTTCGAAGCGAAATTACACACCGTATATTTCGGCGACAACTTTGACGATGTCAACAATGCCGCTGGAGGACTCCCACAGGGACCGGCAACCTACACTCCCGGCCCACTTAAATTGGCTAAGACTTACTACTGGCGGGTTGATGAGTTTGATGCCATCGCCACATATAAAGGCGACGTCTGGAGCTTTACTACTGAGGGTGCCGTCGTGAGCCTGAAGCCGTCTAATGGTGCTGTGGATGTAAAGCAGACACCGATTCTTAGCTGGTCGCCGGGAGTGTATGCCGCTTCGCATCAGGTCTATTTCGGCGCTGATAAAGATGCCGTGAAAAATGCCGATACCGTTTCGCCGGAATATAAAGGCACCAGGGAGCTTGGTTCTGAGAGCTATGAACCCGGAAAACTTGAGTGGGATGCCACCTACTATTGGCGTATTGATGAGGTCAATAACGTCAATCCCGACAGTCCGTGGGTTGGTCCTGTCTGGAGCTTTACGACAGCCGACTTCCTTATTGTGGACGATTTTGAGGACTATGATGCCGGCGACAACCAGATATGGTACACATGGAAAGATGGGCTTGGCTATGGCACGCCGGGCACTCAACCCTACTTTGCCGGCAATGGGACAGGTTCGGCTGTAGGCCATGAAACTGGGTGGTCTTCGATGGAACTGACTATCGTTCACGGTGGCAGGCAATCGATGCCGCTCTACTACAATAACAACATACAAGGCTCCGCCAAGTATTCAGAGATAGAGAAAATGTTAACTTATCCGCGTGACTGGACAGAGAAAGGTGTTAGCACATTAACAATTTGGTTCAGGGGCAATTCGGACAACGTTGCTGAGACGTTGTATGTTGCCCTCAACGGCAGCGCTGTGGTCACCCATGATAATCCTGATGCAGCAAAGATAGCCACTTGGACCGAATGGACTATTGACCTGCAAGCATTCGCAGACCAGGGTGTGAACCTTATTAATGTTAATACGATTGCCATTGGTCTTGGTAACAGGAATAATCCGCAGGCTGGTGGTTCAGGTACAATGTACTTCGATGATATTCGTATATATCCTCCGTCACCAGAACCGGAAGCACCATAAGCTGCAAGTAGCAATTAAGATTGCGCGGTTGATAAGGACGAGTTAGTCAATTTTGCATAATGTTATCAGAATATGTGGGTAATCGCATGGTATTTAGCTTGACGGGAAAGTGAGTGATTTGGTATAAGTAACATTAGTGAAGCTTGTGCCTGTGCAGTCGGGCATCTGTAGCTTTGAGTTCAACCAGCTGGTGCAATTCTTATAATTTTTTGATAGAGGAGGAATTATTATGCAAGACACAGAGTTAAGTTGTAAAAGTGACTTTGTGTTTCAGAGTGTAGTTTTCATATTTCAATTAGCAGTTCATGTCCTGCCTCTGCGGGAACGAGGGTCTTGGTGTGTGGCCAACGCATAGTTATTTTAAATTTTTTGAAGGAGGACTATTATGTGTAAAAAATTGATTTATTTATTTTCTTTTGCTCTGCTGCTCGGCATGGTTCCCACAAGAGTAGCTGATGCGGACCTCGTCGGCTGGTGGAGGTTTAATGAAGGTTCAGGAGACATCGCCAATGACAGTTCCGGCAATGGCCACCATGGGACGCTTATTGGAATCCCGGAATGGGTGGTAGGCCCGGAAGGCTTTGGCGGTGCTCTTGCATTCAACCCGGACGTGTGTGTGGGAGTTGACTGTGGAATCTTCGACCCTACAAATGGGACGGGACAATTCACTGTTGCTCTCTGGGCGTACTGGGATGGAACGGGAACCTTTATGCATTTTCTCACTAAGTCGGCCGGATGGGGCGCAGATACTATGATGTTCCAGATCGAATTGTGGGGAGCCATTACGAATCCCGCTGAAATTGACAGATTGGGTCTTTCGTATCAAGGCAATATCTCGTCTTACACCAGCTCTTCCGGGTCGACCCCTTTCTCAATTATGCCTAAAAATGAATGGGTTCACCTGGCCTTTACGTTTGACGGAAGCTATGCCACAGTCTATGTCAACGGCGTCGATGAAGTGGGGCCCAAAGATTTCTCAATAGGTCCGGATGTCGATACCCCGGTCTTTATCGGAGTTAGCCACCCCGCTGAGGGGAGAACTTTCCACGGGTCACTCGATGAGGTCCGTATTTACGACAAGCCACTGACGGCAGAAGAAATTCAGATTGTCATGCATGGCGGTGAAGGATTTCCGAATGCCTTTGCTCCGGACCCGGCTGATGGTTCACTGTATCTGGATACCTGGGTGAATCTTTCCTGGCAACCGGGAGATTTCGCCGTCTCGCACGATGTGTACTTCGGCGATAATTTTGATGATGTGAATGACGGAGCAGAGGGCACGTTCCAGGGCAGCCAGGCCGAAACGTTTATTGTTGTCGGCTTTCCAGGATTTGCATATCCGGACGGCCTTGTTCCCGGCACAACTTACTACTGGCGGATTGATGAGGTCAATGACACCGAGCCGAATAGTCCATGGAAGGGTAACGTCTGGAGCTTTTCAGTTCCCCCCAAGACCGCCTACGCACCAGACCCGGCTAATGGTGCCGAGATGGTAGAGACGGATGTAACTCTGAGCTGGACGGCGGGTTTCGGTACGAAATTACACACCGTATATTTCGGCGAGAATTTTGATGAAGTGAACAATGCCGCCGGGGGACTCCCACAGGGAACCGCAACCTATATTCCCAGCACACTGAAATTGGCTAAGACTTACTACTGGCGTGTCGATGAGTTCGATGCTATCGAGACGTATAAAGGCGAAGTCTGGAGCTTTACTACTGAGGGCTCTGTCGGGAACCCGGACCCGGCTAATGGTGCTGTGGATGTAAAGCAGACGCATATTATTACCTGGTCGCCGAGTATCTATGCAGATTCTCATGAGTTATACTTTGGTACTGATAAAGATACTGTGAAAAAAGCTGATACCAACTCGCAAGAGTATAAAGGTACCAGGGCACTTGGTTCTGAGACCTATGACCCCGGCAAGCTCCTGTGGGATACCACCTACTATTGGCGGATTGACGAGGTCAATAACGCCAATCCCGACAGTCCGTGGCCGGGCATTTTCTGGAGCTTTACGACAGCCAACTTCCTTGTCGTTGACGATTTCGAATCCTACAACGACATTGACCCCCCTGACCCAGAGAGCAACAGGATATTTGAAGCGTGGCTGGACGGTTATGAAATTCCGACAAATGGAGCTCTCGTTGGTAATGATCTTCCTCCTTATGCAGAGCAAACTATCGTTCACAGCGGTAACCAATCAATGCCATTATTCTACGACAACAGTGTTGGGTACTCTGAGGCAACTTTGACGTTGACTTATCCGCGTGACTGGACCGAGAAAGGTGTCAACAGACTGACGATCTGGTTCAGGGGCAATTCGGATAACGCTGCTGAGCCGATGTATGCTGCTCTCAATGGCAGTGCTGTGGTCAACCACGATAATCCTGAAGCAACACAGATAGGCAGATGGACCGAATGGAATATTGACCTTTCCGCCCCAGGCGGATTTGCAGACCAGGGTGTGAACCTGGCAAATGTCAATACGATTGCGCTTGGTCTTGGTAACAAGAACAATCCATTGGCCGGCGGTTCAGGTACAATGTACTTCGATGATATTCGTTTGTATCCTCCGCCGCTAGAGTCGATGCCGTAAGCCGTGTGATTTAGTTGGCAAGCAGATTTAGGTCAATTCGGGGCCTGTACTGAATGATTTGGTATAGGCCCCTTTGTCTTCATAAGCACTAAGGTTGACACGCCACCTTATTCTCCACCCTCGCCTTGGCCAGAAAATACGGAACGACCGGCCCCTTGATGCTCACTACTGGACTTCCTTGCTGTTCGCATGAAAGAGTACATTCCTTGAAGTAGCTTATTGGTGACCTCTTGAAAGCCCGCGATGTCGAGCGCTCCCAGAAATGGGAATCTGCTGACGAGACTTTCTCGGTTATGAGAAAATGTGATATCAAAAACGTTTTTCTTTAAAGTGACCTTGCTGCTGCTAACTACAGTCATGACATAAAGTTATGTGGCGCACTAAAGTAACATCAGTCAAATTTCTGCATTTTGGCACACCATTTGCGGATTTATAGGTTTTGTACTCTGAGCACGGAGAATATCTATTCCCGCAGGATTGGAGATAGGATAAATGCACTGGCGTTGCTGGACCTATAGGTGATTGCTTGTGAGCCCTACAACAAGGACTATATCGCCTGGCGGTGGATCAGGATTCTGTGCAAGTAATTACCAGCGAGCAAAGTCGATTAAATGAAGTACGTGATTTGCTCGATCTGCTCAATGGTGAGTGTGAACAATGAGTAGGAATATTTTGTTCGTCGTGATTGGATTGGAAAGGAGGTGGTGCCCCCGAGATAGTACTGATAAGATTCGGCTTAGCATGTTGATAATTCTCATGTAACAGCCAACACACATTGAGATTTGTGCACAAATTTGCAATAAAGAAAAACAATGTAAAGGAGAATACGATGCAAAAACGAACAAGCTTCATGGCTGTAGTGTTCGCCCTTATCGTCCTGTTGGTGGGTACTTCAAGTGTGTTAGCTCAGGAAAATGCCTGCACGGACTGCCACAATGACACGACGGTGATCACTGGGAAGAAAACTAGCTGGAGCGAGTCCATGCATGGAACTGGTGAAGCCTACGGGCGTGGCACAAGAGCCAGTTGTGCTGCTTGTCATTCCGGTGGCGGCTTCAGCGCTATGGTTGCTGCGGGGCTCACCCCAAACACAGTCGAGGTGGGAGATCCCAACCCGACCCGCCAAGGATGCCGCGCCTGCCACCAGGTTCACACCAGCTACACCGCTGCGGACTGGGTTTTGGAGACCACCGACCCTGTGGCGCTCTATGCTTTTGAAGGCGTAACCTATGATGGCGGTAAGGGCAACCTGTGCGCCAACTGCCACCAGCCGCGCCGAGCGATTGCTGAAGCGGATCCTAATGACAATATCAGCGTCACCAGCACGCACTGGGGCCCCCACCACGGCCCGCAGAGCGCAATGCTGCTCGGTCAGGGCGGAGCCGGTGATGTTATAGGTCTCCCCAGCGCCCACGCCATGTTGGTAAGGGATACCTGTGTTACCTGCCACATTGGGCAAGACGACAGCCACACTTTTGAGCCAGTTATGTCGGCTTGCGTGGTATGCCACTCAGATGCCGAAGATTTCGACATCAACGGTGTGCAGACTGAGGTCGAAGGACTGATTGCCCAGGTTGGCGATTTGCTGGTAGCCAAGGGTATGCTCGATGAAGAAGGACATCCGGTTGTCGGGGTCTATCCCGCTGCGGAGGCTTCTGCCCTCTGGAACTATATCTATATTGTCTTTGAGGATGGTAGCCTTGGCGTCCACAACGCGGCTTACACCAAGGCCATGCTCGAAGCGGCTCTGGTGGCTCTGCAGTAAGCTGCGTAGCATTGAAAGCTAGATAAGTAATAAAACTGGGATTGCCCCAAAGGTGGTCCCAGTTTTATTTGGCCGAGGGCAAGATCGAACCGCAGATCGTCCAGAACATTCGCACTTGGAGGCATATCTTCACTTTTTATGTGTTCAAAACGAGCTCAATATTCTTTCGGTGAATGCTGCCTGTTATGACAATTCAAGAAACATTGGCCGTGAAATACACCGGTATCTTCAAACTCCAAACGTCCCGTTGTATCGGCCTGTACAATAGTTGAATCAAAATTTATCAAGTGGGTGTTGTTAAGCCTTGTTCCCTGCGCTAAACTAATGCCATGAGCATCATGACATGCTGAGCATGGAATTTGTTGCTGCAGATGTTTCCTGTGCTTTGGGAAACTTTCATTGTTTAGAATACTATTTCGACTATGACATTTATAGCAAAGCCCATAAGTAAATTCACTTTCAGAAGTGTAATCGGATGTGTCATAATTATGGGCAAGCAATGGTGAATAATCCGACCCATGAGGACCTTTCGCACCTGAGTCGCTGCTTGAGCTGTGGCAGTCGGTACAATATATCATGCTTGCGACAGTCATTGGCGGCTTCAGGCTCGGAACGTTCTTATTTACGCCAGGTGAAATGACCGGATGGAAAGAAGGATTCGAAGGGTCAAACTCCAGCCTTGTATTCGTCTGGGTTATATCCCTGGTAATTTTGGATTCGGCCCGGCTCGCATTATCTCCGTGACATTTGAAACAGACCTCATATTCATACTGGGCCTGCTGGGTAACGAATCCCGAAGCCGTTACACCGGTGACCTTTTGCATCACACCAGGGACGACCGGGGCCTGTGCGAGTTTATCCTGGGTGGCATGCGGATTGTGACAATCAACACACTCAACATGTCTTGCTGCTGTCGGCAATTCCTTAAGGTCATGGATACCTTCATACCGAGCCACGTCATGCCGACTGAATTTGGAAAGTGCGGATCTCAAATTGGTATTTGCCACCGAGCCATCATGGCAGCTCAGACAGTTGTCTTCCGACCTGGGGAAATGGAGCAGCCGTTCATATCCACCGGCGGAATGTGGTTTGTGACAGCTTAGACAGCCATTCTCCGCGACTGTAGCGTGCTCACTACTTTGCAGATATGAATCATTTGCTACAGAAGACAAGGAGGTTGAGCTCTCATGGCTTGAAAGTATCCATCCAGATAAATCGTGGCACGACACACACATCCTTGACCGGTAATTGGGCATCACCAGGAAGTTGCCGTATCGGTTATCATGGGGCTCATGGCAAGTAGTACATTGTAGCTCGCTCGACCTGTCGAGCTTGAGCTGTTCGGGCAAAGCCGAAGGAGGGCGTATCTGGACGTCTTCTGCTGACAGTGCGGCAGAGTAAACAAAACTGATTGGATGGTCGTCCGACAAATCGGTCCCAAGGTTTGCTGCGCCGGGAGGTATATAAGTGCCGCCGGAGGAGCTGCTGCGTATCGATTCGGTCAAAGCTACGGTGCCGTCGTGACAGCTGAGGCATAGTTTGCTGGAACCGGTTGGCTGGCCGATATTAGCCTCCAACGATGAGCTTTGGTATATCTTATAAACAGCGGTGGAAAGTTGGCGGCTCCATAGCGGGGTCCCGGTTAGAGCTCCGTGCGGGGTGTGACAGAAACTACAAGTATTTCTACCGGCCATCGCAGTCAGGTCGTGCGGCGAACCATCAATCAGAGCTATGGCCGTTGAGCGTCCTATGGTGATAACCATAATTATCTTTACTAATTCAGTCCATTTGATTTTCATTTATAGACTTGCTCCATGAGTTCAAATATCTGGATTCTTTTGTTGAATGAGTCGGCAACATAAATTCTATTGCGATTATCTATGAAGATGCCGGCCGGCAACCAAAACTGGCCGGCTTGTGTTCCTTCCTGTCCGAAAGCCATAAGTATACGGCCTTGCTGGTCGAAGATCTGCACATTTTCAAACTGACGGTCAGTAACATAGATGTTACCAAAACTATCTGTGGCAATGCCGCAAGGATGAGCAAAGTTACCCGGCCTGTCTCCTTGTTGGCCGAACATTTTGAGGAACTTTCGTTCACTTGTGAATATCTGAATTCTATAGTTCAAAGTATCACTAACATATAATTTGCCACTTTTGTCGAGCCACAAGTGACTTGGAAAGTTAAACATTCCCGGAGCCAAACCTCTCGCCCCGATTTGTTGGATGAACTTACCCTCTCTGGTAAATACATCTATAGTATGTCGGGCCGTGTCCACCACATACAGGATTCTACCGTCCGGCCAATAGGCGATGCCGGACGGCCTTATGAACCGTTCACTTCCAAAAGAAATTATGAATTTTCCGTCCTTGTCAAAAACACAAACCTTGCGTAGTATGCTATCGACAACGTAAATCCAATTGTCAACTATTGCCAGACCGACGGGTTTCATTAGTTTTTCTTGTCCCGTCAGAGCCGCAAACTGTTTATATGCGCGCGTATTCAGGTCAAACATATGGACCACCGCACCTGCAGTATCGGTTACAAACAATCTGTTGTCCTGGTCAATTGCAACGGCATAAGGGGCAACAAGAACACCCATATCCTCCTTACCAAAGAGCAGCTCGCCTAAGCCCTGTGCCCACGAAACTTCCTTTTTCAAGTCGGTTTCCGTCGATATTGTCCCGACGTACTTTATATAAGGCCTTTCCGGTGGCTTGGGCCAGACAAGCAGCTCGTCAGGCCGAAATTGTAACTGACGCTGTTGATTACCACATCCACTGCAGAATGACAGCAGCACAAGCCCCAAAACGTATAATTTCACAAAGATGACATGTTCTTCAGACATTTTCTCTTTCGCAAACATATTTTACAATTCCTTGCTTTAATTAGAAGAATCGTTTGAGCCGAAAATATAGAAAACTGCCATCGATTTCATCATTTCTGCGATCGAGCGAGTTGAACTCGACACCTGTGGTAATGCTAAGCTGGCGAAAGTTGTATTGAACTTCAGAGTTAAATTGAAACCCTCTGGTTACGCCGAATCTCGTATCGTCCTCATCACGATAATCGGCGCGGGCAGAAATACTCAACTCATTCGTCAACCTGCTAAATATCTCGGCACCACTTTTGAACAGCACAACATCACGCTCATCCGGCTCTTCAAAATCCAGCCAGTGATTCAAGACTTGCACACTTGCCCTTGTATCGCTGTCGATAGGCCAGCTATATCTGCCTTGCAGTCTTTTACCTTTTGAAGGAATCTGAGTCGAGTCTTCTTCGCTGTACTCGGCCTGCAAAAAGAGACCTTTATTAATATAATCGGTGCCTATCGTGTTAATTGTGAACTCATCTGGTGTAATTTCTGTGATGCTCGACCTGGCATCTTCATCTTGTCGCCGATGAGAATAGTACAAAGACAGGCCGTTGTCGAACCGCTCCCTGATGGTGAAGTTCTGACGAAGTGTATCTTCCTCTCTTTCGGGCTCGATAAAAAAATTATAATCCACCAAAATCTCCTGGTTGTTGCTCACGTTGGGAGGTATGATGCCCAAAGTGGTCATATTTAGCTGCACGCGTCCTTTTATTTCAGTGATAGTGTAATCGTCACCCAAAGTATATACATTCAATCCGGTGTTATCTGTCACCACAATACTCGATGTGTCAATGTTTACTCTGTCCAGGGTTATAGGTAGCGGGTCAGTAAAAACATGTGATTCATCTATCACAACTCCTGTGCCACTGCCTCCTGATTGCTTGCTTTCGGTAAGACTTGCTGTGTATGTGCTGAGCAATGTACCCCAGGGATTATTCTTCCGGTAATTAAGACCGACCGTGCCGCCGTGTTGAGTAATATCTCCCTGGGCATCAAGGTCAGTCTTTGAGGCAAAATAATTTGCAGTCGTAACCAGGCTTTCATATAACCTGTGCTCGAAGCCGACCCGGCCACGAGTTTCTTTGTTCCTGAGCGTCTCACGTTTGTAATCCGAGAATCTCAGGTTGTAATTGGTCAGGAAGTTGGGTGAGTGTTGCAGTCTTAAGCGTTCTTCCCAATGCCAGCTCGTGTAATCATAAGAGCCGGACTGGTCAACAAAGTTAAGAAAAGAATCAAGCCTATGTTGTTCGTCACTACCGAACATCAAATCGTGCAACAAGGTATATCTTTCTGTTTCCGTATTTTGTGATACACCAAGGCTTCGTTGCGAAACCTCAGTCCTGTCAAGATCGAAACTCATATGCGATAATTCGCTAAAATCATGATTCACAGAATACCTTAACCGCTCTTCATCCCTGTCAAAGAAGTCCATGGCCAGTGAAGCTAATTCATCCTGGCTGATCTCATTGGCAGTGTATTGGAATGTCATAGGCCAATCCTTGGACCGCAGCAATAGTGATGCCCCCCTGTTTTCTCTTTCGGTTCTCAAGGACCCTAAGAACTGCCGGGGAATTAAATCCTCCGACTTGCTCGCGTGAAAGGTCGTTGGGTATGGTTTTGCCCGCAATAACTGAGCGAATATGTTGTAATCATTGAGTGATTCGCTATTCCTGCCGGACTCTTCATCTGAGTCAATTCTTTGCTGGGCAAGCCCTAAACCAAGAGCAGCAGTATAGAATAAAAAATCCGGATGATATATATCACCCTCTGTTTTCAATCTTATTCTCTCTTCAAACACTTTTGTTTTGCTTTCGCGTTTGTTTCCACTGACCCCTTGTTCATCGGTACGCCTTTGGGCTACCAGTTCTAACTGGCCTTGAATTCTATCATGTCTTAAAAGAGGACGCTGCTTGCCGGCAACATTGACACTGCACCCTGTAAGAGAAACGCCGCTTATACTGCAAAATGCAAGGCACCGGAGGATTCTTCGTGTAAGCACCTGCCTAACTGCCACCCGGTCCCTTGTCTTACTGTATCGTCGGTTCAGCAATGCTTTCAGGCTCCTCAATCTCGGCTACTGCTCTGAATTTGGAGACTTTGCTCTCCGAGCCAAAGTATTATCTATGTCCACCACATAACCTCTTATTGTTTTTGCTATTGGCGCTGGGGCTAAACCGCTCTTCAAAACTTTAACAAAACCTTCCCTGGCTCTTATGAGCTGGCCGACGCGGTACAACTCCATGCTACGGTAATAAAGCTCGGCAATTTCTTTTTTACGCTTACTCGGTTGATTGTTGTTTTTCTCAGACTCTGCTGTCGGCTCTTTCAGCTTCTCCTCAGTCACAGGTCTTTCCTGTTTGACCTTTTTAAGCTCTCCTTCGGTCGTTGTTATTGCAATGTCCATTAGCTTGAGCACTTCTACAATTTTTCTCAGTTCTTCATTGGTGAAAGCACTACTGTCCTTGAACTTTTCCAGGTACGCCCTGGCCTTTTGTATCTCGCCCTGCTCAATTAATTCGCTGACTGTCCGAAAGACTTGAAGCAAGCTCTTTCTTTCGAGTCCGGTTGTAGGTTGTTCCTTCGCAGCCTGTATATGTTCTTGCATAGCTTTGCTGAGCGCTTTGGCTCTATCAAGTTCGTCATTCGTCTGGGATGAAGCACCTTTTAAAAGCGCTTTTACCGGACTTGCGTGGGCGTTGTGGCAGCCGGTGCATGCAAATTGCTGGTTTGTGAAATGAGCAGGTATTAATTCGACCGTGTTAATATCGTGGCATAGATAGCAGAGTTTGGGTTCTGGTTCTTTCAGCAGATGTTCGATCTTGCTCTTGTGAGGATTGTGGCAAAACAGGCATTGGCCAACCGCTACGGGCCCGTGAACAAACGATGCCGATACGGTGTAGTCGGCATGGCAGCCATAGCATAACTTTGGTACCGGCGCAGTTAGGCGCACTTGAAGAGAAAAGCCTCTTTGCTGCCTGCGCCTGCCATGACAGAGCGTACAGTCCTTTTGTGGCTCATGTACATACCAGAGCTGCTTTGGACTTATCTGCGTGGTCTCCTGAAAATTGGAATTTACAATTTCTTCTTGCAGCCCCTCTTGCCTCGGGGGTGGAACGCCGTCAAAGAAGAATGTCAGAGTTTTATAATGTTCAACCTCATCACAGCTTACAACAAATATCCCGAAAAAGACGAGCAGCATTAGCCCGATTGATATAGGTCTGGGCCAACTGTCTTGGGTATGCGCGTAGGGCCAACACCGGCTTCCAGCCTCTGGTTTCTGCCGCAAAGAATCCTGCGGAGATACCAGCTTCGACAACACCAAACCAGCTTCTACATTTTGAGTTTTCTGCAACCCCATTGTTTAAAATGACTTTTTCGTTTAAGGTTTTCGATGCTCGTCCCGCCCGTCGAAGACGGGACGGGGCTCGTATCGATGCTCGCCCTGGAAACTCGGAGCTCGTCTACTTTTCATCAAGGTCGAGTGTTTCGTCTCTTGGCCAAAGTATTGTCGATATCCACCAGGTAGTTCTTTATTGTTTTTACCATCACTGGTGGAATTGAGCCACTGTTCAACACTTTAACCAAACCTTCCCTGGCTTTCTCGAGCTGGCCGGCGCGGTAAAGCGCTATGCTGCTGTAATAAAGCTCAGCAATTCCACTTTTCTGCCCGCTCTTGTTCAAACGATTATCAATGTCGGCCAAGTCGTCTTGTATTGTTTTTGCCATCGCTGGTGGAATTAGGCCACTGTTCGAAACTTTAACAAGACCTTCCCGGGCTTTCTCGAATTGGCCGGCGCGATAAAACGTCATACTGCTGTAATAAAGCTCAGCAATTTCTTTTTCCTGCCTACTCTTGGCCAGGCGATTATCAATGTCGGCTAAGTCGTCTTGTATTGTTTTTGCCATCGCTCGTGGAATTAAGCCACTATTCAAAACTGTAATCAAACCTTCCCGGGCTTTTTCGAGCCGACCGGCACGGTAAAACGCCATACTGCTGTAATAAAGCTCAGCGATTTCTTCTTTCTGTCCAAAGGTATCAAAGGCTGTTTTCTTAGACTCTGCCTTCGTCAAGGCCAAAGGTTTACTCATCTGCCGTTCCAATTCATTTTCTGATTCAGGTTTCTGAGCAAATATTCTCGCTTGCTCTATCGCCTTTTCCTGCACAGGAAACCTGCCAAAACCGTAAACACTGATCTTATTTAAACCGTATTGATTTGAAACCAGAACCAAAAACTCTATATCCGCCCCTTCAACAGCATACTGCTGGAACAATTCTACGTTGTCGTAGTCGAGGATAATCTTTGCCGGTAAATTCATCATGCCGGGTTCATTGCCGGGCAGACCGAAAAACAAGAGGAGCTGGGCCTGTTGATTATATATCTTGGCCACCTCCGTTGCAGCGTCCACCACCCATATCCTGCTTCCTTTGTCAACTGCTATGCCTTTCGGCCTGACAAACTCGTCTATATTGTCGCCCAGCCTGCCGATAGTGCGCTTAAATATTCCGGACCTGTCAAACTGTGTTATTCGTGCTCCAGCTTTATCAGTGACATAGATGTTGCCTTGTTGGTCAAGGGCCAAATCACTAATAAGAGAAAATTCACCGGCAGGCAGCTCACCCAGAGGTTCTGCTTGTCTTTCCCCCTTGCTTTTTTCGCCTATGCGAGTGATTTCTTTGCCGGTGGTCTTATCTAAAACAACAACCTGGTTACTGCCAAAATCAGTAACATAACATCGCTGTCCACGAACAACTATATCAATGGGATTAATCTTTGACTCCCGACCAAATATGGCGCTCAGGTTATCGTTCTTATCAAAAACAAATATCGAGCCGGCTGTTGGGTCGGCTATATATTTCGTACCGTCGTCATCAATGTAGATATTCACCGGATTCGTCAATCGCCGGTCTTTTGTCAAATAACTAAACGTGCGATTCTCAAGGTCGAGCACCTCCACCATTCTCTTGCCAACATCACACACGTATAATTTACCCTCGAAAATCGCCATCCCGTAGGGTGTTGTGATACTATCCATCGTTTCGGGCTTGCCGAGCACGAACTTCTCGAAGGCACTGGTTGTGACGGCCCCAAGGTCTTCAGGTCCGGAAAAAGACTTGAGGAACTGGAGGCGCGGCACCTCAGGCGGTGGTGGAAAAAACACCGGCTTTAACGTCTGCTGCTCGACCTGGACAGACTGACATCCTGAAAAAACGCTCGCGACCCAAACCACGCCAATAAGTGTTAAGCTCTTGAATAACACAGATTTATACATTTTCACGATTATTATTTCGGCAATTTCAGTAATGGCGCATCAATATTAATAGAGTGTATATGTTCTTGACTGGTAAGGAGATAGATATCTATGCCGAATTTCTCAATCTTGAGATGTGCCGAGGATCGTGTTTATCGAGCTGAAAAAGGCTACTTTCACTCCCCAGATTTTAGCCCATATATGTTTAAATGAAAACGTCTCACAGCTTTGTTCCCATAGCTGCTTATTTTAGATGGCACATACGGCACAGCTCGGGCCCATGTTGGCTGCCGTAATCGTAGCCCCGCAACAGGCTCTGGCCGACACCAGAGGTGTGAACATCATGACAACTGCTACACTGCACCTTGCTCTGGGGATCCAGCAGGTCTTCACGGACAGTTCCGCCAAGAGTGCTCGCTTCTGAAGGATCTTTCAACGCACCGTCCAAGGCAGCTAATGCCGAATCGTACACAAACGAGATAGGGTGTGAATTTGCCAGCTTATCACCCCCAAATGTATGTTCCGGGTTTATCCATAAGAAGTCGGGATTGGCACCGTCGTGGCAGCTCAGGCATAGCTTGGAATCCCCGCTGGGCTGGCCATCAATAATACCCTGGAATGTATCACTGGAGTACATTGTAAACGTGGATGTTGTCTCACTGCCGTTCCACAAAGGCACACCCGGCAGGGCCTCTGCATTGTGCGGCGTGTGGCATCCGTTGCAGTCGAATAGATCTGAGTGTGCTATAGCCATCACTACTGTTGGTGTCAATAGTGCAGCCAGAATAATCAACAAGCCAACTTTTGCCAATTTTAATTTCATAACCGCTTCTCCAAATAAAGACATCTAACACTGGACAAAGCCAACGCCGCTCGCACAAGTCTATTCATATTTCAAAAATGGCAAGAGAGGATACCAATTGGAAAAAGTCAACACAATGCATTACCCTAAAATATTCTAACAAAATCACCATTTTCCTGTCAAACAAAAAATGCTAACGTCTCAGCAAAACCGCTGCAACTTATGTGCCTAAGTCATGGCGGAAACGTGAGGGCAAAAGCAGCTATACATAATGTCCTGTAAATGCTGTGTTTATAGTACTGAAGGATAAGAAAAAACTTTGAGACCATTGTAGGTAGTGAACGTCTTTCTCATTTCTGGGAATAGCAAGGCAGGACCGTTATCAGTACTAAGAATGGCCATTTTTCAACGCCCACCAAAAACCAGTGTCAAGGCACGGTAGTAAGCTGCTATCGCTTTGTCTTTATCGCCCTTGGCCTGATAGACCTGACCCAGCTCAAAGAATCCTCTGCATGATTTCGGATTAAGTTTGGTTGCTTCGAGCAAATTTTTTTCCGCCGTTTCAAGATTGCCCATCTGACGTTTTGCCCAGCCGGATATTAGAAGCAGCCGTGCTTTGTCGAGTCGCTTGGTTGCTTTCATACGCTCGACTATCTTCAAAGCCGCTTCGTTTTTACCAGCTCTGCAGAAAAGCTCGCCAAGTTCCAAAGCTGCTTCAACGGAATTAGGGTCCAGCTCTTCGGCTTTGCGCACCTCGTTGATAGCGGATTCAATTCGACCCTTGGCCTGTAGTATCTTTGCCATTTGTAAATGCCTTTGAATCCGAGCGGCAACAGTGGCATTCGTTACCGTTTTCACCCGGCTTGCATCATTCGGGTCTATCTCCTGAGCTATCCCCAGCGCCTGATTCAAGCGGGCCCGTATCACAGGTGCAAAGTCATAACTGTGGCCGGCTTCCACCCATAGTACTGTATCGTTCGTGTCAGAAATTATCACTGTCGGTGTTGCGATTATTCCAAATTTGCCCCACAGCTTGTATTCGGTATCCGCAACTACGTGAATTCCTACGACAGGTTCGTTTGGGTTAGAACGGAAAAAAGTTTGACTGTTAGGATCATCTATGGCAACCACAACTTTTAGACGTTCTGCCTGGCTGGCCAGTTTTGTGACAATCCCTTTAATATCCGCTGCTGCCTGGGCAGAATTCTTCTGGTTCGCAGATAAGAACACTACCATCAGCACTTTCCCAACCCCGTGCTTATAATCGAAGACCTTTCCGGAAGTGTCAGATGCTGAAAATTCCGGCATTTTGTTGCCGATGCCGATTCTGCGTGTAGAGCCTTTTATATTCTGGCGCGTCGGACACAAGCAGACCAGAACAACGAGAATCACACAAACAGCTATTTTACACTTCTTTGTCATCAGGCTTCCTCGGTTCTTTATTTTTCAGATGTTGGCTATTCGGCCCTGGCCGCTCACGGGACGGAATAGTCCACAGGTTTTTTCCTGTCGTAATCCTTGGGCAAATGACAGCCGGATATGCAGCCACCGCCCGTCTCGGTTTTCGTGAAACCGACCGGCAGCTCCCACTTTCCATACGGCACACTCTCGCGAATGTGTTTTGGAAGATTGCTGGCATGAGTTTGATGGCATGCCCTGCACGTCCGCCCTCGGCGCTCTTTATTCACGTGTAGAAAGTGAAGATTTATATCGCCATTTCTAAAGTCCGTAAGGTTCTCTGTCTTTTCTGTCAATACCAGGGTCTTTTCATGACAGCTAAAACACAGCTCATAGTTCTCCTCGGAAAATGGAGCATAGAATATTGGAGGATACTCTTTCGCTAAAAGCTTGAAGTGTTTGCTGCCGTGTGTGATATGGCATCCGCTGCAATCGCTCTGGGCGACAGGGCCGTGTAGAAATTTCTTACCTTCAAGCTCCTTAGTGAAAGCCGGCAGGACCTCGTCTTGGCCTATTTTATGGGATTTGTCATGACACGTAATGCAGAGACTCATAGCATCCTTTTTCAACAGGAATTTAACACTCGAAGCATGTGGAGTATGACAGTGCATACAGCCATCGATATCAGCCACAATGCTGTGCTGGTACAGGGAGTTTTCCGCGACATTCTGTATGTCCTTATGACAAGTGTAGCAAAGGTAGGGCGCGAAGTCTTTAACCATCATTGAGTTACTGGCCCCGTGAGGATTATGACAGCCAATGCAGTCGTTCTTTGCGGGCTCGTGAATAAACTCATATTTCTTCAATTCATCTTGCGTTACGACATGGCAGGAAAAACAAAGCTGACTGTGCTCACTAACCAGCAAACCTTTATGGTCAGAGCTGTGAGATTCGTGACACACTGTACATTCACCGACGGCTGTAGGCCCATGTAGAAACTGAAATCCTTCGGTAATATTGTGGCAGTTGTTGCACAGAGAAGCGATAGTTTTCTCGGTAATCAAGAATTTGTTATCACTACTGTGAGGGTCATGGCATTGCGTACAGTCGCCTGTCTTCAGGGGCTCGTGAACATTCTTTTTAGTTGTTTGTTCCAAATGGCAATATTCACAAAGGTCTCTGCCTTTCCGCACAAACTGCCACGTATGCTCTTCAGGTTTCAAAGGTTTGTGGCATGCCTTGCAGTCACCAAGGCCGACTGGTCCATGCATGTAGGCTTTTTTGGCGTAGTCCACATGACATTCTTCTGTAACGCAAGTTTTTTGCAGCGATGTAGGTTTTTCCACCGCGAGTCCATTGGAAATTAACACACAAGTTAACACAACTACTGACTTGTAAATTTTCTCTAACATTGTTACGCCCTCTAATCCTAACTTAACCTCATAATACGCTCGTTTTAATAGGTTGTCTTGTAATGCGTTCCTTACACATATCAGTTCAATTAGCAATTCTCTATGGAGTCGGCCTGCGTCTGTAAAGTAGCACTAACATTCCAGACTTTGTTTTATAGTGGAAAGGCTTGTTCAGTTCCAAGACGGTCTGACGGCCTGTGCCGTTTTGTTCTATCGTTGCGATAATAGCAGGATGGACCAGGCTCTCAGAGTTGTTTTTCCACTCGGTCTTAATAATTGCCTCGTCCATAATTTTTTCGATGCTGAAGGAGTATTCCTTGTCTGCAAAAGGGTAGGAACGGCCAAGAACGGCTTTTTCCGCCCTTTTTCTCCTATTATTAGACGATAGCAGCCACGGCTTAGTTCTACTTGTCACTACGAGAATATGTTTGCCTTTTTCGCCACTGAGGTCAAAATCAGTAAACCTCATTCGCAAGGGAAGTTTTGTTTCCTTGTGAGGAGATGACGGAAATTTTGCCCAAAGCCATCGCTCAAAAGTTCTCTGGCCATCGTCGATGGCTACCTTGACAGCAGGATTAATTGGTTTTTCCGAACGATTGACTACCTTTTTCGTCTTGGTATCAATCGAATAGTGCGGTATATACTCTATGACAGTTAGTTTATATTCGGATCTCGGTATAGTTATTGTTTCTTTCGTCTTAGCCGCATATTCAAATGGCTGATTACTATCCTCAGGCCAGACAGATAGAATGCCAACTGCTCTGGGGTGGGTTAGTTCTCGCACCAGTGTCTCCGCGGTATTGGGATCATAGAGTCTTCTTATCGCAACACCTCCGATACTGGAAGATATCGATTGCCTGCCTGGCTCATCTGAACTGAGCAAAATAACCTGTTTTAGGTTCTTACCTTTGATTGTTAATTTTGCAACAATTCCTCCACCACTATGTTTGACCGCTGTAGTCTCCCACTTTAGATCGGGGACATATTCTTCGAGCCTGATCTTGATGGGTGTCCCCGTTACAGGCAAGGTGCTGCCGAACTTGTGAGGTTTATTCTCGTCAGAAACTCTAATTGGGAAGCGGAGTCCTTCCCCCTCCAGATCCATTTTGACCACAAGCTCCCACGGCCCTGCCAGAAATGAATGGTGCTGCCCGGCCTGTCGCGACTTGGCTGCGCCAAGCGAGCCACGGCGGGCAGGCATGGCCCATGTCTTGTTAATCCAAGCCCAGTTTGTCAATGCTGTTGTGGCAGCAATTCCCGCAACAACAATGCCAACAACTCTTGTGCATAGCTTAGATTTCATATCTATTCTCACGATCAACCTCTATTTTGAACCGCTTACTATTTCATTTGCTTTAAGAAGCATTGCTTCGGTATATTTAAAATTGTGAACGCCCCAGCTGCCATCGGATGAAACAGACTCAAGGATAGACCGGACTTGTTCGATTTTGCCCTGAAATTCCTGCGCAAGCTGTTCATCTGTTTCGAGCCCTGCCTGTTGCTCAAACATATCTACATCATGGCTTATCTTTTCATACAATCCTTTGATCTTCCCTTGCCAGAAAGGTATATATTGTTGACCTGTTCCTTCCTCGTGGCACTTGTCACATGCTCGAGGCACCGCTTTTGCGACTGTTCCGAAGCTGTCTAATATCCCAGATTTTCTCTGTACCGGCTCGATATGACATCCTGTGCATTCCACATGTGTAAGAAACATCGGGCTGAGAACGCGTTCTGTCTTTTCGTTTTGCATCGGGTGTTCGGTCGCGTATATAGTGCGCTGGACCTGGTGAGTGTCACTGTGGCAATTCTGACAATCCATCATGACTGAAACCGATGTTACCTCCGTCTGACCATGTGATACTTCTTGATGGCATGCAAAGCACTCTACCTTATCATTATTAGTGTGGGCTTCATGCAGTTCTACACTGTCAGTCTGCTGCTCTTTGCTAAAACTATGGCAGTTCAAGCAAACTCTATCGGCTACCTCGCTTTTCTTTTGGACTTCTTTCTTATGGCAGGAATCTTCGCAGCTTGCTTTGTAGGATACAAACTCGGCGTGATTAATTGTTACCAATCCTTGCTCAATGACCTTATCTGGTACTTCGTGGCAATCTTGACAACTCGTCCGAACCAGTCTGTTTTTAGTATCGCTATCCCTAAGGAAATGGCATGTAAAACATACATCGTTGTTCACATTGAAATGTTCATCTCCCTCAAAGTGGCTGTGACACGTGCCACATGTGATTCTTATTCCATCGACAACTTTTGCAACGTGATTTTTGTGAGTGAACTTGATACCCTTGTAATCGATATTTGTTGTTAGAAGCTCTTCGGTACTGTGACATTCCGATCTCAGACAGGATGTATCTTTGATCATGGCGTTTGGTTTTGTTCCCACTCTTCCTACTATGCAATCAACCGCCTGGGCAAGACCGTTTATCTTGCCCTTGACGTGACTAACGAACCCAGGCTGAAAATGACATTCAAGACAATTCATCTGGCTATGGGACGATGCCTTCCAATTATCGTAATAGGTGTTCATAATGTGACAGGAATTGCAAAAGCCTGGCTGCTCAGATACTACGATTAGACCTGAAGCAAAGACCATAGCTACGGCAGCAAATGCTAATATCTTCACCTTCCAGCTCAACTGCTTTAGCTTACTTATTAATGATGATACAAGTCTAAAATTTTTCGCCATAATCTTTTCTATTCAAAAATCGTTGTTTGGCCAAATTAACCGGATTTACACAGTCTGGAGTCGCTCATTACCTTTTGGCAACGTGATCCAAAACTTGGTTCCTATATTTTCTATACTATCAACCCATATTTTCCCACCATGTCTCTCAACTATATATTTTGCTATCGATAGCCCTAAACCGGTACCATCTTTCTCGGCTTTTCGGGCGTTCCTCGCTCTAAAGAACTCATCAAATACCTCGCCAAGCTCATCCACAGGTATCCCGATACCCGTGTCTGCGATTTCGACGACGGTACAATCATTTCCATTTTTCGCACTTAATGTGATCGTCCCGTTTTCCGGTGTATATTTTATTGCATTAAGCAGCAGATTTGCGGTTACTTCTTCAATGGAAAACTGGTTGCCGATGATTTTATCTACCGACGATTCAACATCACAATTTAGGGTTATCGATTTATCTTCAGCCTTGGTTCTTACAGCAGCAACCGCATTTTGTACGGTATCTCTCAATGAGAAAACATCCATTTCAAATTTGTCGCTAAGTCGCATTTGTGTCAGCTTCAACAGTGTCTCCACAAAGTTTTTGAGTTTGATGGTTCGGGTGTAAGCACGGTTGATAAACTCCGCCGGCTTATCGTCAAGTGGCCCGACCACTTTATTCACTATCAAACCGAGACAGCTCTGTATGGTTGCGATATGCGCTTTGATATCATGAGTTACGCGTAGAACATATTCGTCCTTTATGCGGTCTTTTTCTTGGAGTAATATATTTGCTTGTTTGTAGGCTTGCTCGGCTCGCTTGAGTCTCACAGCAATATAGCTGGCCATATATACAGCCAAATATATTGCAGTTGTGAAGACGAATAAAGTACCAAGAATATAAAGGTTGTCTCTGTGTAAGCAGTAGGGGGCGAATCCTCTTAGGCAATAGTGCGGTATGAGTTGCAGATATTCGAGTAGTATAAGGAGACTAAAAAGTAAAACGGCAAACGTGGCTTGCAAAAAGCTTTCCCACACAGAAAGTAAGATGCTCGCTATAATCATATGAAATATGAAGTAAAAAACAAATGGATTTTCAATACCGCCCGAGAAATGCAGCAGGACCGTTAAGATAAGCAGGTCAGCGGATATCTGGAAGTTGATTATTTTCTTTACTGCCGCGTGTGGTACCTCGTTACCCCGTTTTGCAAAATGATTTAACAGAAACAACACTGTCACATTGTACACAGCAAGAAGTATCGCGATAGCGTAGAGGGCAACATCTTGCAGCTCTATATCTAAAAAATTCTGGGAAACATAGGTCGCAGCACCGACAAATAGTATGGCTGCCCACCTTAGCTTGATTAGCCAGTAAGCTCTCTTGACGAGTCTGATATTTTCAGATACTGGTTCCATCCTAAGCCTTCTTTGACAGAAGTTTTTTGACCTCGGCCAGCAGGATTTCGGGTTCTACCGGTTTGTCCAGGAATGCATCCACCGGCAGCCAGGTAGGATCTCCAGCAGTAGATTTGAAACCTATACCGGTTCTTTTCTCAACTGCTGTCAGCATCAGGACAGGTATATCTTTGAGCTGGGGGTCTTTCTTCAATTGCCTGGACATTTCAAAGCCGTCCTGCCAGGTGTCCATCATAACGTCCAGTATAGCTAAATCCGGCTTTTCAGCTTTAATTTCTTCCATACCTTCTGTTCTGTCGGCGGCCGTGACCACGGTATATTTCTCATTTTCCAGAATGGTCTTAATTACATTGGTAAAATCAGGGTCATCATCCACAATCAAAATCTTTGCATGTTCCATAAATCACCTCATAAGATTACAAAATTTTTCAGTTGTCTAATCCGACAACATGGACACAATGTGCCTAAAACTCATCATAGAAGATATCATTTGTACCTTTTTTCTGGAGGACTCTTGTCACTGCCTCAATCATCAGCGGCGGCCCACAGAGAAACGCTTGTCGTCGAATACCAGGCTCCGACAAGTGGGCCTTTCTTCATGTTCCGTTGAACTGTCATTACATTCTCTTCTCAGAGCTCCGCGCTCCGCAAACAACCGGTTTGCTGCCTAAATCCCGTTGAACCAATAACTGCGCAACCTGGCTGCGCAGTGTATTTCCACTCCATTTACAATGGTTACTTTTGTTGCATGTTACAGGGTAGTTCAATCCATGACCACTTTGTTTTTATTCTCAGCTCCCATCTGGATTCAGTCTCCATCGCAGATAGCGGTACCATTTATAATATCACAATAAACCCTATTATTCAATCTAATGCTAAGCTTTGAGTGTGCTCAAACCGACAGAGAAAGGACTTATTTCTCAAATATGAGAAGTTTTTCGAGGCCGGATGCTTTTCAAAAAAGTGCGACGAATAGCCCCATTCTTAAACAGATTTCATCAATTTTGTAAAGCCGAAATTCTTGAGGTTAGAGTGCAACTTTGAAACGAGCGTTGAGCTTAAAAAGATGCTTAATCGGTAAATTAAGGACTTGTGAACTTTCAAGCGATAAAGAGGTGCGGATCTTCTCAAGAATATAATCAATCCTCTCCTCGTCAGCCGCAATTATAGTGAACCAGATATTGAAGTTATCGTTACGGAGATAGCTATGGGTTACCTCAGGGAACCGGCCTATTATCTTGGCGGCTTGCTCAACAAGGTCCGCCTTGCAATTGACAGCAGCTAAGGTGCTGCAAAAGCCGAGCTTGCGAGAGTCAAGACTCGCTCCTATTCGGCGAATTACACCCTCAGCTATCAATCTCTGGATCCTGTTCCAAAGCTGTTCGCAAGGGATTTGCAATCTATTCGCTATGATTTCATAGGGCTTTTCGCTCAAAGGGAAATCATTTTGGAGCGCTTCCAGTATGCGGAAATCCAGCTCATCCATAGAGTGCCCTTCGATGGTATAGAAACCTTTAACAATTTAGCAGACTATTTAGCCACATGATTCTATTGGCAACTTAACTGGGGCAAGTTCTTTCTCACATCAAAGCCTGTAATGACCACATCTTTTCACTTGACCTAATTGAGACCAATTACTATATATTATATAGCAGAAAATCATCGTGATGTAAAGCTCGAAGGTGCTGGGATTCACCGGTTGCAGGCCTGTTTACGTGGGACACTCGGCTGATATTCTCAAAAATGAGAATGTCAAGATTTTTTTATTTTTTCATTAATTTTCAGTAAAAGATAAGAATGTTGCAAGGAAAAGTTTACCTTGTGTGTGCTAGTCCAGGCGATCTCAAACTGATCACCTTCAAGGGCTATCAGCTAATCTGTCAAGTCGATGTCATTTTACATGACCACTTGATATCACCGGCACATAGAGATTTTACATCCAATGTTGCCATAGTTACGGGACGGCAGCCAACATTAAACGAGGCTAAAAAAAATAGCATACACGCAGAGATTTTGCCGTGATGCCTGTAATTCATCCTTAGTGGGCGGTGTATTAGGAAGTCTATCGAGTCCATAAAATTGACTTAATGCGACATGAACATCTTTGAGGAGACAAGTTTGTGAAAGAACGAAGGTATGATATCGATTGGCTGAGGGTTCTGGCAATACTGGCAATCTGGCTTTTTCACTGCGCCCGCTTTTTCGATACAGAAGGCTGGCATGTAAAAAATGCGGAGCAGAGCTTTATTGTGGATGTGTTAAGGGCTGGTTTGATCTGGATGTGGGTCATGGAACTCTTCTTCCTGCTTTCCGGAGTTGGTTCTTGGTACGCGCTGAAATCCAGGACCGGCGGGCAGTATCTTCTTGAGAGGGTCAAGCGGCTTCTGATCCCTCTGTATACGGTGGGCCTGTTTATCCTTATACCGCCTCAGTTCTACTTTGAACTCGTTACCAATGAAGGGTATATTGGCACCTTCAGAGAGATGATTCGGCGCTATTTTGGCAAATTCGGATGGTTTCGCTTTTCGCATACGCCCTTTACGTTAGTACCCTTTCCCTGGGCCGGTCATTTGTGGTTTCTCCAGTATCTCTTTCTGATCTCGCTGGTGACACTGCCGCTGCTTCTGTATTTAAGATCAGAACGGGGCCAGCGCCGGATCGAAATGCTGGGCGGTTTTTGCGACCGTCGGGGTGGCATATTCCTGTTCGTGATACCCCTTGCCGTCGTCCTGATCAGTCTGAGATGGCTGTTCAGGGGTGAAAGAACCTGGGCTGATTTTTTCTACTACGCGGTCTTTTTTGTCATAGGGTATATCATGCCGGCCGACAAACGCTTTACCGAAAGTATGAAGAGGCATGGATGGGTATGCCTGGCACTGTGGATTGTCGGCTTTAGCGGTATAGGTCTTTTCGTATTGGTATTAGGGTATAACCCATACCTGGATAGTAAGTCCTTCTCGTTGATATTCGTGCTCGCTCAAATCGTAATAAGCATTACCAGTTGGAGCGCGGTCGTTTTTATGCTGAGCCTGGGAGCAAAGTATCTGAATTTCAAGAATAAGATACTCGCCTACGCCAACGAGGCGGTGCTGCCCTTCTACATTTTCCATCAGACGATTATCCTTTGCGTTGGCTGGTTTGTCGTACGCTGGAACATAGGCATTCTGCCGAAGTTCCTGATTATCAGCGTGTTTTCCTTTCCCCTGATTATGGTCCTATACGAACTGTTCGTAAGACACTTCAATATCGTGCGGTTCTTCTTCGGCATGAGGCCCAAAAAACGAGATAGTGAGACTTAACCTGCGAGTTGGTATGTCTCATATAAAACAATCGCAGCAGTTCAGAAGATCGCGTTTTAGTACCTTTGACTCTTGACTCTGCAAGACATGGTCTACAAAGTTGATGTCTTTGGTTTGGCCATTTTCCTCTTTGGTTTTTTCTTTTCAGTCTCGAGCGATTCCGGCAGGCTGTGAAAACGATGTTCCGGATGGTTCCAAGCTACGCTTGCCAGAGAAGTTTCCTCAAACAACTCATTGATTTTCTTTGTGGCCCTAACCCACTGGGCAAAAATACAGCAATTCTCCGGGGTTCCACCACATTCGCAGTGATTTAATGGGCAATCGTCAAACAATGATTTACCCTCGATAACCTCAATTATCTCGAGCAGGCTGATTTCTTCTGGTGGCCTGGCAAAAACGTGTCCCCTTTTGCGACCTTTCACGCCTTTGACTAAACGTGCTTTTGTCAGCCGTTGAAATATCTTGGCCAGATAGCCGGGTGGAATCCCTTCTCCTTTAGCTATAGTATCGGTTGTGACAGGCAATTGTGTGATATGCCTGACCATATACATTAGAGCATGCAAAGCATAAGCTGTAGCCTTTGTAACCTTCATTGGACATCTCCAATAGAGAAATAAATCAAAACAGTATCACAATATTGTCATTAGTAAGAGTCAGAAATCAGAAGTCGGAGATCTGACATCTGTCTAAAGTTTGAAGTGCCTAAAGTGCCTAAAATCTAATAAACTCGATTCTTGTAACTTTAGGCACTTTAGCTCAATTCATCCAGCTTGTCCTTTCTTCCTGTGCTTGCCAACTTTGACTTCAAGCTCATCAATCTTCCTGTACAAACTTGACAAACCAACCTTCAAAGCCTTTGCAGCTTCAACTTTGTTCCAATTATACTTGTTCAGCACTCGGTATATATGTTCCCTCTCGTATATTTTGACAGCAGCCTGCAAGCTCTCGTATCCCTCACTTGATACCATCGCACTCGAACCCAGGAATCCGATATCAGAGACTTTTATAACATCGTCCTCAGCAAATATTACCGCTCGCTCAATTATATTCTGAAGCTCCCTTATGTTGCCTTTCCACTCATAACTCATAAGCAGCTGCATAACATTGTCGTTTACTCCTACACAGTGCTTGCCCATCTCGTTATTATATTTCTTAATGAAATGTTCGACCAACAATGGAATATCTTCTTTCCTTTCCCGCAGGGGGGGAATATGGATGCCGACAACATTCATCCTGTAATATAGGTCCTCTCTGAACTGTCCCATTTTTATCTCTTCAAACAGGTCTCTGTTCGTGGCGGCAATCAGTCGCAAATCGATATCGACAGGTTCCGTGGAGCCTACCGGCATTATTTGCCTATGTTCCACTGCCCGCAGCAGCTTTACCTGGCAGCTCATCGGCATAAACCCAATCTCATCTAAAAATAAAGTCCCGCCGCGAGCACTTTCAAAAAGTCCTTTCTTGTCTCTTATAGCAGAGGTAAAGCTTCCCTTTTTGTGGCCGAACAATTCGCTCTCAAGCAGGCTTTCAGGTATTGCACTACAGTTGACTGCAATGAAACGCCTGCCGTTTCTCGACCCCAGGGAATGTATTGCGTGAGCAACTAATTCCTTGCCGGTGCCGCTTTCTCCTGTTATCAACACGTTACTTTTGGTCCGGGCTACCTTCCGAATGATTTCAAAAACCTGCTGCATTGATGCAGCCTGGCCCACGATCTGGCCGATACCGAACCTGCTGTTCAACTCACGCTTTAGTTCCTGGTTTTCTTCTTGCAGCCCCAGATACTGCAAATGCTGCCGAATTTTTGTCAATATATCTTCGAAAATTACAGGTTTCATCACGTAATCACAAGCTCCGAGCTTCATCGCCTCAACGGCCATCTCAATCGTCCCATAGGCCGTTATCATTATTACACGCGTCTGAGGCCTTACTTTCATTATCTCTCGGAGAACCTTTATTCCATCTGCACCGGGCATTTGGATATCCAGTATCGCCACAGGATAGGGCTGTTTCATAATGGCATCTATTGCCTCTGTACCGTTGCCCACCGCTGTAACTACCATCCCCTCTTCTTGAAGGACCTTTGAGAAGGTTTCTCTGAAAGTCACTTCGTCATCTGCTAACAGTATTTCATTCATCATCATTTACTTTGTCTTTCATAACAATCTTCTTCTTACTTTTTTACCGGAAGATATCGAAACTAAGCGTTTCCCTTTTTGATAGCTTCCGCACTATTAGTGAAATCTTCCCTGTTGTCATTACCGCCAATCAAGTCTTTTTTGGGCCTTATCGGGATTCGGATTATTACTGTGGTTCCCCTACCAGGCTCGGACTCCAGAGCAATGGTGCCGTCAACTTCGGTAACAAGATTATAGCTTATGAAAAGCCCGAGACCGGTCCCCTTACCAATTTCCTTCGTTGTAAAGAATGACTCAAAAGCACGCTTGCAAACCTCCGGGCTCATTCCGATACCGGTATCACTCACACGAATTTCAATTATTCCATCTTTGGATTCCCTTGTTAAGCCAAGAATGTATTCCTGCTCACCTGGCTTTGCATTCATCGCATCCAGAGCATTTATAAAGATGTTGATAAGCACCTGCTCAAGGAGCTGTGGATTCAGCCATACCATTGGCAAGTCGGCAGCGGTGATATTATTAATAGTAACCGACCGCATACGTTTATCGAATTTCATAAGTGACAACGTGTTGTCTATTAATTCGTTGATGTCGACCCATTTATACTCGGCTGTCGCCGGCCGGGACAAACTCAGCATACGTTTCAGGATGTTGGAAATACGGTTCACCTGATACTTTATGACCAGAAGATGTTCCTTTTCTTCATGCGTACTAAGTTTTCTGCCCAAATACTGTGCCACTGAAGAGAGGCTTGCAAGAGGATTACCTATCTCATGAGCAATGCCGGTGGCCATTTGGCCTATCGCGACCATTTTCTCACGCTGGGCCATTTCTACTCGTGACATCTTCAACATTTCGTTAATTGCAGTTACCTCCTCAGTGCGCTCTAATAAATCTTTTTCCAGCTTCTTATGCTCAGTTAAATCCTGGCCCACGATAACGTATCCCAGCCTTTGTCCGTCTGTACCGACAACGGGAGAGCTCTTTGCCTCAATATATCGTTGTTCCGGGCCGGCCGTGTTAAACTCAATTGCCTGCCTTGTACTTGCATCTTGTGCTTTGTTGTCATCTGCTGAAAAACCTTTTATATGTTCCGTCAGAATCGGCGGAAAATCCTTCAGCGAATCGCCGCTCTTATCTATACGGCCATTTTGCAAAATAGGGTTACTCTTCCATCGCTTCGCAGCAGGATTGCAAATCGCTACGTTGCCATCATGGGTAACAAACATCAGTCCCTCAGTCATTGCACTGATGACTGCCTGGAGCAAATCATTATTTCTCGCCGCCTCCCTTTCCTTTGCAGTCATTCGGGCGATTATCATTCTCGTCAAATATTGTGCCAGCACCACCGTGCAAACGAATGCCACAAAGGCAGCAAGGACATATACCGGATTTGTCCACAGCCCTTCTACAACATTCTTGAGCTGCAGTGGATAATACCCCAGCCATGCTCCCCTGTCGAGCTCGTTGACAGCCAGCAGACCAAATAACAATATAGTTGTTAAACCGACAGCAAATGACAGATTTCTGGGCAGTATTATCGTTGCTATGATGATATGAAATATATAGAACAGGAAAAACGGGTTAGCGACTCCCCCAGAAAAAAGAAGCACTGCTGTGAGAATGACCAAATCGGCCTCTACCTGGATTATCGCCAGCACGACGTCTTTCGGCCCGGCATCGGCGGCTTTCTTGGTCGCCACAGAGAAATACAAAATATTACACAGTAAAAGTATCCCCGCACAGACATAGATTGGGGTAGCGGATAGCAATAAAGGATAAGGAAAGATATAACTGCCCACCAGAACAGCAGCTACTATACTCCCCACAGCAATCCACCTAAGCCGTATCAGCCAAAGAATCTGCTCGACAAGTACTTCTCGCGTACACCGACTCGGTTTTTCTATAGTCTCAACTAACATCTAAACTTCTGGAACTTTACTCCATACCTTACATCTTATCGGACAATTCCGATACACTAAGATGTGATTTTCCAACTTGTTCCTTTGCTAAAGTATTCCCTTAGCAAATCATTACTATTTTTCTCAACTATATTTTATCACTCGCGGTAGGAAATGCAAGCAAAAATTCCCAGATACGAGAAAATATTAAATAATTATTTCTCTGTTATGTCCCTTGACCTCTAAAATTCAAGAATCAGTGATGATTAGAAAATTTCGCTAACTATCCTGAAATCAACGGTGTGACAATCCCTCCGAAGGGTAGATACTCCCGCAATTTAGTCAGGCATATGGAAAAGCTCTCCGGTGCGTCGTAATTCTTCCTGATTCTCTGCATCCAGGCCGATTTCATCATCTGTCAAATAACATCCCGGGTCAGGAGCCCAGGGGTCATCGAAGTACAAGTCTGCCCGCACACGCAGACTGCCGCCACAGGCCTCAAAGAATCGGCAAAGCTTACAGCGGCCCTTGATATGTCTCCTGCGGTTCCTCAAACCATTGAGTAAAGGTTCATTGGTGTCGAGCCAAATCTCACTAAAAGGCCTTTCGTGCACGTCTCCCAGGTCGTAATGCCCCCAAAACTGATTTGGATGCACCTTGCCATTAAAATCAATGCACCCGATTCCAACTCCGCTGCTATACATTCCGCCGCCATTCCAGATAAGTAACTTCCAGACATTTGCCGCACGAGAAGGTTCTTCCTTAAGCAATTTCAGGTACAGGTAAACACCGTCAACATGGTTATCGACTGTCAATATATCCGTTTTTCTGCCGGCTTGTTTGTACAGTTTTGTTTTGGCTAATATTGTCTCAATGGCATCTCTGCTTTGAGCATGGCTGAGGTCATCTTCTCCAATAGCCCTTCCTCTGCCGCTTGGCACAAAGTGGTAAAAACAAGCCCTCTCAATATTCTCTGCTTCGAAAAAGTCAAAGAGGGCCTCAAGGTCCTGAACATTCCTTTTGGTTAGAGTCAATCTGAGACCTGTTCGCACATCAGCGTCCTGGCAGTTTCTTATGCCCTGCACAGCCCTCTCGAAGGCACCGGGTACTCCCCTGAATTTATCATTGATAGGTCCTATTCCATCAAGGCTGATACCTACATACGAAACTCCGATTTGTTTTATTTTCTTAGCTACATCAGTATTAATAAGTGTCCCGTTGGTTGAAATAACTGCACGCAAACCTTTCTGAACTGCATATTCAATCAGTTCAAACAGGTCAGGCCGCATCAATGGTTCACCCCCGGAGAACAGCACCGAAGGAACATTGAACTGTGCAAAGTCATCCAGGACAGCTTTTGCCTGGCTTGTTGATAATTCATTACAAGTTTTGCCGGCACCACTGTCATTATAGCAATGAACACATTTGAGATTACACGCTCTGGTGATGTTCCACACAATAATAGGGCGTCTTTCAGATGCTTGTTTTGGAACAATCTCACCCTCGCGCTCGCCGGAGCCTTTTTTGCCGTAGCGAAGCCAATCGCCCGGCGTAACCTCATCGCAATATAATTTGCTTATATTTATCATCGTTTACGCTCGACGTGAGTGGTTAATTGGTGAGTTGAATATTCACTACTCACCACTCACTACTCACCGCTCACCACTCACTACTCACCACTTCGGGTGGTATATATGCACAAAAAGGCTCTTCGGCCATGTAATTACCCGTCGCAGCGTATGCTCTGCCGCGACATCCACCGCATACATCCCTGTAGCCACAGACTCCACATTTGCCTTCGAGACCGCTGCTGTTACGCATTCGTGCAAGGTCTTCGTTGTTATGCCATATCTCTACAAGTTTTTGTTTGAGAACATTACCACATTCTATTGGCAGATATCCGCAGGGAAACACGTCTCCCTGATGACCTACGAACAGCACACCAAGGCCTGCAAGACATCCCCGCGAAGCACCACCGTGCCCGGCTCTACCCGGAACAGAACCGCTGATATGCGCTGCCTTTTTACGGGCCTGATATAGGCCTTGCTGTCTAATAATACGTTCATAATGAGGGCCACAGGTTACCTTCATTTGCAGCTCGCTGCGACTATCCAATCTACATATCTCAAGCATCTTCTGTTCATATTGCTCTGGTGAAAGCATGTCCGTTTCAGCCAGGACCTGCCCGCAACCAACCGGAACCAGCATGAATATGTGCACTGCCACTGCACCCAATGATTTGGCAAGCTCGTAAACATCCTCTAATTGCCCGGCATTGTGCCTGGTCAATGTGATATTTATCTGAACCGGCATATCTTTCTCACGAAGCTGTTTGATACCTTGAAGTGCTCTTTCAAAAGAGCCTTCCAACTGCCGCAGCTTGTCGTGGACCTCGGCAGTCGCACCATCCAAACTCACCGCAATCCTCACGATTCCACTGTCACGTATTTGTTCGGCTACTGTTGCATTTACCAATGTTCCATTGGTTGCAAGAGCCGGTGTAATCCCTGCTGTTTTCGCTTGGCTAACCAGCTCAAATAAGTCTTCACGACAGAGCGGCTCACCACCTGAGAACACCAAAACCGGCATCATAGGCTGCTTTTTGCCTAATTCGGTCAACTGTGATATCAAATCTTTCGCCTGTTCGGTTGTTAAATCCTTAAAAGCCGCCTCATCGGATTCCAGACGCCGACAATGCGCGCAGGTCAAATTGCATTTTATCGTGGTCTCCCAAAATAAAAGTCTCAGGATTTGATTTGACCCTAAAGCTTCTTTCACGACTGCTTGTCTTCCTTACTGTCTGGCTCGGACGATATCTTTTCAGCCTGCTGTACAATGCTGTCAACAAACCTTGCCGCCTCAGTGGCACCATTCTCTTTAGCTATGGTGTTGACGTTCTTAATTACGCAATGCAACAGCTTGTTGACCACGCGGTTCACCATTGTCTCCATGGCCTCTTTGCACGAAGCTTCCTGTCTTGTTCCGACGAAGAACTGCTCAAGCTCGTTTTGGCTAATCCGTACAAATTGTTCTTTCATCTGACCTATCAGAGGCCCTATATCCTTGGCCCCGAACCAGTCCATAAAATCTGTAACATTTTCAA
>JBGVTO010000098.1:0-21751 GCA_041862635.1 Phycisphaerae bacterium | reverse complement strand
GCTGTTGTCGAATCCGGTATGGGCGTCGATTTTGGCAAGCTCGCCTGCGACGAGGTCGGTAACGAGTTCCGGTACTTCGGCGTCCGGCTCGATTAGTTTTTTCGCCACGGTCAGGTAGGCCACGTTGCGTTTTGCGGCTTCTTTGAGCCGGCCGGTATTTTTTTCGTGAAGATTCAGTGCATCGTCAAGCAGCGCCGTTGTCAGGTCGAGTATGTCTGCGTAAAACTCGCGCTCTTCTATCTCTTTTAACGTTTCATCAAACTGGATGTGATAAAGGTGCAGAAGCGTATCGGCTGTAACGAACAAGGGCACATCCATCCGGCGCAGATACTCGTACGGTTTTACTATATCGTTTTGGTCGGGAAAGTCGTATTCGAGGATGGCAAAACCATTTTGTTCGAGCAGCGGGGCGGCGCTGTTCAGGCCAAACCTGGAATCCATATGGGCGTAGTTACCGATGGTTCCTAAATCGAGGGGTAGGGTATAGCCAGGTGCGTTCGGCTCGATGGGATTGCCGTAAGGGACGTAATACTCACTTAATCCTGGTTTGCCGGTCTCGCTCTGGTCTGCGGATTTGAGCCAGTTATCAATGAATAGCGCAAAGTCATTTATGTCCACAACGCTGTTTCTATCCAGGTCGGCGCCGCCGCACCAGTCCGGTTCGCTGCAGCCGGTCTGTTGCCAATGAGAGATAAGTATGGCAAAATCGTCGATATCAATATCATTATCGGCATCAAGGTCGCCTCGCAGGCAGGCCGAGATGGTATTTTTTTCAATGCACCCGTTTCCCTGCATACAGATTGTAACACAATCAGGATTCAGTACGCCGCGGATTCGGACGTGGTCTGCGACCTGGAAATGCTCCAGGTTATCCAGTACGTACAACCCGCCCGCGTCGGGTTTGAACAATACGCACTCAACTCCCTGTACGAGGACGCCGCAGCCATCGAAATAGCCGGGGACAAGCGAAATTATAAGGTCATTGGTGATTGGACCGAAATAAGACTGCACAGTTACCATCAGATGCCGGCCGACTACTTCATATTCGTGGGTCGTATCATCCAGCCAGAGGCCTGCGACCTCGAAGCCCGGCGGAAGCAAGATGTCGAAGTCGGCCGTGGTGGTTTTATCGTATGTGGGAAAATACTTGCCTGTACCCACTGCGTAGAAAAAGACGAACTCGTTCAGGCGTTTGATTAGGCTGTGTTCATAATCCACGCGAAAGACAGCACCGTCAGTAGGGAAGGGCCCCTGCCATTCAATCATTGGTATCGTTGGCATCTCCGGCAGGATGGTGGGATACTCTTCGCTGCTCCAGGTCCAGGGTAATTCAACACGCCTGTTAGAAGCGTGCGTATCCGCATTATCGGCGGCGACGCGAATATTATTCGCATCCGGGGGGACCGGAAACAGCATTGAATTGACATCTTCGGGGATGTGTGTAAATGTGAATTCCCCGGTGAAGGCCGCGGCAAGTCCATCAGCGGAGGGCTTGATTTGGATGTGCATATTCTCAAGAGGCATACTTGCCGGCTGTGGTAAGGGGATGGGATTAGCCGGTGCTATCATAGCTGCTATCAGGATAATGTATAAGATTGCCAATTGCTTTGTCATCTGAAATATCCTCCTGCAAAATTCCTTCATTGCTTAAATTTTACCATAAAAACGTCAGGAATTCAAATAAAAAGAGCATTTGATTTGTTGTTATTTGCACACGAGATGGAACCTTTGGCTTATTAGACGTAGGGGCAGTTCGCAAACTGCTTTTATCTGACGGCTAAAGGTTATCTTGTTTTAATGCCGATGATATTATGTCGGAAGGTGTTTAGCAAATAGTAAACCATCGTCATGCCCCATCGTTGGGGTTGCGAGCAATGAGCAGTGAGATATGCCCTCTGCACAGAGACAAGCAGTTAGAAAATTCGACCAAGCAGCACTGGGTTCTGATAGAAATCCGCCGATGGCGGGTCCAGAAACCTATTCCTTGGGGCAAAACCTCAAGTGCTTTCTGGATTATCTGACTGTCGAGGCGGGTCTGGCGAGGAACACAGTTTTGGCCTACGGCCGTGACCTGAGAAGCTTTCTGAAATACTGTAAATCCAACAGAACCAACCAAATACGTCAAATAAAGCCGGTCCTTATTCAAAACTACCTGCGAATCCTCACTCAGGAGCAAAAAAGCGAAAGCTCGATTAAGCGTTCGCTGGTTGCCATAAGAATGTTCCTGCGGTTCGGTAAGCTTACCGGCCTTGTCGAAGACGACCTGACCTCAATGCTTGAAAGCCCGAAGGTCTGGCAGAAGCTGCCTTGTATTTGCAGCAAACAACAAGTTCTTGAGCTTCTGAATTCTCCATGCCCGGATGAGCCTTTTTACCTTCGTGATAAGTCGATGCTTGAGCTGCTCTATGCGACCGGCGTACGCGCCAGCGAGATAGCGGGTCTGAAAACCTCAGACTTGAACCTTAATATCGGCTACCTGCGCTGCCTTGGTAAAGGCAACAGAGAGCGCGTGGTCCCGATTGGGAAAGTTGCCATCGCAGCGATAGAAGAGTATCTGAGCTGCCCTGTCGGACGGCCAAAGCTGGTCAAGCCTTTTAGTGACGATTTTTTGCTTCTTTCCCGAACAGGACGGCCTATGAGCCGTATTGAGATTTGGAGATTGGTAAAAAAGTACGCGATTCGGGCAGGTATGCCCAGAAATTTAACTGTGCACACATTGAGACATTGCTTCGCGACGCATCTGTTGGCCGGTGGGGCAGATTTGCGAAGCCTCCAGGAGATGCTTGGCCATGTGGACATAGCCACTACCCAGATTTATACACACGTTGACCAGGAAAGATTAAGAGAAATTCACCGAAAATTCCATCCGAGACCGTGATTGGTGATTGGTGAGTAGTTAATTGGTGAGTAGTTAATTTGTGAGAAGTTAATTAGTGAGTGGTGAGTGCGTCGAGTTCTATTGAAAAATTAACCATTTAACAAATTAACTAATTGACTTGGTTGTAGTTTGTAGGTTATTATATGATAATGAAGTTGATGGGCAGGGACCCTGCAAGGCGGGAACCCAGCAGTCTCCTCAAGGTCATCCGAATGAGCACGAAGAGGTTATATCTTATAATATTGATGTTGGCTATAGGATGCCAGTCCCGAATTATCGGGAGCATTAGTTCAAACACACCGGCCTTTGCGTCTAATTCAACAAATGGAGCGTCTGCAGAGGTCAAGCCCGTTGAGCAACTGGAATTTGTCAAGAATGCCCTGCTCAATGACCCGAACGAAGAGATGCGCATCAAAGCGGCAACTATGATGTTGGGTAGTCCAAATCCCTTAGCCAGGCAGATTCTGCTTGAGGTACTCGGTTTGACAAACAACAGTGCGGCGCGTATGGCTGTCTGTAAGGCATTGATTCAAGCCAGGTCATCAAAGGAAGGAATAAAGAATAAGGACGATTTTATCCAGCCATTGTTTGGTGTCTTTGCCACGGATATTGCAGCTGAGGCACAATTGGCTGCGGAGGCAATGCTGATTTATGAGTATGACAAAATTGAACAATCGCTCGAGGAGATAGTAACAGATGCCTCAAAACCGGTCAAAACGAGATTAAATGCCATACGCGCACTGAAACTTTGGCCGGATATGGAGGCAACTATCAGACTTATAAGGCTGGTTGACGACCCGGAAAAACAGGTATCAGCCGAGGCGGAAAATGCCCTGCATTCTCTGGGTATACCGGTCGGCGAAAACTACTGGACACGTGAGCAAAATATCATTGAGCTGCGGAGCAAAGGTCGAGATGCATTCCTGCGGGACTGGCTGATTCGCCAGGAAGCGCAGATGCGTCAGATGAGAGTCGAATTGAACTCTTGGCAAAGCAGATATCAATCAGCATTGGGCAAGATATACGATGGCATCAGTGATGACGCAGCCAGAGGTAAATTTTTGGCTGAGCATTTGGGCAGCTCGGAAGCTATAATCAAATTATGGGCGCTGGAAAAGGTCTCTCAATGGAGAAAAGGAACGAATCCCAAATTGCCGACTGAATTACTTGGGCCTATTTTGGTCAATTTGATTTCAGACGCGGACAGAGGTGTTCGGCTCAAAACAGTCACATTGTTGTCTTTGATGGTGGAGTTGAATTCGGCTCAACGGCTGTTAGCTCAGTTTGAATCCGAGCCGGACGACCAGGTCAAGACCGGATTGTTGGATGCGCTCGGTGGGGCGTGCTCATACGCCCTTTTGCATTCTTCACCGGTCAAGATTTCACCTGAAATAAGAAAGCAAGCCCTGGAATGGGCGGCGAAATACCTTTTTGAGGAGGATGCGAGAAAAGCTCGAAAGGGAGCGGAAGTTTTAAGAAAGCTGCTTGAGCCGGAGGGATTACAACCGGAAGAGCTCGATGGGTATCTTGGTTTGCTTGTCAAAAGATATAACCAACAAAAGCAAAAGCCTGATGGTGTACTCCGCGGAGAGCTGCTCAGCGCAATGGCCGGCTTATGCGCACAGGGCAGCGCCGGCAAGGCCAAGGCAGCTACGCTTTTTGGGCCGTTATTTATAGAAGCTCTGCGTGACGAAACAAATTTTGTCCGTGAAACAGCAGTGGATGGGCTTATCTATATCGATAAAGCAAGCGCATTGAAAAGATTGAGAAAAGATTTTGTCAATGACCCCAGCGAGATACTAAGGAAAAAACTGATAGACCTTGCCGGTGGGGTCGGGGGGAAAGAAGATTTGACCTGGCTGGCGGAAAAAATAGGTTCGAACTCCGAAAGTGGGCCGGCCTGGCAGGCGATGCTTAAGATATTCGATGGCTCCGATTCCGGCATCCTGAACGAATGGATGGACAAATTCACCTCGCAAAGCAGCAAAATCAAATTATCTGAAGAGCAGAAAATTGCTTTTCTTAAGAAAGCAGAGGCAAAGGCCCAAGGCGAAAACAAAACAGAAATGCTCAAAGACGTTAGAGAGAAGCTGGCTGAGCTTTATAAAAGAATTGGCCAGTTTGAACGGGCGGCGGAGTATTTAGACAGGCTATACAAAGCTGCCGGGACCACCGAGGAAAGAGAGGCAATCTTGCCAAACTTATTGGATGTTTACTTGAGAAGTTCAAAATTTGACCTTGCAGCCGAATTGGTGGGAACATGCTTAGCGAAGGAAGATATGAGTGGCGATAATGCTGTTCTGGGCTCAATTAACAATTATCTGAGCAAACCGCCCCCCGGAGCCGATCCCGACGCAGTCTTAAAAGCACTGAGCGGAATAAAACTTACAGGTGCCAGGCCGAAGTGGCAAGAATGGCTCAAAAACTGGACAGACCTTCTTGCTAAAAGCAAAGAGACGGAAAAACCCAAAGAGGCTGTCAAGTCAAAAGAGAAATAATAACTATTTGGCTTCACGAACGGGCTTGTCCGGCTTAGGGCTTATGCTCTCCCTTGCCCTGAGCGTTAATGGGTTCGACCATCACTTCTTCGTAAGGAATATGCACCCCATCTACCGTAATCCGTAAGACGTGTTCTCCCTCCTTGGCCGAGTCATCGTAATCACGAGGTTCTCGTTGTCGTCGTCTAAGTTCACCCGCTTATCAATGTGTACCTCTATTATGCTCTTGTCCTGTCAAAATTACAATTGTCGATAAGGGACCTTTGGGTGTTGCTGGATTGCTGCGAGGAGATTTTGATGTAAATTTTGGAAAAAAAATGAAAATTTTTCATATTTTTTTAGTTTTTTATGGTTGCACTCTTAGAATTATTTCGATAAACTACTTAATTTACATAAAAAAGCTGTTGAAAAGTTATGGGTTCCTGCGCTATCAGTGTATATAGATTTAGCAGGAATGAAGGGATATTGTTTCTATTTTTCGGCTTTTGGCCGGTCAAAATCGTGATTTCTTATTCGATTCACTGCGGCAGCTTCTGCGTAGTGTAGCTGCTACGAGAGTGAAGTAATTTCGTTACAGAGGACGAGTTCGTAGAGCAAAGTGCGGATGGTGAGTCGAATATTGCTGCTGTAGCTCAGTGGTAGAGCGCGTCCTTGGTAAGGACGAGGTCATGGGTTCAAGCCCCATCAGCAGCTAAATGCAAGCGGGTCAAGCCGGGGCAGCTTGTCCAGCGTCAAAACGGTGTTAGCCTCGCAGCTCTGCTGCAGGGTAAGTTAAGGCTGTTTTGTTGTGGGATAAGCAGGAACTGCGGCTATGAATTGATTATAAAAAGTGTGAAAATAGTTTTTTTAGGAAATCGGATAGGGACAAGTAAATACTAACCCTGTACATTGGAGGTTTATACTAAGATGGCTAAGGCGGTATTTGAACGGACGAAACCACATATCAATATTGGCACTATCGGCCATATTGACCACGGCAAGACGACGTTGACGGCTGCAATCACAATGCGGCTGGCACACAATGCCGGTGGCGGTAATATCAAGAGATTTGATGACATCGACAATGCCCCGGAAGAAAAGGAGCGCGGCGTTACAATCAATACTGCGCATGTTGAGTATGAGACACCAAAACGTCATTATGCTCACGTGGATTGTCCGGGACACGCCGACTATATCAAGAACATGATAACCGGAGCGGCCCAGATGGACGGAGCTATTCTGGTAGTGGCGGCCGGCGATGGTCCGATGCCCCAGACTCGCGAGCATATTCTGTTAGCCCGCCAGGTTAATGTGCCCAAAATTGTGGTTTTCCTGAACAAGGTTGACCAGGTTGACGACCCCGAACTGCTCGAGCTGGTTGAGCTGGAAATTCGAGACCTGCTGAACAAATACGAATTCCCCGGGGATGATATTCCTATTATTAAAGGTTCAGCTTTAGCGGCAATGGAAAGTGAAGGTAAGGATGACGAGGCCTGCAAGTGCATCGATGAGCTGATGGAGGCTGTTGACGATTATTTTCCGCTTCCCGAGCGTGAAGTTGACAAGCCGTTCCTTATGCCGGTAGAGGACGTTTTCAGCATCAAAGGCCGTGGAACGGTGGGCACGGGCAGGGTTGAGCGTGGTAAAGTCCACACCGGCGAGGAGATTGAAATCGTCGGTCTTGCCAAGGAGACTCGCAAGACGGTTGTTACCGGGGTTGAAATGTTCAATAAGACGCTCAATGAAGGTCAGGCCGGCGATAACATCGGCGTGCTTTTGCGGGGCGTTGAAAAGAAGGATTTAGAGCGGGGACAGGTTGTTGCGGCACCGGGTAGTATAACTCCGCATACCAAGTTTCAAGCAGAGGTTTATGTTCTAACCAAGGAAGAAGGAGGTCGTCATACTCCGTTCTTCGCAGGCTATAAGCCGCAATTTTATTTCAGGACGACGGATGTTACCGGTTCTGTTCATGCGTTAATGAGCAGGGAAGGCAAGAGTGCAGAGATGTGTATGCCGGGTGACAATATAGCGATGGAGGTTGAGATTATTTCGCCAATCGCTATGGAGGATGGCCTTCGTTTTGCTATTCGTGAAGGCGGTCGGACTGTCGGTGCCGGTGTGGTAACTAAGATTCTTGCCTGAGCATCTCTGATTAACTTCTGAAGGGAACTTCGAGCGCCTGAAACCAGGGCGTTCAGGCCGGCAAAGTATATCCAGGCGGGCATCTGCGGAACAATCAGATGTTTGTTGATTAAGTGTGCCTGTCTGTTGTGGATGAACCTTATGGCTAAAAAGAAGAGCAAAAGAGAGTATGTCTGGCTTGAGTGCAGCAAGTGTAAGGATAGAAACTATCGAACCAGTGTTAGTGTAGCAGAAGGTACGCCGAAATTGAATCTAAAGAAATTTTGTAAGAGGGAACGTGAGCATACTGTTCATAAGATACGGCGCAAGTAATTGGTTATTTAAAGATACGTATTTCGGCGTTTCAGACAATAGCAAATAATCAATGAGAAATAATCAATAATCGAAAGTCAATTGAACAGGCCAGTAGCTCAATTGGCAGAGCGTCGGTCTCCAAAACCGAAGGTTGGGGGTTCGATTCCCTTCTGGCCTGTTTTGAATTGTGAGACGTTGAGCGAGATAAGAGAGTAGTAAACTTGCTTGTGTTTGGCGGATACGAGGTTAATTATGATTTTTGGTATTTATAAGCGTGGCCAGGGCAAATATACAAGGCTCTGTAGTGCTTTTGCCGCAGCGATAATTGCCGGTTTGGGCTGTTGGCAGCTTTACAGTAAATTAGAGGCTGTCGAATGGGGACTGAGCCGCAAGGCGGTATTGTGGGTTGCAACTATGGTGCCTGCCGGTTTGTTTGTTGTTTTAGCTCTTTTGATTTCCTGGCTGATAAATAAACCTTCCGTTGCAGATTTTATGATTGCTGCTGAGGGCGAAATGAAGAAGGTTAGCTGGTCAAGCAAACAGGAAATAGCAGTTTCGACGTTTATCGTTATCGTGGTTGTGATTATGATGGCAATACTTCTTGGAACCACGGATATCGGCTTTAGAACGTTCTTTACGTGGCTCCTGGGGTAGTATTGTATCTCGAATGGGATACGAAACAAGGTGTTAATATGCAGTGGTACGTTTTACGAGTTGCGGCCAATAAAGAAGTGCAGGTCAAGGAAGCCCTTTCGCAGAAGGTTGAAAGAGAGGGTTTGGTAGATATTATTGGCAGGATAGAGGTTCCAGTTGAGCGGATTAAGCGTATCCGCGGCAACAAGCAGACGGTTCATAAGCGAAAGCTGTATCCCGGGTATGTTTTTATGGAGATGGAGTCAACCGAGGATAAGCGTGTTCCGGAAAAGGCCTGGTTCATGATCAAGGGGACCGCAGGTGTCGGAGATTTTATCGGTACGGATGGCATTCCGACGCCGATGCGGGATACGGATGTGGCGAAGATGCTTTTAGAGGCCGAAAAGCCTGATGAGGCACCGAGCATCAAGGTCGAGTTTAAAAAAGGTGATATGATTAAGATTCGAGAAGGTGCATTTGAGAACTTCGAAGGCGTTGTCGATTCAATTGATTCTGAGCGTGGGATTGTAAAGGTAATTGTTACGATATTCGGTCGAAGTACGCCGCTGGATATAGAGTATTGGCAGATAGAGAAATTGTAAAGTGCCTAAATTGAGCTAAAGTGCCTAAATTGAGCTAAAGTGAAAAGATAATCCACAACTTTATACACTTCAAACTTACCTATGGCACGAGTTAGCTCACTGCTATACGAGAGACGAGATTATGGCCAAAGAGGTAGTGGTAAAGATTAAGTTGCAGGCGCCGGGCGGCCAGGCGACGCCGGCCCCGCCGATAGGGCCTGCTTTAGGTCAGAATGGCGTTAACATAGGTCAATTCGTTTCGCAGTTCAATGAGCGAACAAAAGGACTGAACGGAACAATCGTGCCTGTTGTGATAACGGTTTTTCGAGACAAAAGTTTTACGTTTGAGGTCAAAAGTCCACCGGCGGCGGTCCTGCTGAAACAGGCGGCTGAAATCGCAAAGGGCAGTGGCGTTCCGAATAAAGAGAAGGTCGGCAAAGTCAGTGCCGAGCAATTGCGAAAAATTGCTGAGACCAAGTTCAAGGATTTGAACACATACGACATAGAACAGGCCGAGAAGATTATCAGAGGTACTGCGCGAAGTATGGGCGTGGAGGTGATTGATTAGTAACAACTTGTACACAAAACGAGATGAACAATGCGAGTTAAAAGCAAAAGATACAGGAAAGAATCGGAACAGTTGAGCAAAGAGAGCCTTAGCCTGACTGCGGCGGTCGAGAAAATCAAATCGTTCAAGTCGGTGAAATTCGACCAGAGCATAGAATGTGTGCTGCATTTAGGCGTTGACCCGAAACAGGCCGACCAGCTGGTTAGGGGCTCAATATCTTTGCCTCACGGGATAGGTAAGCAGAAAAAAGTCATTGCTTTCTGCGAGGATTCGGATGTTGAGGCAGCCCGAAGCGCTGGTGCCGTTGAGGCCGGGTGCGATGAGCTTGTTAAAAAAGTCTCGGACGGCTGGATGGATTTCGATGTGGCTATCGCATCGCCGAAGGTGATGGGCAAGGTGGGTAAGCTTGGGCGGATACTGGGGCCACAAGGGAAGATGCCTTCGCCCAAAAATGGAACGGTTACCGGCAATGTTGTGACCGCAGTGTCTGAATTTGCTGCGGGCAAAGTCGAGTTTAGAAACGATGCCGGCGGTAATGTTCACGTAGTAGTCGGTAAGCAAAGCTTTGAGAAAGAAAAACTGGTAGATAATATTGATGCGTTTGTCTCGCATATCAAGAAGATAAAACCGGCGGCTGCAAAAGGGACGTATATCAAGAAAATGAGCATATCTGCGACAATGAGCCCCGGTATAACAATTGATTATTGATAACGCGATACGCAATACGAGATATGAAAAATGAGCAAATACGTAAAAGAGTTACTACAGTCGGAACTTGAAAAGAAAATCGTCAACGAGGACATCAGAGATTTTTTGGTCATCAACACTAAGGGTGTCGGCGGTGTTGACAATAATCTGATGCGCGGTGATTTTAAAGAAAAAGACATCAGCTTATCGGTTGTCAAGAACTCGCTGTTTAGAAAAGCGCTTTGCGGCCAACAGATGGAGCCGGCGGCGGCGTTGTTTAGCGGCCCTTGCGCTATCGTTTATGGCGGTGACAGTATCGTTGACGTTGCAAAAGCATTAGCCGAATGGGTCAAGAAGGTGCCTGTGATAGAGATTAAGGGAGCCTTTCTCGACGGCTCAGCTTTAGACGCTAAAGGAGCAGAGGGCCTTTCAAAGATGCCGACACGAGCAGAATTGCTCAGCAAAATAGCCGGCTTGATACAGTCCCCTGTTAGGGGATTGGCCTCAACGATTGGTGCTCCTGCGGGGATTATCGCAGGTTGTATAGAGACTATTGCGGAGGGCGGCGAAAAACAAGCAGCGTGAAACGAAATACGAAATAAGAGATTGCCTGTGTGGCTGTCCCTGGTTTTAGTTAGGGGGTTAAACGAAACGGCGGAGTTTCGGCTACCACGAGGCGCTATATAACAGGAGTTAATAGAGATGGCAGAAGAACAAGTGAAGGAAGCTAAAGAAGCGAAAGAAGCTAAGAAAGCAAAAGAAGCCAAGGGAACGAAAGAGAACAAGGCGACAAAGAAGACACAGGCAGCTAAAGAGACAGAGAAGTGGAACAGTAAGATTAAGAAGCTTGGTGACGATATAATGGGTCTGACGTTGATGCAGGCCAAAGAGCTGGGTGATTATCTCAAGGATGAGTATGATATTGAGCCGGCTGCGGGCGGAGCTGTTATGGTGGCAGGTCCAGCTGCACAAGGCGCCGCTGAGGAGGAGGAAGAAAAAACCAGCTTTGATGTAATCCTCAAAGAATTCGGCGAGAAAAAGATTCAGGTTATCAAGGAGGTAAGGGCATTAACGGGATTGGGATTGAAAGAAGCCAAAGACCTTGTTGACAACGTTCCCAAGCCGGTCAAAGAGGGCCTCAGTAAAGATGATGCCGAAGCCGCCCGAAAGCAGCTTGAAGCTGTCGGGGCCGTAGTTGAATTAGCATAAGCAGGATGGTGTACCTGACCTTTTGGAATGCAGAAATTATGGGAACGATATGGGGTTAGGGCAACCGCATAGGGTTGTCCCTACTGGAGATTGGCAATGCGTGAAATTGGTGGTGGACAAAGCGTTCGAAATTTTGGAAGAGTACGAGATGCCGTTGAGATTCCGGACCTGGTAGAAGTACAAAGAAGAAGTTACGAGCGGTTTTTGCAACAAGACGCCGTACCAACGAGAAGAAAGTGTATCGGACTCGAAGCTCTTTTCCACGAGACGTTTCCTATCGAAAGCTACGACAAGAAGATGGTTCTGGAATATCTCTACTACGAGCTGGAAAAGCCGCATTATAGCCCTATTCAGTGCCGACAGTTACGTCTGACATACGGCTACCCGTTGAAAATATGTTGCAGACTTCGGACCAAGGAAGGTGAGGATTTGGCCGAGCAGGCGATGTATCTTGGCGAAATACCGGTTATGATAGGCGGGGGGGAGTTCATTATCAATGGTGCGGTGCGAGTCATTGTAAGCCAACTGCACCGAAGTCCGGGCGTTGATTTTCTTATCGAGAGTAAAGAAGGCGACAGAGTGCTGCACGGCGGCAGAGTCATCCCGGAGCGGGGAAGCTGGATAGAGATAGGGGTTACGAATAAAGACATTTTAGTCGTCAGAATCGACCAGTCCAGCAAGATACCGGCAACCATTTTGCTTCGGGCGATGGACGAGGCATACGGTACTACAGAACAGATTCTGCGGTTGTTTTATCCGACGAAAAAGGTGCCTCTCAATGAATTGACGCCCACCATGTGGGCCGTTCAGCCGATTGTGGATGAAGAGTCCGGTGAGATCATAGTAAAAGCCGGTGCGCAAATCAGCGATAAAGTCTCTTTGGTACAAGCTGCGTACGCGAAGCCCAAAGCTAAAAGCGGCAAGAAGCAAACGAAAGCTAAAAAGACCAAAAAAGCAGAAGTCCAGATTGAGGTTATCGACGAGGTCCGGGATATCCTCATTTTGAACACCTTAGGCCAGGATGATATCCAGAGCCACGAGCAGGCATTGCTCAAGTTTTATATGAGATTGCGTCCCGGCAATCCGCCCAATAAAGAAAAAGCAAAAACTTTCTTTGCGGAGAAATTTTATGATTCCAACCGTTATCGTCTCGGCAAGGTCGGCAGGTTCAGATTAAATCGGAAGTTCGCCCAGGCAGTGGATGAGAATGAGATGACGCTTCGGCCTGAAGATTTCCTCAACACGATGAAATATATAATGGCTTTGCGGAACAACGAGGGCCAGGTAGATGATATCGACCATCTGGGCAACAGGAGGTTGCGAACAATCGATGAGCTCGCAGCGGATGAAATCAGAAAAGGGCTGCTTAAGCTGCGCAGGACCGTTCAGGAACGGATGAGTATGAAAAGAGATGTCGAAGAGCCGCTTCGCATCGCAGATTTGGTTAATTCCAAGAGCGTTTCGAGCAGTATCAACTATTTCTTTGGTCGCGGTGAGTTGAGCCAGGTTGTTGACCAGACCAACGCATTGAGCCAGCTGACGCACGAAAGACGTCTGTCTGCTCTTGGGCCCGGCGGTTTGAACAGAAGGCGGGCCGGCTTTGAAGTGCGCGATGTGCATATCAGCCATTACGGCAGAATCTGTCCAATTGAAACGCCTGAAGGAACAAATATCGGATTGATTGCTTCGTTGGCAATATTTGCCGCGGTTGACGAATATGGATTTTTGCTTACGCCATATCGCAAAGTCACAAGAGCTAAGGCCACCGATAAGATCGAATATTTGCGGGCTGATGAGGATATGAAGATGGTCATTGCTGCCCCGAATACCTTCGATCCGCAGACAGGTCGAATCCAGGAAGGTCGCGTCCTTGCTATGAAGAACGGTGAGCTGGCCCAGGTGGCCAGCGAGGAGGTGAACTACGTAGATGTTTCCGCCAAGCAGATTGTCGGTGTTTCAGCTTCACTTATTCCGTTCTTAGAGCACGACGATGCAAACCGAGCTTTGATGGGCTCAAATATGCAGCGACAAGCGGTTCCGCTTCTGAAGACGGAGTCTCCTTTGGTCGGAACGGGTATGGAACAAGTTGTCGGGCAAAACTCGAGCATGGTCGTCCGTGCCCAAAGAAGCGGGGTCGTTACTGAGGTGGACGCAACCAAGATAGTCATTAACCATACCGAGGAATATAATCTCGCCAAATTTGTTGGTTTGAACGAGAGAACCTGTCTTAATCAAAAGCCCATAGTCAAACTCGGTGACAGGGTAAAGGCCGACCAGGTCATAGCAGACGGTGGAGGCACCGCCAATGGCGTTCTGGCTCTTGGTAAAAATATTCTTGTTGGATTTGTATCTTTTGACGGATTTAACTTTGAGGACGCAATTATTGTCAGCGAGAAACTGTGTAAAGACGATAGCTTTACGAGCATTCACATCGACGAATTCACAGCCGAAGTTCGCGAGACCCGCCTTGGTAAGGAAGAATTTACTCGTGACATTCCCAATGTCAGTGAAAGGGCACTACGGAACCTTGATGAATATGGAGTAGTTTGCGAAGGAACAAGGGTCTGCACCGGTGATATCTTAGTAGGCAAGGTTGTGCCAAAGAGCAAGACGGAACTGACGCCCGAAGAAAAACTTTTGCATGCTATATTCGGCAGGGCCGGCGAAGATGTCAAAAATGACTCACTTGAGCTGCCCAGCGGATATGAAGGGGTGGTAATAAGGACGGAACGATTTACCAGACGTGGCGCAGGTACTGAGGAACAAAAGAAGGAACAGGCGGCCCAGATAAAAGAATATCAAAAAGAGATGAGGGCCAAAGAATGTGTGATATTCAGACAGATGGTCGAAGCTATTCACAAGAAGTACGAGGTCAACATCATCGACCCATCCACACGTCAGAAAGTCGGTGCCAGTGCTGACGACGATGTCATTTATGAACAGATAGAAAACTTTAATATCAAGTGGGTCAAACCGGCTTCGCAGCGTGATGACGTACAGAAAATCGTGGATAGATTCTGGGGCAAGATTACTGATGTTCAGGAAGAAAAGAAGTACAGGAGTGAGAGTTTGAAACACGGCGATGAGCTGCCAAGCGGTGTACTGCAAATGGTAAAAGTTTACGTAGCGATTAAGAGGACGCTGTCGATTGGCGACAAAATGGCCGGACGTCACGGTAACAAGGGTGTCATCGCCAAGATTATGCCCGAGGAGGATATGCCGTTTCTCGAGGATGGTACGCCTCTTGACATATTGCTGAATCCTCTCGGCGTTCCGAGCCGAATGAATGTTGGCCAGATTCTCGAAACGCATCTCGGCTGGGTAGCGAGGGTGTTAGGGTTTAATGCTATTACACCGGTGTTTGATGGGGCTACCGAAAAGGACATCCACGAATTGACCGAAGAAGCGAACGAGCTTATGAGCAGACGAAAAGCACAGCTTGAAGGGGAAAAAGAAGTACCGCCGACGGATGACTTTTTCATTAATGTGCCTAAAAACCTCAAGACACAATTGTATGACGGCAGGACAGGCTTGCCTTTCGACCAGCGTGGAACTATCGGATACATCTATATGATGAAACTGCATCATCTTGTCGATGACAAGATTCACGCCCGGGCAACAGGGCCATATAGCCTGATTACACAGCAGCCATTAGGTGGTAAGGCCAGAACCGGTGGACAGAGATTCGGAGAAATGGAAGTCTGGGCTCTGGAGGGATATGGAGCTGCTTTTACGCTGCAGGAAATGCTTACGGTAAAAAGCGATGATGTTGAGGGACGAACCAAAATCTATGAATCAATGGTCAAAGGACAAAACTCTCTTGAAGCCGGAACACCACTGTCCTTTGACGTATTGTGTAATGAAATAAGAGGATTAGGGTTGAATATTCAGCTTGAAAAGAAACGGCTTGGAAGCACCGCACTTTAAGTGATTAGTGAATTAACAATTGTCAAGTGTTACCTGTGCCTGCTAATACCTGTACAGGCAACAACAGGTGCAGGCAATAGTAAGGGGCCTTAAATGTTAGGAAGTATTTACGATCGAATTAATGACTATGGTTCGGTCAAGATTTCATTGGCCAGTCCGAATGATATTCGCAGCTGGTCTTTTGGCGAAGTACGAAAGCCTGAGACCATCAACTATCGTACATATCGGCCGGAGAAGGACGGTTTGTTTTGTGAGCGAATTTTCGGGCCCGAGCGCGACTGGGAGTGTGCCTGCGGGAAGTACAAAGGTACTAAGTTTAAGGGAATAATTTGCGACCGATGCGGGGTCAAGGTTACGCATAGTCGGGTCCGAAGAAAGCGAATGGGCCATATCAATCTGGCGGCACCAGTTGTGCATATATGGTTCTTCAAGGCCATACCAAATAGGCTCGGCAACCTTTTGGCAATGAAAACCGCTGACCTGGAGAAGATTATCTATTTCCAGGAGTATGTCGTAACGGACCCGGGCCAAAGCCCATTGAAAACGGGGCAACTGCTCAGCGAGGAAGAATACAGAGACGCGGAAAACAAGTACGGAAAAGCATTCAAGGCGGGAATGGGTGCCGAAGCCATCAAGGCCCTGCTGGAGAACCTCGACCTCAATGAAGTCAGCATCCAGCTCAGGGATGCCATAGTGAAGACAAACAGTAAGCAAAAGATAAAAGACCTCACGAAACGGCTTAAGATTATTAACCAGGTCAGAAACAGTAAAAATAAAGCACATTGGATGGTCCTTGAGGTAATACCTGTTATTCCGCCGGATTTGAGGCCTTTGGTTTTGCTGGAGAGAGATAATTTTGCTACCAGTGATTTAAATGACCTTTACCGGAGAATTATCAATCGCAACAACCGGTTAAAAAAGCTGATGGATCTGAACGCTCCCGAGGTGATTATCCGCAATGAGAAACGTATGCTTCAGCAGGCGGTGGATTCGCTTCTGGATAACGGCCGCTGCAGGCGTTCTGTTCTGGGCAGTAATAATCGGCCTCTGAAATCGTTGACGGATATGATTAAGGGCAAGCAGGGACGATTCCGTGAGAACCTGCTTGGCAAGCGTGTTGATTACTCAGCTCGGTCGGTAATTGTGGTAGGTCCTGATTTAAAACTTTATCAATGCGGTTTGCCAAAGAAAATAGCTCTGGAGCTGTATCAGCCTTTCATTATTCGCAAACTTAAACAGCGTGGCCTGGCGGATACGATTAAAAGCGCTAAGAGAATGATTGAACGGCGCGACGAGCAGGTCTGGGACATACTCGAAGAGGTCATTCATCAGCATCCTGTCCTGCTCAACCGTGCGCCGACCCTCCATCGAATGGGCGTTCAGGCCTTTGAGCCGGTACTTGTCGAAGGTAACGCCATTATGCTGCATCCGTTGGCCTGTAAGGGATTCAATGCTGACTTCGACGGCGACCAGATGGCGGTGCATTTGCCGTTGAGTGTCGAAGCCCAGGCTGAGACGCATATTTTAATGATGACCACTTCCAATATTTTTTCGCCGGCCAATGGTTCTCCGATGGTCGGGCCATCACAGGATATGGTGATGGGCAATTATTATTTGACCTATGTAGAACTTCGCGGTAGCTCCGAGAAAAAAGAGCTTAGGCTGTTCCGAGATACTTACGAGGCTATTATGGCCCTGGAAATAGGCAAAATCGATTTGCACACAAAAATTATGGTGCGACTTGGTGATGTCAGGGTCATTGGAGAGTCAGGGCCGGAGGATTCTATGGTCGTTGAAACAACTGCTGGCAGGTGCATATTCAACGATATGTTACCGGTGGGAATGCCGTTTTACAATATGTCGATGTCTCAAAAGAAGCTGAGCCGGGTGATTAGTGACTGTTTCAAATTCGCAGGCTCAGCCGAGACGGTGGACCTGCTCGATAGAATAAAGAATCTGGGCTTCAAATATGCTACTCTTGCCGGGTTGAGCTTTGGTATTATGGACCTCAAAATACCGGAAAAGAAGGCCACGATTATTAAACAGACAGAAAAGAAGGTCAGCAAAATACGTAAGAACTACGATGACGGCGTTTTGACTGAGGGAGAAAGGTATAATCAGGTCGTTGATGCCTGGACCAATGCTCGAGTTGCTGTAACAAATGAAATGATGAGAGGCCTTAAAGAGGATACTACTGAGGACGGGGAACCGTACCTCAATCCAATTTATCTCATGAGCGATTCCGGTGCAAGAGGAAGCGTCGATCAGATTCAGCAGCTTGCAGGAATGAGAGCGCTAATGGCAAAGCCCAGCGGAGAGATTATCGAAACGCCAATTAAGGCAAACTTCAGAGAGGGATTGACAGTGCTTGAGTACTTTAGCTCTACTCACGGGGCGCGTAAGGGACTGGCTGATACCGCACTGAAGACAGCTAATTCCGGATATCTTACAAGAAAGCTTATCGATGTCGCACAAAATATGATTGTTATTGAAAGAGACTGCCAGACATTGCAGGGAATTACAAAAAACATTGTCAGCAGGGGTGAGCAGGTTGATGTTCCTCTTTCACAGCTTATTATCGGCAGAACCGCAAGAGACAACATTCGTAACCCGATTACAGATGAAATGATTGTACACGAGAATGAGGTCATAAACCCTGAAGCAGCAGCAAAGATTGAAGCTTTGGGACTTGATGCCATCAGAATCAGAAGCTCTCTGACATGTGACAGTCCGTTTGGGGTTTGTGCAAAGTGTTACGGATGGGATATGAGTACCGGAGAATTGGTTGAAGAAGGATCGGCGGTTGGCATTATTGCCGCGCAGTCCATCGGGGAACCAGGAACACAGTTGACTCTGCGGACGTTCCATACCGGCGGTGTTGCTGAAAGGGCTATTCTTGAACGTGAACAGAAGGCAACACAAGCAGGAAAAGTGCAGTATCGCGATATCAATGCGGTCACGACCAGGTCCGACATTGGTGGAAAGGTAACAACTGTGGTTGTCGCACTGAAACGTAACGGCGAAATAGCTATTTTTGACGCAAAAGAAAGGGAACTCGACAGGTTCAAGGTGCCTTATGGCGCCATTGTTTTGGTCAAGGACGGGCAGAAAGTCAAAACCGACGACCTATTATTCAAATGGGACCCACACCGTACACCGATTTTAGCGGAGGTGGCCGGGCTTATACGGTTCGTTGATATTATCGAAGGCGAGACAATTGGAATTGAGGAAGAGCGAAAAGGGCAGGTTGGCAGACCCATCGTAATCGAGCATAAAGGTGATAAGCATCCGCAAATCATTATCGAAGACAAGGAAGGCAAGATACTCGATGTTCACTACCTGCCTGCAGGGGCCAGGATCGAGGTTAACGAAGGTCAGGGTGTTCAGGCGGGCCAGCTGCTTGCTCATCAGCCCAGAGCTACCGGCGGCACTCAGGACATCACAGGTGGTTTGCCCAGAGTTACCGAAGTGTTTGAGGCACGCAAACCCAAAGACCCCGCCGCAATGGCTGAGATTAGCGGTCGAGTCGAGCTGCGAAGCGACAAACGCAAAGGCAAGATGACGATTATAATTCGCTCCGAATCCGGCATGGAAAAAGAGCACCATGTCCCGCGTGACAGACACCTTAATGTTCACACCGGTGATTTCGCTGAAGCCGGAGATGCCCTGACGGACGGTCCTCTTGTGCCTCACGATATTCTGCGAATTAAAGGCGAAGAGGCACTGCAGAGATATTTGACGACAGAGATTCAAAATGTCTATCGCTCACAAAATGTGAACATTAACGATAAGCATATTGAAATCATCTGCGCTCAAATGATGAGAAAGGTTGAAATTGAATCTGTGGGTGACAGCTCGTTTTTGCCGGGCGAGGTCGTTGATAAATTTGTGTTCAAAAAAGAGAATGAAAAATTGACCAACAGCGTCAAGATTACCAACGTTGGAGATGCGTCCGATTTAAAGGTTGGTCAAATTATCGACAAGAAGGATCTGGCCAGCATTAACGAAAAGGTTGAATTGATTGGCGGAACGGGGGCCTCAGGCCGAAAACCAAAACCTGCAACCGCCAAGACACTGCTTTTGGGGATTACGAAGGCTTCACTGTGGTCGGAGAGCTTTATCGCGGCAGCCAGCTTCCAGGAAACAACTAAGGTTTTGACTGGAGCGTCTTTGGCTGGTAAGGTGGATGAGCTTCACGGATTGAAGGAAAACGTAATACTCGGACACCTGATACCGGCCGGCACGGCATTCAAGCCGCATCTTGATATAAAGGTCAAGCACCTTGCGGAAGCTCCGCTGCCGAAGGAATTCGAAGAGGCCAAGGAAATCAAGGAGGCCAAAGAAGCCGAGGCCAAGGCCGAGGCTGCCGTCAGGGAAGCCCTGGGGATCAATTGATTATTTTCTATTGACTATTGAAGAAAAGTGGAAAGCACAAAAGAAAATAAGATATCGCTACAAAGGACACAAAAAACAGGAGTAAAAGATAAAAGTAAAAAATCCGATAATAAATAATCAATGGGAGAATTATGCCAACTATAAATCAATTAGTTCGACGTCCTCGGGCGAAATCGAAGGGCCATAAGCGAGTATCCGATATTAGCGGTTCGCCTCAGAAAAGAGGAGTGTGCCTGATAGTGAGGACTCAGACGCCCAAGAAGCCGAACTCGGCTTTGCGGAAAATCGCCCGTGTCCGGCTGACCAACGGGAAGGAAGTTACAGCTTACATACCGGGCATCGACCACAATCTTCAGGAGCACAGCACAGTTACGATTCGCGGAGGGCGGGTCAGAGACCTGCCGGGAGTGCGGTATCATATAAATCGTGGTGTCCTTGACTGTGCCGGTGTGGCTAATCGAAAACAAGGCAGAAGTAAATACGGTGCAAAAAAGGCAAAATAGTTAAAAGAATAAATCCTAATCTCTAAGCACTAAACAAATTCAAATTACCAAAATGACACTTCTGTGTCACCCTGAGCGCAGTGAAGGGTCTGGTTTACACGATAATGATGAGATTCTTCGCTTCGCTCAGAATGACAGCAGTGCTGTCAGTTTTGAAAATTTGAACATTTGAATTTCGTATTTGTTTATTATTTCGGATTTAGCTATTAGGATTTATACGAGGTACGAGGAAAGTTATGGCTAAAAAGTTTACCGCTTCAAGTCAACAATTAAAGCCGGACGCGAAATATAACAGCAAGCTGGTCTCCAAGTTCATAAACTGTTTGATGTGGGACGGTAAGAAAAGCACTGCGCAGCAAGTTTTTTATGAAGCTATGGATATAATCGGAAAAAATATCAAGGATGTTGAGGTCCTTGAGGTATTCGAGAAGGCGATAAACAACGTGAGGCCTTTGATTGAGGTTCGCAGCAAGCGTATCGGCGGAGCCAGTTATCAGGTTCCGATGCAGGTAAGTGCCAAGCGCCAGCAGTCGCTTGCCTTCAGATGGATATTGGCCTCAGCCAGGAGCAAAAAGGGCAAACCTATGTGCGAGCGTCTGGCTTCTGAATTGATAGATGCTTATAACGAACACGGCGGAGCAATGACTACGCGGGAGAATGTCCACAGAATGGCAGAAGCCAATAAGGCCTTTGCCCACTTTGCCTGGTAAGAGCTGTCGTTTATTACTGCCACGGTGTGTTTATGAAAATAACCGTGGCAGTTTTTTTATATTGAATAGCGGCGTGCATATTGCTGTGTAGGGGCAGGCCAATTTTCCTGCTCAGGGCAACCACATCAGGTTGCACCTGAACGAGAGACGAGATACGAATAATGTCGGGTGTTTTGGAAAAATTACGCAATATCGGGATTATGGCTCATATCGACGCCGGCAAAACAACGGTGACCGAGCGTATTCTTTACTATACGGGCAAAACCTACAAAATGGGAGAGGTCCACGACGGCACCGCTGTTATGGACTTTATGGAAGAGGAGCAAAAAAGAGGCATAACTATCACTTCAGCCGCGACAAAATGTCCCTGGAAGGATTTTGAAGTCAACCTTATCGATACCCCGGGCCATATTGACTTTACTGCCGAGGTCGAAAGGTCGCTGCGTGTTCTCGATGGTGCCGTAGCCGTTTTTGACGGCAGCGAAGGTGTGCAGGCCCAGAGCGAAACCGTCTGGAGACAGGGACAAAAATACGACCTGCCCTGTCTTTGCTTTGTGAATAAGATGGACAAAGTCGGCGCCGATTTTGAGATGACCGTTGACAGTATTCGCGATAAGCTCCTTGCCAATCCGATTTTAATGCAGATTCCCATTGGTGCCGAGGACTCTTTTGCCGGGATAATAGACCTGATAAAGATGCAGGCGGTTTTCTATAAGGCTGAAAAGATGGGAGCGACTTTTGAAGAAA
>JBGVTO010000097.1:0-7494 GCA_041862635.1 Phycisphaerae bacterium | reverse complement strand
CCACCGGAACCAACCGGAATAAAGTGCTACAAATGCAAAGATGGTGAGCTGGTAATCAGGCAGAGCAAGAAAGGCCCATTTTTGGGCTGCATCAGGTTCCCAAAGTGCAGAACTATTATCAGCATCAAGAAACTGGACCATCTAAAACAATTGCAGTCAGCCGGGCAATGGCCGCCTGAAACATGGGAAGAAGCCGACGAAATCCTCGGAAGAAAAAAAGCTAAACAGCCTGTAAAAATCAGGAAATAGTGTGTTGGTACCCTTTAAGCGCACACTCGTAGTCTGTTAAATTTGATTTGATAGCTTGGAAGGGTGGCAGCCTCAAGCGCAGCTTGGGGATGTCTTCTGCATTCACCATCCCCAAAACCTTCGGCCTTGAGGCCTATCTTTCTGACGGACCAATCCATAAAAAGGCTGTTTGTAAAATCCGTTTGAAATCTTACCCTTCCCCAATTAGGAATTCATATTTCTAACGGCGTAAAACCATTTCGCCTGCGCATGGCGCTAAATCTTACCAATCCGGTATTGGTGGTCCGCTCGGCCAGCTTAATATAAAAGTATTGGGTCTCGGATGTGCTGAGACCTGTTCGACATGACTGTCCACAAACACCGCATAGGCAAAACCCTTATTCAGGTCCCCGCCCGGAGCATTATGGTAGGTAGCAAAGCAATCGGTGTTACCGGGAGGTGTGGAACGTAAATTGTTGTCATTGACTGCAGCGCCGCTAAGGCCCGGAATAGACCATGTATTCTCCTCAGAGAAGAAAAACACACGCTGGGGATTCACTACCTGGGATTCCTTCCGAATTTTCTCCATGTTGGTACGAAATTGTTGGGGCACCGCCCCCCATGCGTCGCCATTTAGGTAGGAATTCATCTCGTAACTATATTGAGGCTCGATGGGAATTGTCCTGCCCCTGCAACCGCAGCCCATCACTCTGGCAACAACGTTGAATTCCGGACACAGGTGAATATCTTTATCCTTCAGATAGGGCCACATCTCGCCGCCAAGGTCCGGGTTTTCGTTAAGATTCTTGCTTTCATCGTGCCATCGGCACGATCTGCCGCCATCTTTGTAGAGCCAGGTGAATGAATAAGGAAAGCCGCCGTCATTATCGTCTAAGTACATCCTCCCCGCCAGCCCATACTGATTCAGGTTGGCTTTACAAATAATTCCCCGTACCTGCTTTTTCGCCCGGTTCAATGCCGGCATCAGTATCGCCATCAGCAAAGCGATAATGGCAATCACTACCAGAAGCTCTATTAATGTAAACCCCGTTAGAAATCTTCCCCTTTCCCGATTCGGAATCCTTATTTCTAACGGGGTAAAACCTTTTCGTTTGTGCATAATAGTTCTCCTTCCCCGATTGGGAATTTCTATTTGGGTTCCCGCACCTGTACCTGCGACTACCTGTGCAGGAAAGCACAGGTGCAGGCAAGGCGGGGTCCCACTAACGGGGTAAAGCCGCCTCGTTTGCGCATGGCGTTTTATCTTACCAGTCCGGTATTGGTGGTCCGCATGGCCAGCTTAATATAAAAGTATTGGGCCTCGGACGTGCTGAGACCTGTTCGACATGCGAATCAACAAAAACCGCATTGGCATAGCCCATCTCTATGTCCCCACCCGGAGCACTATGGAAGGTGGCGAAGCAATCAGTGTTACCGGGAGGCGTGGAACGTAAATTGTTGTCATTGGTTCCTGCGCCGCTAAGGCCCGGAATAGAAAACGGATTCTCCTCTGAGAAGAAAAACACACGATGCGGATTCTTTACCTGGGACTCGTTCCGAATCTTCTCGTAGTTGCCACGAAATTTTGCAGGTACATTCCCCCATGCGTCGCCGTTGAGGTAGGAATTCATACAGTAACTATATTGAGGTTCGATGGGAATTGTGTTACCGCTACACATGCTGCAGCCCACCATTCTGGCAACAACGTAGAATTCCGGACATATGTGAATATCTTTGTTCTTCAGATATGGCCAGAGTTCGCCGGCACGGTCCGGGTTATCTACAAGATTCTTGGTCTTATCGTGCCATCCACACCCGACGAAACCAAAATCTTTGCAGAGCCAGGTGAATGAATAGGGAAAATAGCCCTCATTATCGTCTAAGTACATCCTCGCCCCAAACCCATACTCCTTCAGGTTGGCTTTACACATAATTCCCCTTGCCTGCTTTTTCACCCGCTGCAGTGCCGGCATTAGTATCGCCATCAACAATGCGATAATGGCAATCACCACCAGAAGCTCTATTAACGTAAAACCTTTTCGTTTGTGCATAATAGCTCTCCTTTTCTTTCAAAGAAAATTCTTCCGAACCAACATTTCATCTAATCTAAATTCTAAGGTGCTTCGTCACTGGATTAACCTGAGGTATTATAACATAAAAATTGCAATACTACACTAAAAAAGATATAATATTTTTGGTATTTAAAAATAAATTGTTTTGCAGAGAGCTGGGCGAAATGGATAAAAAAAAGCAAATCGAAACAAAGCCGCTTGAAATAGTAGAGCCGATAGGCAAACGGGTCCTGATTCGCAAAGACCAGGACAAAAAACAAACCAAAGGCGGCATCCAGCTGCCCGACAACATAGAAATCCCCACGATAACCGGCCGAATCATAACTATCTCCGCTGAGGTTCAAAACTCGCCGGACATACCACTGCGTCAATACGACAAAGTGCTGTTCAATCCCAAAGGCGCCATACCCGTCGATTTCGAAGGTGATAATCGCCTGTTCGTGGTCGAGGTCGAAAACGTCGTGGCAGTCTTTAGAAAATCATAAAATCCTTTTCGTCCTTCGTAGTAGTATTACTACGGAGGACGGACCACAGATACGCACTTGAGAGAATCTGACCTTACTAAAAGTCCTTCAATAAATCCTCAAATTTGAACTTGGCGCTTCGCAGGGACATGTGTATCCTTGTTATCCGAGATGTTTAGTGACTTGATTACAGGGATGTTTTTTGGGGGAAATTCTTATCATTAGTGCGTTCGCAATGAACCCCCAAATTTGAAAATTCATGTTCACAGGAGACCATCATGGCAGAAGAACAAAGAGGACAACAGCCCCTTAAACCTCATCGTGGCGGTGTCGTTTTGGCCCTTGGAATAATTGGACTTGTCGTCTGCTTTATATGCGGTATTATTGCCTGGGTAATGGGCAACAATGACCTTAAGGAAATGGCAGCAGGAACGATGGATCTCTCCGGACGGGGATTGACCCAGGCAGGCAGGATTTGTGGAATGATCAGTGTAATAATACCTATCGTAGTGATATGCCTATGGTTGCTGATGGCAATCTTCATAGGTGCCGGTGAAGCCTTGTCGCGATAAGGCAGACCGGGCAAGGTGAAGATTTAGGTATTTAACGTTTATTGTAGATTCATATTTGTAGGAGACTGTTATGGAAGAAAATTCTCAACAACCCCCCACAGCGTCAACGCAACCGCAGACTCCTACCCAACACCCGCTTAAGCCACATCGCGGTCCGACCATCTCGGTTCTCGGTATAGTTGGGTTGGTTCTCGGAACATCTGGGTTCCTTGCTTTGGGTCTCTTAGGTGTGCCCGCATGCGCTTGCGGCATCATTGCTTGGATAATGGCAAATAAAGATCTCAAGCAAATGGCTGCAGGAACTATGGACCCGGTCGGCCGAGGATTAACCCGGGCCGGCAAAATCTGCGGGAAGATTGGCGCGATACTTGGCATTGTGTGGATATTTGTCGCGCTCGTCATATTCGTCATATGAGGTGGAAGTTTCGCCATGCGGTGATAAGACAAAGCCGGTGAGATGAAGATTGACCTAATCTATGGTTCTCGGCGACCGCCATGGCCGCGCTGGGCTGTATTGATAGTGCTGGTATGGATGGGACTTGGCGCAGCGGCGGTATTGCTGATGGCTCATCTTGACAGGCCCGTGGAGCTTTGTCTTATCAAGCGGTGTACCGGGATTGCGTGTCCGACGTGTGGTTTTACGCGGGCCGCGTTGTCTTTTCTGCAAGGCCACGTTGTTCGGGCCTGGCTGTATAATCCTTTACTGTTTTCGGTGTTGGGTTTATTTTTTGCTGCCACTGCTGTACAAGTCATTTTTGCCCGCAGTGTGCGAATCTCTCTGACGGGCACGGAACGCCTGATTGCCTGGATTCTGGTCTTTGCATTGTTACTTGCCAATTGGGCATACGTTATTTTCTGCGTCGGATGAGTGAGAATCCCACGTAAAACGTGGCTCTAAATATTTAGCCTGCGGTTTTACCGCAAGTATATGTTTAGCCAGACAACCGAATCAGCAGTTTCATGACGTGGCACGGGCTTCCCGCCCCGCCGTAAGGCGTCCTGCGGAGTGAAACACGGCCAAGATGGCCATGCCACCAAAAAATCAACAGCGGCTAAACACATACTTACCGCAGGTTTTGTTTCGCAAAATCGGGATTGACCTAACAATAGATTATGGCTCAAACAAGAAGAAATACCTGGTTCGCTAAAATAAAGAGGACTTTCACCTCAATACTACCTGTCTCCCAAAGACGCAAAGGTCAATGTATTAGCTGCGGGGCGTGCTGTAAGCTGCCTAATGTCTGCCCTTTTCTAAAGTTCAAACCGGATGGCAAATATTACTGTTCCATTTACACAATTCGACCCTTGAATTGCAGAAAATACCCACGAACGGAATCCGAGTTTATTACGGCAGATACATGTGGTCATAGATTTGATTAAGGCCTGCTTTTCGTACCACGTCTCGCAAAGGCAAACAAACTACCAAGGAGCAACAATACACACGTGGCAGGCTCAGGTATCACTTCAATGTTTTTCACATATACAACCTTGGGTGATTTCGCTTTTCCTCCCGTGCCGCTACTCATGCCGCCGGTATAGCCAAAATTTGTAAAAGTGTTAACCAAACCGCTGCCGCCGGCACCGTCACCACCGCCGAAAGATAGGCCCTCTTCCTCAACCAACGTACTGTTTTCGGTCCGCCCAAATATCGCGATAATTATTTTTGGCTTATCAAGATAAACAACAGTCTTGGTTGCCCCTGGGTCACTCACATCGCCCAGCCAATAAAGGAATTGATAGCCCGGTTTTGGAGCTGCTGTCAAAGTAACCTGTGAATTCAGTTCGAAGTGATGGACGCCCGCTATTGGAGTTATTGCGCCGCCTTTGCTTGGGGTCTGCTGAAGGAGAAGCGCAACATCGGGCGTCTGGCAATATGCGGGCGCAAACAACCAGCACACAATGATTGCGATGGCTGATATGAGCCCCCTCCATCCGATGAATGGCGGACCGCCCGGTTTCATCACACTCGCCCCCCAGCGACAAAATCAAGCTATGAATTCACGCTTACATCCACTAACAAGCAAGTGGTTGTAAGCTTCATTACTATTATTTAACCAAATTTGCCCCAAAAAGTCAAGTTTTTTCTCGAATTTGCAGCCTTTACAGCCGAACAGCCCACATGAAACCGGTTGGGATATTTCGTAACAGATTATTTATGGGACATCCAAGATAAGAATATATGCAGAATTTTTCAGTATAATTTTTCAAAAAAATGGCTTTATTTAATTAAGAAACATCTATTTCATAAGATATACGTCCGATAAAATATCTATTTTTAACCAAGGTTGTAATGTTCTGTAGCTTTAAATTTGACCTATGGCAGCGCTGCGTCGCTGAAGCTTCCAGCCTTCGCAGCCGCTTCGGCGGAGTAGGCTTTGGAGCGTAGGCGACCTCAAGCGAGACCTGAAAAGCTTGTCCCCGAGAAAGTGGGGAACCGGACGAGCTTGGGGATGGCTCTTAGCACCGGGGCTCTTATCGGTTTTCGCGGACAAATCGGCTGATGTTGCGAATTGCCTGGCGCAGACGCTGCTCGTTTTCCACAAGAGCGATACGCATATAATCTTCGCCCCTTTCGCCAAAGGCCCTGCCCGGAGCGATAGCAACCTCTGCATACTCCATCAGGTCTATTGCGTACTCGATAGTGCCCTTGCCCTTGGAATGTTCCTGCGGCACTTTCGCCCATACGAACATTGAGGCTCGTGGTTTTTCCACATCCCAGCCGAGCCTTCCGAGACCCTCGCAAACCACATCCCGCCGGGATTGATACCTCTGGTTTTGAGTGATTATATCTTCGTCACAGTGCCGAAGGGCAATAATACCGGCTATTTGTATCGCCTGGAATATACCGTAATCGTAATAGCCCTTGATTGTGGCAAGATAATCGAGCATGTCCTTATTGCCCGCTGCGAAACCTATGCGAAAACCCGCCATATTGTACGGCTTGCTCATCGTGATAAATTCAACGCCGATGTCCTTGGCACCTTTAACCGAAAGTAAACTCGGTGCTTTGTAGCCATCAAAACAGGTTTCGCCGTAGGCAAAGTCGTGAATGACCGCTACACGGAATCTCTTTGCCAGTTCGACCACCGGCTCGAAGAAGCCTTCGTCGACAGTCATAGCGGTCGGATTGTGCGGGTAATTGAGAATCAGCAATTTGGGCTTTGGATACAGATTTTCGATTACCATTGCGACGTTATTTATAAATTTTTCGTCGTTGCCCAAAGGCACAGAAACAACATTTGCCCCCGCCAATGCCACCGAGTAATTATGTATTGGAAAAGCAGGGTCGGGGACGATCGCGGTATCACCCGGGCCCATCATCGCAAGGCACAAATGACTGAAACCTTCCTTCGAGCCGATACATGCCAGCACCTCCGTCTCCGGGTCGAGCTGCACGTTCCATTTGCTCTCGTATTTTTTCGCTATTTCCTTCCGCAGGTTCTTAATACCCTTCGATGCGCTGTATCGGTGATTTCGGGGGTCCTGGGCCGCCTCACAGAGCTTGTCAATTACAATCTTCGGTGCCGGGTCGGAGGGATTGCCCATTCCAAGATCGATGATGTCTATGCCCGCCTGTCGTTTGGCGAGTTTTAGAGCATTCAATTTCCCAAACAGATAGGGCGGCAAACGCATTATCCTTTGTGCCGGCTTAATCTGCCGGTCGGTGGCCCGTCTGTTGTAGATGTCCGTTTTCAATTCAGTCATAATCTTTCCTATAAATCGAAAAATGACCTTACTATTGTCATTCCGTGCTTGATACGGAATCCACATTTTTTTTTACTGGATTCCCGCTTTCGCGGGAATGACACAGAGAATCGGTCAGTTTAAGTTCTTTTAATACAATCGGACAGTCTATACCGAACGGATAAATTTTCAAAGCGATTTTATCCGCCTTAGGCGACGATTCTCGATCCACAACTGAAGGCGGTGGTGATATCGAGATTTGGATTATTTGCTGCGAATGTGGGTTTACTATCATAATACCCTTTAGCACAAAAGTTTACATTCATTCTTTCTAAAATTGGCTTTGATTGGGTTTGAATTGGGTTTGTTTTTTTGGGCTGCGAAATCATCTTTTTTTCTGTAATCCTCTATAACATATAAGTTTACGTTCATTTTGGCTTTTCGGCAAATTGGGTTTGATTGGGTTTGAATTGG
>JBGVTO010000096.1:0-9894 GCA_041862635.1 Phycisphaerae bacterium | reverse complement strand
GATTCACCCGACGGTGGGACTGTGAAACATCTATTGAATTTCTGAAGAGCAAAATCGGGCTGGAAAGATTTGCAGTAAGAAAATACAAAAGCATGCAGCGGTTGATATTTTTGGCTGGTTTGGCGATGGGTTTTTTAAGTTACCTACAGTCACGCTGCAAAAATATTCGCCAACGAATAAATGATCATCTTCGATATTCAAGACAACCAAAAAGCTTTTGGTTCTATCGATTGCTCATTGCGTTGCAGGATGCATTTTTGGGTTATGCCAGGGTGAAGTTGTTGTCTTGGTGTAGACCACCGCCGTGAAAAGCAACGGCTTATAAGAATGAGTGTCGCTAATCTGTGCAGATATTGTTGTGGTGATGGTATGTGCTCGCTCGGCAGAAAGGTATAACTAATGCTGCTATTATCCTGATTTTGTCCCAAAATAGGAAAATTTTTACCCGCTCTTATCAGCAACATACCGGAGAATATCTTAACTGACTCTAAACTCATCGCTTACAGGCAAACCTGCCTCAAAAATGGGTCATCGCGAGCGTACAAGTGTTGTATTAAAGTCTCTGATTTGTTAAAATAGGTAATTGATGAACACGACGCATGATGCATGAAGTAGTCGAAGTGTATTTGATCCTCATCGCAATAGCAGCGTTGAGAACGAGTTCGAGATGAATCGCTTTCCAGAAACAGATCTGTTTGCCATCACCTTGCTGTTCTGCTGCATCGGTGTAGTAGCAGCCAGTCCCTCGCGACGCGACCTCTACAGAGACGACCAAATTGATACGTCCGACCTTGCCATTTTGGTTGAGAATTGGTGGACAAGTGGAGCCGCCGGTCCGATTATCAGTGAATTTGTCGCCTCCAATGAATCGAGTCTGACTGATGAGGATGGGGATTCCCCGGATTGGGTCGAGATTCACAATCCAACGCAGGAGGTCATCAACCTCAATGGCTGGTACCTAACGGATGACCTAAACGACCTCGAGAAATGGGAGTTTCCCTCTGTGGAGCTTGCTCCGGGTAGCTATATGGCCGTCTTTGCCTCGGGAAAGGACCGCCGGAGCTCAGCCAGTCAACTACACACAGACTTTTCCCTTCGGGCCGGAGGTGAATCTATTGCCCTTGTTGAGCCCGATGGGGTAACGATTGCCCACGCCTATCGGGATTACCCGGAACAGTTTGTAGACATTTCTTACGGTCTGAGCGGTGACTATGTCCAGTCTCAGATTGAAACGATTCTTGTACCAGAGGGTACTGATGCGCGAGCGCTAATACCCACCAATGAGTCGCTTGGCCGGGCATGGACGGAGCTGACCTATGACGATTCGGGCTGGGTCGATGGCAAGACCGGCGTAGGGTATGACTATTCCAGCCTCGTTGCTCTTGATGTTGGCGCTATGAGAAATATCAATCAGACAGTCTATGTCCGCATTCGGTTTGAAGTGGATGATGTAGTGGCGGTCGACAAGCTTATATTGCGAATGAAATACGAAGACGGTTTTATAGCCTACCTGAACGGCTTTGAAATCGCCCGGGCCAACGCGCCCAACGAATCGGAGCTGACATGGAATTCAGGCGCCACCGCCAATCGTCCAGATGGTGATGCTATCCGCTTTGAGGATTTCGATGTGACAAATCACAAAGACTTCCTTGTCGAAGGCATCAATGTGTTAGCCGTGCATGGTCTGAATGTAACCCTTGGAAGCTCGGATCTATTGATTTTGCCCCAGCTTGTCGCGACCCAATTAGAGAGGTTTGATCTCTTGGAAGCTACAGAGGGCTATCTGCTCCGACCGACGCCTGGAGCCTCCAACCAAGCGGCTCTGGTTCAAGCTGGTCCTACGATCCGTGATGTCACGAAGAATCCGCATCAACCTGATGCGAGCGAGAACCTCGTAATTACCGCTATTGTCAAAGAGACACTTGCGTCAATTAGTGACGTGAGGCTGTTCTACTGTATCAACTTCGTGACCTCAAGTCGCAGACTTCCCACTGATGGTTTACCTATGCTGGATGATGGGACAGGAGCCGATGTGGCAGCTAATGATGGTATCTATACAACGGTCATTAGCTCTGAGTTCTATGGACCTGGTGATATGGTACGCTGGTACGTAAAAGCGCTGGATGTTAATGGCAAGGCATCTCGGGACCCGCTCTTTCCGTATCCTGATGACTCTCCCGAATACTACGGCACTGTTGTGATAGACCCGACAGTGAACTCTCGTCTGCCGGTGATTCAGTGGTTTGTGAAGGATGTCAGCGCCTCGGAGAGGGACAGCGGTACGCGCGGATCTGTGTTCTATTTGGGGGAATTCTACGACAACGTGGTGATCCACCGGCGCGGGGGCAGTACGGCCGGTGCACCAAAGAAACATTTCAAGTTTCGATTTAATCACGGATATAAATTTCGATATAGGGACGGTATGCCACGGGTCAACGAGTTCAACCTCAACAGCACCTACAGCGACAAGGCCTACCTGCGGCAGAACCTTGCGTTTGAGGCATACGATTGGTGTGGCTGTCCAGGCAGCGAGTCCTTTCCAGTGAGAGCTCAACGTAACGGCGAATTCTATGGAGTCGAGATCTTTATTGAAGAGCCGGAAGAGGAGCTTTTAGAGCGCGAAGGACTGGATCCCGATGGGGCGCTCTACAAGATTTACAATACATTCAATGTAGGCGGGAGTGCCGAAAAGAAAACCCGCCGGTGGGAGGGACGTCAGGACCTCGACGATTTCTGCCTGAGCATCAACAATACTTCAGGTACCAAGCGCCACAATAATATCTTTGATCGGGTCAACCTGCCCCTAACGCTCAACTATCTTGTTGCTACCATTCTCGTCCATCAAAACGACCATCCGCACAAGAATCACTACCTATATCGGGATTCGGATGGTTCCGGTGAGTGGTGCTTCTTGCCCTGGGACCATGATCTGACGTGGGGCTCCAACTGGACGGGCAGTTCTTACCACGACTACATCTATGCGGATGACGACCAGGTCTCTGGCAAGCCAACCGATGTTAAACCTTCACATCCGTTTGTTGGCAAGCTGGATTGCAAGGAGTGGAACTTCCATTGGAACCACCTCATTGATGCGCTCCTGAATGACGACATGGTGCGCGAGATGTTCCTGAGAAGGCTGCGTACGGTGATGGATGAGTTCCTCAAGCCGCCAGAGACGCCTTATGCCGAGCTGTTCATTGAGAACCGCATCAATGATCTCGTGGCGGCAATGTCGGCAGACGTGGCTTTGGACTACAGCAAATGGGCCAACCCATGGTTGTGGGGCGGGCAGGAAGGCTATCCGCGGGATCAGTCCTTCGAATATGCGATTAATGTCATTAAAAACGACTATCTTGCAGTACGACGGATCCACCTGTTTATCACGCATAACGTGGACAATGTCGCCGTTTATAGCATTCCCGGCTCTTATTCCGCGGAAATTCCGAACGCCCAGCCGGCTTATCCGGTCGTCCAATTTGGTGGCTACGAATTCAATCCTTTCTCAGGCAATCAGGATGAGGAGTACATTGAACTTCTCAATTACAATTCCTATGCCGTTGATATTTCGGGTTGGCAGCTTGTAGGTGGTATTGAGCACACATTCCTGCCCGGTACGGTCATCGTGGCAGGCGGAAGTCTTTATGTCTGCCCTAATGTTCGCATCTTCCGCAGCCGCGCGACCAGTCCGACCGGTGGGGAAGGACGGTTCGTACAGGGAAACTATAATGGTCATCTGTCTAATTGGGGCGAGACCGTGAACCTATTGGACAGATACGGTCGCCTCGTTAGCAGCTTGACGTACCCGGGCAATCCAAGTGAGCAGCAACGCTATCTCCGTGTGACGGAGATTATGTACAACCCAGCCGATGTAGGGACATTTGACAACGATGAATGTGAATTCATTGAGCTAAAGAATGTTGGCTTTATTCCACTTCAGCTTGGCGGTATTAAATTTACCGACGGGATTTCTTATGCGTTTGACGAGGGCCGAAGTGTTGTACTTGCTGCCGGTGCATATATAGTAATCGTCAAAAATCGTTCTGCGTTTGCTTCACGCTACGATGCGAGCAGCGTAAATCTTGCACCCGGTGTGTACAGCGGCAGCTTAAGCAACGGGGGAGAGACGGTTAAGCTCGAGGACCGGACCAATAGCACCATATTAGAGTTTGACTACGAGAATAGGTGGTTTGACGAGACCGACGGCCTCGGATTCTCTTTAACCATCAGAGACGCTACAAACCCCGATCGAGGTAGTTGGGATAGCGTCGATGCGTGGCGTCCCAGCGCCGAAACAGGAGGCTCTCCCGGATTCGATGATACCGAGTCACTCTCCGATTTGTTATAATCAACAGCGAAAGACGAAAAAATCGCCTCGAGACGATTCAATAACACTGACGATAAAGGAGTGTATATCCGGTAGGTAGGCAGCCTTGTGTTTTGTGACTTTCCCTGTGCTTTTTGGAGCTGTTTGTAAGTCATAATGTGCGGTTATTTTGTTTTTTTGTGAATTTTTATTTTAAGCTTGATAGGTAATCACCTGGCGCTAATGCTGATAAGAAAGCAAGGCAGAGAAAGTTAGTGATTTGTTAACAAATCGGTGCCAAGGTAAGCTGGGTGCAAGCAAGCTGGACAAGCCAGCATGGCCAAAGACTAACCAGCAGCCCGGAACAGAACTTTGCACATATAGAGGTAGCGAAATATTTGAAGCAAAAGGGATGACAGATTATCAACTACAACTGGACTCTGAGTAACGACTCCATAACAAATAGTTCGATAGTCGCAATCTCCAAGTTCTATAGAAATTGACGTTACCTTTGTAAACATAATGATTTATGGTTACTGGCCATAAATCAAGCAAGGGCCGAAATTGGTCCAGTTTGGGGACATCTGTGCGCGGCTCAGTGGGACCGGTCCTAGAGATTTCAGAGTTCGCCGTTTAAATGGCCTGTGAGGAGACTTAAATACAACCATATCAAGAATAGATTACCCACTCATAATCCAGAGATTTTCCTTGACGGGAAGATGTCCGATTTGGTATAAACGAAAATAGTAAACCCAGCCCCTGTGGTAGGGGCTGGGTAAAGCTTGTGCCTGCGCAGTTGGGCATCTGTGGCTTTGAGGTCATACAGCGGGCGCAATTCTCGTAGGTTTCCGAATAGAGGAGGAGCTATTACGCAAGACACAGAGTAGCAGCGAAAACGTTGCCCGTGGCGGTCATTTTCTTGTATTTCAATTAAGAACCTATATTAATTTTTCAAAGGAGGACTAATTATGTGCAGTAAATTTATCTATTTAATTTCATTTGTTTTGGTGCTGGCTGTGGTCGGTGAGGCCTCGGCGGAACTGGTGGGTCACTGGAAGTTTGATGAGGGCAGTGGAAATATTGCTGTAGATGTATCAGGATATGGAAATGATGGGACAATTAACGGAGCAACATGGACAACAGGAAAATTCGGCCCGGCTCTGAATTTTGACGGCATAGACGATGACGTTGATTGTGGAAATGATGAAAGTTTGAATATTACCGGTGAGATTACGATTGCGCTATGGATTAAACCATCAGTGGCCGGAGAAGGAGGATCAAATGTCGGCCCGGTATGTAAGGCAGAAGCAGGAGTCGATCCTTGGAGCTGGCAGCTAAGATACAATGCTCCGGGTGGTGGAAATTATATGGGATTCCAGTTTAACGGAGACCCCGAAGGTTCGACATGGGTTTCTGTTCAACAGGATTTATTGCCTGGAGAATGGTATCATATTGCAGGAACATTTGACGGTGCTAATATTGTATGCTATTTAAATGGCGTTGAAACAGAAAGGGATACAATTTCCGGGATTAGAGGCGGCAGCGGCCGTTTCTTCATTGGTCAGGATGGTTGGGATAATATCTTCAATGGTGTTGTTGATGAGCTCAGGATTTACAATCATGCTCTGTCGGCGGTCGAACTTCTGGGCGCTATGGCAGGTGAGGTATGGCCTTACGCCCTGGGCCCCAAACCGGAAGATGGTGCCATCTATCCGGATACATGGGTGAACCTTAGCTGGTTACCGGGAGGTCTTGCGGTCTCCCACGATGTGTACTTAGGCGATAATTTTGACGATGTCGACGCCGGCACCCCCGACTCGTCGGGGTTCCAGGGTAACCAAGCCGAGACTTTTATTGTTGTCGGCTTTCCCGGATTTGCTTATCCGGATGGTCTTGTTCCCGGTACGACATACTACTGGCGGATTGATGAGGTCAATGACGCCGAGCCGAACAGTCCCTGGAAGGGTGACGTCTGGAGCTTTTCGATTCCACCCAGGACCGCCTATGCACCCAACCCGGCTGATGGTGCCGAGATGGTAGACCCGGATGTAATGCTTAGCTGGATAGGAGGTTTTGGTGCGAAATTACACACAGTATATTTCGGCGACAATTTTGATGAAGTGAACAATGCCGCCGGTGGACTCCCACAGGGAACTGCAACCTATACTCCTCCCGGCACACTTAAATTGGCTAAGACTTACTACTGGCGTGTCGATGAGTTTGATGCCATCGAAACGTATAAAGGTGACATCTGGAGCTTTACTACTGAGGGCGGCGTCGGGAGCCCGGACCCGGCTAATGGCGCTGTGGATGTAAAGCATACGCCGGTTCTTACCTGGTCGCCGGGAGTCTATGCTGTTTCGCATCAGATATACTTCGGCACAGATAAAGAGGTCGTACGAAATGCCAATACCGGTTCGCCGGAGTATAAAGGTGCCGGGGACCTTGGTTCTGAGAGCTTTGACCCTGGAAAACTTGAGTGGAATACCACCTACTATTGGCGAATTGACGAGGCCAATAACACCAATCCAGACAGCCCATGGACAGGCAATGTATGGAGCTTTACGACCGCCAACTTCCTTGTCGTTGACGATTTTGAGAGCTACAATGACCTTAATCCTGAAGACCCAGAGAGCAACAGGATATTTAACGCCTGGATAGACGGATACGGCATCCCGACGAACGGCTCTCTCGTTGGTTATGAGAATCCTCCTTTTGCCGAGCAAACTATCGTTCACAGTGGTAACCAGTCGATGCCATTATTCTACGACAATAGTGTTGGGTATTCTGAGGCAACTTTAACGCTGACTTATCCGCGTGACTGGACCGAGAATGGTGTGACCACTTTATCTATTTGGTTCAGAGGCAACTCGGATAACGCTGCTGAGACTTTATACGTTGCTCTCAATGGCAGTGCAGTGGTCAATCACGATAATCCTGATGCAGCACAGATAACTACCTGGACGGAATGGACTATCAACCTGCAGGCGTTCGGTGTGAACCTTGCCAATGTCAATACGATTTCCCTTGGTCTGGGTAACAAGAACAATCCGATAGCCGGCGGTTCGGGTACGATGTACTTCGATGATATTCGTCTGTATCCACCGGCGCCCTAAGCTGTGTGATTTAGCTGGCAGTTAGAATTACGTGGCTGATATAGCAGATTTGTGACAATCAGGGGCCTATGCCGATTGATTCGGTATAGGCCCCACTGTCTTAGGGCAATATAGAAAATCGGAGCTCCAAGGCTTAAAGCTACGACCAGTTAACAAATGGTAAATAAGTCATGCTTTCTGGAAATTGAGGTTCGATCAGTATTGAAAAACATTTATGACAACTGGCCAAAAACCATGAAAGTGCCGAAAACAGCCCCATTTGGGTGAGTTTCGTGCGCGCGCACTGGTTTGAATAGGCTGGCGGAACCAATCCAAGAGATTTGATGGCAGTTTATCCCTACTAAGGAACCAATAATTCTGGTATTGCTTGACATGGCAAGTGGCTGCAGTTAGACTTGGCACGATAAGCACACTCTTATGGAATTGTGAGCAATGTTGTGAAGGGCTTAAGTCAATGTCCATACATGATCTGGTAACTTTGGAAGTCAATGAATGTGTGGGAGGTTAACCATGAAGAACGATGATATCATCTGTGGCTGCGCTTGTTGTGGGATTAGCAGGCGGGAATTTCTGTCGGGCTGTGCAGCGTGTGTAAGTACGGCAGCACTTCTGACCAAGCCAATACCATTACTGGCGGCGAAGGAAAATAAGATGCGTATTCAAGTAATCTATTCACTTCATGCGATCAAGCAGCCTATGCCAGACTGGCCTAATGTTGGATTCGACTTCGAACCAGTAATGGAGCGAATAAACGCAGACCTTGTAAAGGGGTGCCCAGAGTTCGAGTTCGTTTCATCCATGGCCACTGGGCCAGAGGAAGCTAAGAAGATACTTGAAGAGAACAAGTCTGGTGACATTGACGGTTATATTGTTTACCAGATGAATTGCTGGAACCGCGTGGTCCAGACCATCGCTGCTTCCGGCAAGCCGGTCCTTTACGTTGACTTTCAGTACGGTGGAAGCGGTGGATTTCTTGTTTACAACGCTGGATTTCTGCGAAGCGGAGCAGGTAACGTGGGCTTTGTAGCGTCATCAAATATGAAGGACGTGATCGCTGGAGTAAAGTGTTTCAAAATTATAGAGCGTGCAGGATCGGCATCGGACTTTGCTGCGGAGACAAAGCGAGTACGGATAAAACGAACACCGAAAATGGGGAACATGCAGTGTAAGGCGGACGAATTGCGTAAGGTGTCGATGGATGAGTGCATCAGGCAGATGAAAGAGTCGAAGATCCTGGCGGTTCGAGATCAAAAGTCGGGTCCTGCGGGCGAGATGATGGGAATACCTGTGGAGAAAGTCTCTTTTGCCGAGGTCAACGCGGCATGGGAGGGTGCGGACAAGGACAAGGCAAAGGCGATCGCGCGTAAATGGAAGAAGGATGCAGCTCAAGTTGTTGGTGTTTCAGATGAAACGTTAGAGACGTCGGCGGCAATGTACCTGGGCATGAAGGCGGTACTGAAGAAGCACGGAGCCAACGCGATTGCGGTCAATTGTCTCGGCGGATTCTACGACGGCCACATTCATGCTTACCCATGCTTGGGTTTTCACCAGTTGAACAACGACGGATTGGTCGGGGCATGTGAGTGTGACTTGAGATCTACTGCGACAATGCTGATGATCGGTGCGTTGACAGATGGGCGGCCCAGTTTCATTTCGGACCCCGTGATCGACACTGCAAAGCGGCAGATCATCTACGCGCATTGCGTGGCGCCAAACAGGATGTTCGGTCCCGATGGGCCTGCGAATCCATTTGCGATAATGACACATTCCGAGGACCGGCAAGGTGCATCCGTCCGTTCGATCCTGCCATTGGGGTACATGACAACGACTCTTGAGATAAGACAACCGCAGAAGGAGATACTGATGCATCTGGGCAAGGCGGTTGAGAACGATCCGGACGACCGCGCCTGCCGGACAAAGCTTGCGGCTGAGCCTATGGGTGATATCGAGAAGCTTTTTGGAATGTGGGATCACTGGGGCTGGCACCGTGTGACGTGCTATGGAGACATAAAGGAACCTTTATATGCGATGGCGGACGCAATCGGGTGGAAAGTGGTTGAGGAAGCATGAACATATAGTACGTTTGTCTCACGATTCGATTAATAAACAACTGGCAAATAATCAGGCAAGGGCCAAAATAGACAATCTACACCTGCTGAAGTGTTCTTGAGCATTATCAGCTATTTCTCTATGGGAGGCGCTCAGACTCCGGGATGTGGATGACCGTTAACACGCACGCATCCCAGGTTAGTCGCCCACGGCTACTACCACCCAGATTGCCGTTCCAGGTGATGTAAAGTCTATCTCCAGCCGGATCGACAGCCGTGCTGAAAGTCCCGAAAGGTGTGCAGCGGCGAACCGAAAAGGATTTGTATAGAGTCAAGAGCCTTCTTGCTGATGATAATCAGACTGATGCCCCCGAATCACAATCCCAGCACTCAAACATGACCGATCCCCATGGGACAACAGCGCCAC
>JBGVTO010000095.1:0-9135 GCA_041862635.1 Phycisphaerae bacterium | reverse complement strand
TTCGTCGGCTCGGTGACCTCGACCTGCTTGCGGTCCAGCTTCGGCGACATGCGGACCATTTCCTCGCCGATATTGCCGCTTTCGTCCGGAGCCGTGCCCGGCCAAACCTCGACGACCAGCGGCTTGTAAGCCCCAACCGCCGACCAAGCCACGCACAAGCAGGTGACCAGAGAAACCATCAATGTGAATCGCATGACTGAACAATCCTCCTTTCCTTGCATTTCTCGATCCCTTCGGCGTTTGCCCTGTGCTACAACCGTAACCAGGTCATCGCGTTCTGCGAGCGGATCTTTTCCTTGTCGGACTCGCTCGCATCCAATACCTCCAGCTTCACCAATGCTGGGTCGGGATAGTTAAAGGGCATACCGGTCCCGAACATCACACGCTCGGCCCCCAGGTTCGTGATGAGCTGCCCAAGCTCGTTCGCTAGCACGGCACTCAAGCGGGACAGTTCTATGGCATAATTGGACGGCAGACCATTGTCCTTGCGCCCGAGCGGGCATCTTGTATAGCCGATGCCGTTCAGCAGGATAAAGCGTGCTTTTGGGTGAGTTTTCACCAGCTCGACAATCTCCTCCAGCGGCACGTCGGGGACGTTCAGCAGCCAGCTCCGTTGCCGGTTGTCTTCCACGCGGATGGGAATGGAGATGACCATGCCTCGCTCGGTTGCGGCGTTCACGAGCTCCCGGCAGCACGGGCTGGAGAGCTGATAGTTGTGCCACTTGGGATAGAGGCGTAGGCCCGCCATGCTGAACTCCTCGTGGCAGATTTTCAGATCGTCCTGCCAGCCGGCGTAGAACGGATTAATGACGGCAAATGGAATCAGCCGGTCACTATGACCACGGACCTCCTCCGTTACCTCCTCATTGCCGGCCTGCGCGTTGCGGTAGGTGATGGCGCCGGAGCTGGATACGACCGCCTTGTCGATCCGTTTGGAGTCCATCAGCGCGAGCAACGACGCGGCCGTGTTGTACCGCAACCGGCGGAACGCAAAATGGCCGAGATAAGCATTCACGTCAATGATCATGATTTCCGCCTCCGCAAGAGTCTCATCATATTCCCGCTCAGGATCTTCTCCTTGTCCTGTGCGCTCAGGTTCGCTCCACGAATCTTGCCAACTCCTGCCGTCATGGACGAGTCACAGCCAAAGAGGAGCCGATCCGCCCCTGCCACTGCTGCGGCCAACTCCACCGTGCCCTCATCTATTACGCTGCCGCTGGTGTCGAGCAAGACGTTCTGCGCGTGGCGCAGGGCCTTGATTGTCCACTCCCAATCACCCCCGCCGGAGATGTGTGCGCAGATGAGCATGGCCTCCGGGTAGCGGCGAGCTAATTCCGCTAAGTGCCCGCCGTCGGACATACGCGGCTGATCCTCCACGAAGTAATGGGAGTGAGATGCGTGTTGGAGGATCGGCACGCCCAATTCGATCGCCAGCTCTACGATGGGAAAGACCACCGGTTCCGTGCAGATGTACTCGTTGTAGAGCTTGATGCCGATAAATCCACGATCTCCTATGTAGCGGCGGACTTCATCCAACGCCTCTCGGCCGTAGCCGGGATTGACGTAGCAGTAGCCGAGCACTCGGCCAGGGAACCGGCGCATCCCGTCGGCCGTCCACTGGTTGCATTCCCGAAAACCGTCGGCGGTCGCCGGCCGGCGCGGTGTGAGGATCGAGCAGCATAATTGGTCGATTCCCAGCTTGTCCGCTGCCTCAATGAGCTTGCGGTCGTCCGCCTCCCATGTCGCGCGGCTCCGATGAGTCAAGTGCGCATGACAGTCGATGACCTTGCCTTTGCGGAGCAGGCCGCTCGACGTACCAGCTGCAGGCTTCTCGACGGCCGCGCATGCTGACGGAAGTGTTGCCACTCCTATCGCCACGGCCGTGGCGGCCGAACCCTTCAGGAACGTTCGTCGCGAGACATGTAGCTGAGGCGCGGGTGGTCTCGAGGTTCTCTGGAGGATGGTCATCTTTTTCTGCCTCCTATCCAATAAAAATAACCTGTTGCACTCAACAGCCCAAAAGCTACTGGCGAGATCATGGGACTGAAGATGCCTCCTCCGCCGGACAGGCCTACGGGTTCCCAATTGCAGATTTCGGATTGCGTGTTGTGAATTAGCGGCCCGCCTGATCCACAATCAGCCCACGCCAAAATTGCTGCCAGTAAGCAAAGGCAATTCACAGATGAGAAGAATATGCGATCTTTCATATCCACTTCCTCATTATCCGTAGGTACTCGCGGCAGGTTTCACGCATGTCAGGGTCGCCGGGATGCCGGTCCTGCTCGATGGAGGCGAAGCCGTTGAAGCCGATCTGCTTGAGGGCCGTTACAATCGCCTGGATGTCCATCACACCCCGACCGAATGGCGGGAACTGTCGCATCAAACCATCGATATCGCGCATATGCACGTTCATGAGGTGTTTGCCCACTTTGTGGATCGCGACCGGAGGGTATTCCCGCTGGAGCAGCGTCCAGCCCGCGTCAAGGTTGTAGCCCAGATCGTCGTCGCGAATCTGGTCCCACAGCCGTAGGAACGACGCCGCATCCGGGACCAAGCAATGTGTGTGCTGCTCGATGGAGAACTTCAGGCCGTGGGTTTTCGCCCGTGACAGGCAGGCTTTGGTGGTCTCCACATAGGCGTTCCACACCCGGTCCCAATCGAATCCTTCCGCAATGTCGATGTGATACTTCTGGCCTGGTTTGGGCTTGGTGATCTCGTAGTAGCGAGGCAGATACTCCGTCGGTCCTTTCAGCTCGCGCGCCCAGGGAGCTACGATATTGATGATCGGCGCGCCCAGCTCTTTCCCGATTTGACACCCCGCCTCGAAGTAAGCGAGTGCCTGCTCGCGAGCGGCTCGATCCGTGCTTGAGAGGTCCTCGACCACCGGCTGGAAGAGGACGAACTGCGACACACGTAATTTGTTTCGCTGGAGCTTTTGGTTGAGCCGAGCGATCCGAGCGTTCGTCCAGAACTCCTTGAGGTCTCTACGTGCCGTCACGATCAATTCGACACCGTCGAATCCCAGCTCACTGATGACATCCAGGGCCGGCTCGGGGTCCGCGGCGGGGCTAAGATTGTGAAAACACCAGCTCAGACAGCCAACCTGGGGCTTGCCTTGCGGCCGTGACGGAATTTCTGCTACCGTCGCAGACAGTGACATTCCGGAAAAAGCGATCGCGGCGGTCTGGAGAAACTGACGGCGGTTCAAATCAAGTCGAGTCTTCATAAGTCTACTCCTTCTTGTTATGGTGGGTGGTGACGATGCCACCAGTTGTTTCTTCTTCCCACGCCGAGCCTGCAGAAAGCACTTCTCTTCTATTCATCATTATTTTACTTAATTCTGGTATTCTTAGGAAGATAACCTCTGCTGTGTAATAATGATTTCCAATCCAGTAACTTTCGGGACTTGGCGTCATTCACCTCTCGATTTATTAACTCAATTAAAAGTTTACCAAAAAAACGTATAGATTACCATGAAACACAAGACAACAAGTGTAAACCAGAATCCAATTCTTTTCCACCACGGGTACCCCAGCGCCAATTCCTCTTTCGTAGGACGAAGCATGTCAAGGTGCCACAGTGTTGGCTCGATTTCCACTTCAGCCGGTGCCGTTGTAAAATGGCTAATAAGAGCAATCACACCCAAAGAACACATAAAAATAATGGCCGATAAGTTGAAAATATTGAATGAAGCCAGCAAACCTGTCAATTCTCTCAGGAAAACAATCAACAGCATGGGAATAGCCAAAAACAATGTGGCAATGGCAGCTACTCTGGTAGTTCGCTTCCAGAAGATGGCCATCACAAAAACAGCCATCACCGGTGCCAGCATTAAGGCCCAGCAATCCTGCGCATAGGAAAAGATGGAGCCGAATCTCCCGACCATCGGCGACCACACAGCACCAAAAACAAGCAGGCCGATTCCTGATATTTGTGCAAATTTAACAAGCTGTTCATCCGAGGCTTTTTTCCTTATCAATCCTTTGTAAATATCCAGCGTCAACAGAGATGATGTTGAATTGATTAGAGAGTCGATGGTTGACATGATCGCGCCAATCAGTACAGCAAATATAAAGCCACGCAAGCCAACAGGGATGAGTGTTTTGATCAGATATGGATACGCATCATCCGGATGTGCCAGATTGGGATTCATCGCGTAAGCAATCATCCCCGGCCAGGTGACACTCAGGCCAAGGGGAATGGCCAGAAAAGCGGCCAGAATCACACCCATTTTTCCGTGCCATACGTTTTTTGCCGCAAGACACCGCTGTGTGATAAACTGGTTGGTCGAGTAGTAATACCCACTCAACACAAAAGCCACGGCAATCATCCCTGTCCATGGCAATTCCGGATGATCGGCCGGTAAGATTAAGTGCGCACGCTCACCTGTGCCGACAATGGCTGAAAATCCGCCGTCAACAGCACACAAACCAAGAATAAAGACCAGCAGACCACCCCCAATCAACACCACGCCGTTAAACAAGTCCACCCAGGCAACGGCAGAAAGTCCGCCAAAAATGGTGTATGATCCCGCAGCAATTACCAGAATCCAGATGGCCAGATAGAGATTCAGCCCGAACACTTTGTTGATTGCAAAACCTCCGGAATACAGCACAAGAGGAAGATTTATCACCAAATACTGAATCATACAGACAAGCGCAAATGTAGAGCCCGCAATGCGTCCGAAACGGCGGGTTAGATATTCGGGAATAGTAAAAATTCTGTTTTTCAAATACACGGGTAAAAAGAAAAAAAGAAGAAGCCCCTGTGCCGGCCATACAAGCCATTCCCAGTTTGCAACCGCCATGCCGTATTTGTAACCCCAGCCAACTTCACCGATAAACTGCTCGGAACTTATACTGGAAGCAATCAGGGAAAATCCGATCACAAACCATGGCAATCCCCGGCCCGCTAAAAAGAAATCAGATGTGCTTTCCTTACCTTTTCGCCCTGAAATAAAGCCGATCGCAATCACGGTGACTAAGTAAACAATGAAAACCCCGGTTTCAAAAGCCGTTAATTTCATGGCAGCCATACAAATCCCTTAAAATCGAGAGCAGAATTCTGGTCGTTCATTTTACCCAAATCGAATCTTCAAGCCGGATATCCTCGGAGGAAGCTCCGATTTTCACTTTGAATTCCCCGGGTTCAACCACTCGGTCCAGATGGCGGTTGTACAGTGCCAGGTGTTCTGGACCGATGCTGAAAGTCACTTCTTTCTTTTCACCGGGATTGAGCCGGATTTTTTCAAATCCACGCAGCTCCATCTCGGAGGTGGAAACCGTTGCAATGACATCCTGAATGTAGAGTTGTACAACCTCCTGGCCGGCGCGTTCCCCGGTATTCCGAATGTCCACACTCACCTTAATTGTCCCTGCAATACCCGACTCGGTTTTGTCAAAACGAAGGTTGCTGTATTCGAACGTGGTGTAACTTAATCCATGGCCAAAGGGATAAAGCGGCTTGTAATCCATGTCCGCGTAGGATTTGCCCCATCCTTTTTCAAGCCAATACCGTTTGGATTTCTTCGCATTATAATAGACCGGCAATTGTCCGGAGTGCCGCGGAATGGTCACAGAAAGCTTGCCTGAAGGATTCACATCTCCGAACAGAATTTCAGCAACGGCCCGGCCGCCTTTTTCTCCCGATACCCAGGACTCTACTATTGCAGGAATATTGTCTGCGATCCAGCGGGTGGAAAGGGGACGTCCATTCACAAGGATCACAACCGTCGGTGTTCCCGTTGCCGCAACCGCTTTGACCAGATCCTGCTGCATGCCGGTCAGATCAAGGTTGGCCACATCAAATCCCTCGCCGCTGGTGGCGACACGAACGCCTTCGTCGTTACGTTGCTGCCATTCATTTTCACCGACTACAGCTACCGCATATTCTGCATTTTTAGCTGCTCGTTTTGCTTTTTCAATTTCATTCACCTTCTCACCTACGACATCGCAGCCTTTGACATAAGTGACCCTTGTTCCTTTAGGAACGATTGCCCTGATACCATCCAGTATGGTCGTAACCTCCTGTGAAACTTTCAGCGCCGTATAATCACCAAGCTGATTTTTCGCATGATCCGCATTCGGTCCAATGACGGCAATGGATTTAATATCTTTCTTAAGGGGCAGCAGATTGCCCTCGTTTTTCAGAAGCACCACTCCCTCCTGTGCCGCTTTCAGGGCCAGTGCCTGATGATCCGGATTGTGGACAATCTTCGCAGCACGTTTCGGGTCAACGTATGGATTCTCAAACAATCCAAGCCGCATTTTCATCTTCAGGACGCGGCGGACCGAGCGGTCAATAATGGCCATTGAAACCTTTCCTTCTTGAACACTCCGGATCATATCCTCCATGTATCCGGATTCATAGGAAATCCCCACATCCACACCCGCCGCCAAAGCTATCTGTCCGGCTTCTTTCTGGGTGGGTGCCAGGCCTTCATACACAAGCGTCCCAATCCCGCCCCCTTCGGAAAGAACAATCCCTTCAAATCCGAATTCTTCCCGTAAAATTCCCGTCATGATCTCTTTTGAGGCATGAGCCGGAATGCCGTCAATGGCCGGATAGGTGGCCATCACTCCCAGGCCGCCCATTTTTTTAATTCCTGCCTCCCAAGGTGGTAGAAACACTTCCCGCAGTTTACGTTCGGAAATTTCCATCGCACCCCGCTCCAGACCGCTCACCGGCTCGCTCTGACCGGGGTAATGGCACAATCCGGCAACCGTCTTATCCGGCGCGCGTAGTTCATCTCCCTGAACGGACCGAACAATTACCTCCGCAATTCGCGCACAAAGGAATGCGTCCTCGCTGTACGCCTCCTGATTTCGTCCCAAACGCGGGTCCCGGATCGGCTCCACCACAAGTGTAAATATTTGATGAATCCCGATAGCCCGGGCTTCCTCTGCTATTGCGGCGTATATTTCGGACAGAAGGTCGAGATTCCACGTGCTGCCCAGTGCCGGCCCTTCCGGAAAAATGGTTCCACCTGTGCACATCAGTCCATGCGTACCTTCCTCGGTTTGTAGAAGAGGAATACCAAGCCGGGTCTTTTCAATAGCGATCTTCTGGAGCTCGTTCAGAAATTTTGCCTGCTGCTCCGGGCCTTTGAAAAGGATATTGTTGGGCAAAGTAAAAAATCCACCCCCGGGCCCGAGATAATCCAGATAGGTTCCCGCTGCGAATGCTTTGACTGCCGCCATTTTTTCTTCAACCGTTTTTCCCAATCCCTCCACATAAACACACGGCATATTCAGTTGTCCCACCTTTTCTTCCATTGTCATGCGGGAAAGTAGATCTTCTACCCGTACATCCATGGGCTTATCCGTATCGAGATATGCCGGTCCTTTGGATTTTCCGTAAATCGTTCCTATCAAAATCAATCCCACTATGAACACACATATCAAAATTCTTTTATTCCGTTTCAATTTTCAACTCCTTGTCTCAAAGGTTCCAACATATCATTTAATTATCGACCAAACAGACCCGGACGGCTCCCACCTGTGATCATAAAATGCAAAATCGCCTGACTTTTGCTGTCAAGGACACAATTAACAACAATCTTATCAAACTCCTATTTTACGCCTTTGGTATCAGGTACAATCAGGGCGGTATCATAGGAGAAACCTGACAAATCAATATCGACAGTCAGTATGAAGTTCTTATTATAATCAGATGGACTTCCACAGAGCAAGATTATATTATCTGCCGTAACTATCTGATACGGATCATTCGATGTATCACTGCCCCGCACAAAGCACCGCTTAAATAATTTTATTTTTCTGAGTTGTAAAATACCAGAATTCCTCGAAATGTCACATATTTCAGGAGCTGGAAAACACCACAATTTTCAGGTGACATCGTGTATCCAAAATGTCTCCACAGAGGCAAATTTGATGAGTGATGGAAGCACCAAACCTCAAATATTTGCAGAAAAAACAAATACTACCGGTGAGACATATGTCAGGAAGGTGTATACGGCGCAAAAGAAATCTATTAATGATATAAACCTTTGTATACTATATGCTTATATTCAACTTATCTTCAAAATCTCGAGTCCTGTCTCCACATTGTCACTATTTTGCCCGAAAACAGGCTTACTTTTTCACTTGATTTAGGTAATTAAAATCACGATAGATTGAGTTATGAAGAAGGTATGGATATACAAAAGAAAAGGTGTTAAAGGCTGGGGATAGGCTGGTATGAGAGCGGCAAACGCAAAGCAAAGGCTTTACCAAGTAAAGCCCTGGCCGAACATTTTCGTCAGATAAAATATGCTCAATTGAATTCCGACGTGTTTACTGGAACTGTTACTGTCGATTGGAACCAGATTCGAAATGAATACGAACACAGTAAAAAGGTAGCTGGTTGTGTCGAAGCTCCACTTTATGAAGTAGCCCTCACGCTGCGTCACTTTGAACGACTGGTTGGAAAATGCAACTCCAAACAGATTACGCAAAACGCTATCGACAAGTACATACTGAAAAGAGGAAAAGAAGTAATACGTTCAACAGTCAACAAAGACATCAGAAACCTGAGAGCGTTTATTAACTGGAGCAGGAAAAACAGATACGTAAATGGTGAAATAGAAGTCAGGGAATTGAAGGAAGATGAGAGGCCTGTCAAATCCTTAAGTAAAACTCAGATAAAGAAATTATTATCGACTTCTAAACCATATAAGACATTGTGGATGAGAATTCTATTGGCTTTAGGCACAGGCCTCAGACTCGGTGATATTGAGACATGGAAGGTCTCAGATATTGACTTTGAAAACAGCTATGTAACTACAAGGAGCAAGAAGACCAGAAAGAGTATGGGCTCACGGCCTGTGCCGGTTCCGATTATGGCTGAGCTAAAGAAATATGTTTCCGGATTAGATGCTAAACAAGAAAATATATTTACTGATAATTTCAGCCGGTACAGATGGAAACAGATACGTCATAAACTTAAATTGGATGATTTCAAATTTCATGATTTATGAAAGACCTTTGGTTCTGTCCTTGCTCAGAACGGTGTATCCACAGCTGTTACACAGAAGCTATTGGAGCATTCTTCGCCAGATCTGACGAATAAGGTGTATACGAATGTCGATCCTGTTTTGCGCCATGCGGTGGATCAAATACCGGCTGGTGACTGGCT
>JBGVTO010000094.1:0-5429 GCA_041862635.1 Phycisphaerae bacterium | reverse complement strand
GGAGCAGTTGGCGATCTTATATATGTTGAGAGCCACTTTGGAAGTAAAGATTATCCGGTGGAAAGGGAAAAAGTCAGAGAAATCGCGAGGCGAACAACTTACGAAATTCATGGCGGCGGGCCTCTGCCGCTCTATGCGATTCATATACTGGATCTGCTCAGATTCTATCTTGGGGATGCGGAATTGGTCCTAGGGAACGTCGAGAGAGAACACAGGGAATTCACATTCGAAACTCGCGCGTCTGGATTCATCAAGTTCAAGAACGAGGTCTACGCGTATATGGATACTGGAGAAGGTGCAAGGCGCGGTCCCCTCCTAGAAATCAGTGGAACTAGTGGGAAAATAGTGATCGGGGGGTTCAATTACCTACGTATTAAGACGCGTGAAAACCCTAGATGGACTGACCCACGCGAAAAGGGGAGAACCGGCTTTCAAGGTGAGCACCTTGAAATGTGTCTGACCATAATTTTCCACCAGATAACAATCAGTCAAGGTTACTTGGGCACCATTGGAGAGGTAAAACAGACACTGGTCTTTGCGGTGACTGTGACCGTGGCCTGGATTGTTGTTGAACCACTTTGAATCGGCACCGCTTCCTGTAAAAATGGCACCTGTTAATTCACCTTGAGATGAGTTAGACTCAAAAAGCAAACCACCCCAGGGAAAACTCCTGTCTTGAGCAGTGAAGACAACAAGTCGCTCCGGAGTACCGTTGACGACTATATTACCTTGCACAGCAATCTCGATGTCGGGATCGATTATGATTACACTTCCGGCACCTATAGTCAGAGTCGCACCCGATGCTATTGTCAGTAAATCTCCATTGACACTACTAATGTGAATCCGAGCATTTTCTCCCCAGTCGGTGGAAGTGGTGATATCCTCGGAGACTATTTGCCAAATTGTGGAGGCTTCAATTGTAATTTGCTTGGGTATCTGAAGAGATTGAATTTCTGCAACATAGGAAATAACATCCGGTTCGATAGCGGCTGGAAGAAAAACAGACCCGACTCCGCGCAGCAGTTGTAATGGGCGATCTTGAAAACCGGTAGCCGAAATAACACCAATGATACCGAGGCGATTACCTAAATCATCCTCCACTTGGGCGACGACTGGGATTTCAAGTCCCAAGGGATATTCCGCTGGGGTGATGATCTTGAGCTTGGCACCGGTGAACTCAGCTAATGCTGAATCGATCGGTGGATACGGGCTCCACGGCGGTAAGCCCCATTCCGTATTCCCGCGTTCCGTTGCACGAACTATAAAACGAACCAACTTGCTCTCCCCCACTCCAGAGGACTGTTCGCGCCGATACACATACAATTCGTAATACTCTGGTTCATTGACTTCTATGGAGACACCCGCCTCGATCGGATTGCCGTTTAGCTCGACAGTATAATCGTAACCTTTCTCAGGCCTGACTGTGAAAAAAACACTATCATCATAAACTCCCTTATCAAGAACCCCTTCAATAGAAATCTGTGCCAGGCCGGAACTGGTTAATGCAAACAGGCAGAAGAAAACTAAATCCAGCAAGAATCTTCGACGTAGTAAACTCTTTGATTTTCCAAGTCGAAGAATAGAAGCGCGTAAGTACTTCATTGTTTCTATCTCGTTAATAATATTGTATTAGAGCAAAAGCAATTGTAGCAAATTTAGTCGATTTTTTCAAGCAGTTTCCAAGTAAACGAAACGTCAGGTTCTTACCCGACGGGCGGGTAGCTTGAAAAAATGTCAGCCTTCTGTTCGCTTGCGGCACTACCGCTTGAAGAGGTGACGCTCCAATAGATAGGTCGTCTTGCAGAGCGGACACCTATGAAAAGCTCAAAGTCAAATATCCCTAAAAGAATTATATTATTGACTGATTTCTTTTCATCCGTCTACTTAATCCGATTTCACACCGAAATTTTCAAAAAATATTTGTATTTTCGCAAAAAATCGATATTTATTCGGACTCGATATAGGTAAAATCAACATTTGTGGTGACAAAATGGATACATAATGTCACCTGAAAATCAGGATGTTTTCCAGCTATTGAAAGAGGAGGCTTTTCGAAGGATTCTGGCATTCTGCAACTTGTGAAACCGAGCGGTTTTGGGGCATCTTTTCGCGGCCCTGCGTGCTCTGGTTCGAAAGCTCTTGACGATCTCATAATCTCAGCATAAATTTATGGTGTGCCATAAGGACCGTAAAAAGTGTGCTTACTAATATATTATCAAGGAATTTTCCTTGACGGGAAAGTAGATAATCTGGTATAGATAATATTAGTGAAGCTTGTGCTCGTGCAGTCGGGCATCTGTGGCTTTGAGTTCATCCAGCGGGTGCAATTCTTTTAATCTCTGAATAGAGGAGGAGTTATTATGTAAGAAACAAAGTTGGTTGTAAGGGCGGCTTTGTACTTAGCGGGTGAGGATTTCATATTTCAATTAAACATTCAAGTCTCGCCTTTGCTATAATGAGTGCCTTGGTGAGTGGCAAAAGCATTTCATAATCATTTAATTCTTTTTGAAGGAGGTTATTATGTCTAATAAAGTGGTTTCTATGGTAGCTTTAGTGTTGGTTTTATGTGTCATCGGCAATGCCTCGGGCGACCTCGTAGCCCACTGGAAGATGGATGAGGGTAGCGGGGATATTGTCGTGGACTCAAGCGGAAACAAGCATGACGGTGCCTTCAATGGTACGCCGGATTGGGTGGCTGGGCAGTTGGGCCTCGCGCTGAATTTCGACGGCGCTACCTACGCTCAAGTCCCGGCCAGCCAAAGTCTGGACCTTCTTAATCATGGTGATTTTACAGTCGCCGCGTGGGTGACGACAGACGTGGTATCCGACAGCTATACGGTGGCGCTGCAGCAGACAGATGCAAGCGGTACAGGCAGGACATGGCTCGGTGTTAGTGCTGGCCAGTTCTACCACTACCTCGGCGGTAGCAATCGTTGGTCAGGTGTTTATCCGGAGCTTGAAACATGGTATCACGTTGCGTATGTCGTGACCGAAGGAGGAAATAGCGATAGCATGCAGTGGTATGTCAATGGTGAACCCACCGCTTCTGAATCTGCAAGCTTGGAAACTAACGACGATGGTGATTACTTAATTGGATGTCATAAGGCTTTGGGCAACTTATGGGATGGCCTCATCGACGATATACGAATCTTCGACCACGCGCTGACAAAGGCCCAGATTCTCGCTGTTATGGAAGGTACTGAAGGATATCCATTTGCCTTTAGTCCTGAGCTGGCTGACGGTGTACTTATTGAAGATACATGGGCGAACCTTAGCTGGTCTCCGGGGGATTTCGCAGTCTCGCACGACGTGTATATGGGCGATAATTTTGATGATGTGGATTCCGGAGCAGAAGGCACATTTATCGGTAATCAAGCAGGGACGTTTATTGTTGTCGGCTTTCCCGGATTTCCTTTCCCAGATGGTCTTGTTCCGGGTACAACTTACTACTGGCGGATTGACGAGGTCAATGACACTGAGCCGAATAGTCCGTGGAAAGGTGACGTTTGGAGCTTTAGTATTCCACCCAAGACCGCCTATGGCCCAGATCCAGCTGATAGTGCTGAGCTTGTAGCCACGGATGCAGAGCTTAGCTGGACGGGAGGATTCGGTGCGAAACTGCATACCATATATTTCGGCGACAATTTTGATGAAGTGAATAACGCGACTGGTGGACTTCCTCAGGGAATAACTACCTACAATCCCGGTTCGCTTGAATTGGCTAAGACTTACTACTGGCGGATCGATGAGTTTGATGCCATTGAAACGCATAAAGGTAACGTCTGGAGCTTTACTACTGAGGGTGCTGTTGCGGCACTTAATCCGGCCAATGGCGCTGTGGATGTAACACAGACACCTGTCCTAACCTGGGCACCGGGCTTAGGTGCTTCACATGAAATTTACTTCGGCGCCGATTCAACTTCTCTGGAGCTTAAAGGCAGCGGAAACCTTGGCTCTGAGAGCTATGAGCCCGGACAGCTTGAGTGGAATACGACATACTACTGGCGGATTGATGAAGCCAATAACACCAACGCCGACAGCCCGTGGACAGGCCCCCTCTGGAGCTTCACTACGGCCAACTTCCTTATCATAGACGATATGGAAGCCTACAATGACCTTGATGAAGGCCAGCCGGGAAGCAACAGGATATATCTTGCCTGGATAGACGGATTCGATAATCCGGCTGTAAACGGCTCTGTCGTTGGTTACGCCAATCCTCCGTTTGCCGAGCAGACACTTGTTCATAGCGGCAATCAGTCAATGCCTTTTGCTTACGACAACGCAGTCGGAAAATCCGAGGCGACCTTGACACTGACTTCCAATCGTGACTGGACAATCAAAGGTGTCGATACACTGACCATCTGGTACAGAGGTAATAAGTCTAATGCCGCAGAGACAATGTATGTTGTTCTAAACGGTAGCGCTGGTGTTGATAATGATAATCCTAATGCGGCATTAGCGAATAGCTGGACCGAATGGAGTATCGACATGCAGGCCTTTGCCGACCAGGGTGTGAATCTTACAAATGTTAATACGATTACACTCGGCTTTGGTAACAGGGCTAATCCGACTGCCGGTGGTGCGGGTATGGTGTTCTTCGATGATATTCGATTATATGCACCTGAACAATAAAAAGAGATTGGCGATTGAAGCAATGAAACAATACAGTTTATTTTGTAAATCAGGGGCCTGTATCTATTGATATAGGCCCCTTGTCTTTTAACAATAGCAGATGAACACTACCAATGATCATTATCCCAAAAAGAATTATATCTTCGATACGTTTCATTCTCACCGTCTACTTAATCAGAAAAAAATGAAAAATTCTCAAAAAATCTTTATTTTTTAGCAAAAATTTGAGGTTAAGTGCTTCCATCAATCATCAAATTTGACATCTGTGGTGTCAAAATGGTGACACAATGTCAGTGTGCCGCAGCAAGCTATGTCAGAGATGGGAGTAGGCCTCCCGCAACCGGCTTGCAGGAGCAGGTTGCAAACCACCGTAAGCGGCTTTGGTTAAGAGCCTTGGTCGTGAGCGTTACGGAAAAGGTGCTATTAAAAGCATCAGGTGTGGATTAAGAAGACGAATACAAGTGAACCACCGTGCAAGTGTCGAAAGTCTTAGATGGGGTCAAAACTGGGGACTTGACATTTTCCCAGGATAAGCCTGACGGATACCTGTTTACTGGCCAGGCGGCGTCCGGCATAGAGGTGGCGTGAGCTTAATCTGGGCTCTGACGTGGAACTGCGGGAACCTGTCGCAACGATGTTAAGAGAAAGGCACAAGCAGGGAAACTGCGAGGCTGATAGTATCGATGCGTTGCACAGGGGCGGACGAGCTCGTAGTAGCGTTGAAGCTGCTGTAATGGCAGCCGAGCAAAGGGGTTCGGTCATTCAGCTACCGACAAAGGACCAACTGTTTAACAGGA
>JBGVTO010000093.1:0-14994 GCA_041862635.1 Phycisphaerae bacterium | reverse complement strand
TTTATCTGCCTAAGTCGCGACTACCGATTAAATTGCCAAAAGGTGTTGAAGTAGTCTTTAGACCAGATCAGAAGAAACGCTGGGACTTCTCAGCTATTTTAAAGCTGTACCATCAACATGCTGTGCCAATAATTGATTGAATCTTGAGATTATTTATGGAACGACCGTTGTCAAGATACCAATTCCGAGCTTTTTTTAACACTATGACTCTATTATACAGCTTCCAGCCCTTTTACTCGGGTGGCACTAATAGTTTCCAACAAAACAGAGTGTCGCTGGGTATCACATCTGCAAGTTATATCAACTCTGGATTTTCTTTAGAACGGCTCTGAGAGTTGCTTTATCATTCTACATGGGCTAAACTCAAGCCGAAGGGTAAAGCTATCCTCAAAAGAGCTATATTGTTTAATAGATTTTATTTCATCCGTATACACCTTCCGATTTTACATTGAAATTTTCAAAAAATATTTGTATTTTCGCGAAAAATTGACATTTATTCGGACTCGATATAGGCAAAATCAACATTTGTGGTGTCAAAATGGAGAGTGCGCTAAGGTAAGCTGTTGTGAGTCAGCTGGACAATCCAGCCTGGTCAAAGGTTAGCCACCGGGCCAGAACGGAACTTAATGTATATCGAGGTAACGAGGTATGCAAGGCTTAAGGAAAGGTGAATGGTTAGCCATAACGCAAGTGAAGGTGTTCAGCCCCGAAATATGTCTTATTGCATTGGGCCAAGGGTTTCTCCACTTGGAAGCCAGTAGCGCTGCACGTGATAACGGCGAGTGTGTCGGCGACGTGCCGGGGTCGAAGTCCATGGCGGGTCATTCGAAGATTCACAGCGGAACTTGGGAGAGCCATACCCTTCCCAAAGAAGCTTCCAACGAGTCGAAGAGGCGAAGAAGGAAGTATGGCGGGATGGCAGTCGGACCAGGTCATATTAGAGGTGTAGATGGGGTAACGCCCATCGAGTCCCGTGAGTCCGGGACACTCGAAGGGCCTGGCAGCAAAATGTAGAGGGATGAGTAGCGTATGCCATACACTGAAATGGAGAACATCACGCTGGCAAAATTGCCCTCATATCTCAACGGGCTCGAAAGGAACCCAAGTTTCAGTTTACGAGTTTAGCTCATTTACTGAATGAAGGATTCCTGAAGGAATGCTACGATAGCCTCAGCAGGGACTGAGCAAGTGGCATGGATAGTGTATTTACACATTGTCGTCCGTTGAGTGAGTTTTGCTGAAGAGCCGTGTGCTGGAAATCTGCATGCACGGTTCCGAGAGGGGCGTAAAGCTCTTTTACATGGCAGAATATTGTGACACTCTTCGATCGAAAGAGAAGTGAAACTGGGAACACAAATCATGCCTAAATGATAGAGCTTTACGTCTACTCGACCACGATGTCACCTGGGTATCTCGGTGTTTTCCAGCTCATGAAAAAGGTGACTTTTCGAAGAATTCTTGCATTTTACAACTCAATGTGAAGCTAGTACCCCAATCTGCCCCAGATGGCTTCCTGCATCTTCTGCAAATCAGCGATGCCCTCATCGGTGGTAGGCGTATAGTTATACTGCAGGTTCGCCATCTTACCGACCCGTATCGTCTCTGCACCTCTGTACTTCCAGTAGGCGCTGTGGCCGTCAGCGAAAGAGACGTTTGTGCCGTCCCCATGTCGGACAAACGGATGGTCCCACCATCTTGGCGTAGTATAGTGAATCGCATAGCTGTCCGGACTGATCTGGCCTTCATCAAGAAAAACGAGTCTGTAAGCCGGAGCGGGGACGACGATTTCTGACCTCTTCTTGACCATCAACACTGTCTTGCTAACTCTCACTCCCCGGTTACCGATATACGTACCAGTTGCATCGAAACAACCGTTCATCCCATAGCCTGTGGAGTACGTACGCATCTCTCCACGAATACCGGTCGGGCACCGGTACACCTTTTCGGCTCCGCAGTACGGAAACATCGCTCCGACTCGGATGGCTTGCATTTGTATGTCAAGCGGTCGTTGTTCTCCCTGCGCGAAACCAGAGGCGCAGTCGTTGCCTACCCAGTAGGGCTCGCCCTTGTGAGGACCCGATGTGGGCACGGGGGCGGCGGGGGCAGCGGTAGGAGCCCAATAGGCTTCGCCGTTGACAATCCTGTCGTCGTTCTCATCGGCATACATCATCCAGCCAAGTGTCAGTGTCTTTAGATGATTAAGGCAAACCGCGCGTCTGCCCTGCTCTCTGGCCCGATTCAGTGCCGGCATCAATATTGCCATCAATACAGCGATAATGGCGATTACTACTAAAAGCTCTATCAAGGTAAATGCTTTTCCCTTGTACATAATAATTCTCCTTTCGATTATACCGCTGAGCCTGATACCATAATTATAACAACCTTAGTCACAATAGTGCAATCTATTGGCTAATTTTGTCTTCTTCTGATACCCCTCAAAACGAGTTCGGCGTTTGAATGGCCTGTGAGGCGCTTTAAAACACAACCACATCAAAAATAGATACTCACTCATAATCCAGAGATTTTCATTGACGGGAAAGTAGGTAATATGGTATGGATAATATTAGTGAAGCTTGTGCCTGCGTAGTCGGGCATCTGTGGCTTTGAGGTCATCCAGCGGGCGCAATTCTTATAATTTTTCGATAGAGGAGGAGTTCTTATGCAAGACACAGAGTTAGTTGTAACAGCGACTTTGTGCTTCGCAAGTGGAGGTTTTCACATTTCAACGAAGAATTCATATCCCGCCTCTGCGGGAACGAGTGTTTTGGTGTGTGGCCAAAGCGTAAATAGTTATTTTCGACTCTTTTTGAAGGAGGACTATCATGTCTAAAAAATTGATTTGTTTAGTTTATTTTGTTTGTATGCTTGGTCCGACAAGTACCGCCTTTGCTCAGCCAGCTGACGGTCAGATCCAGCAGACGTTGGTTGCACCAGTTATTAATGGCTTGGAAGAGGACATCTGGTGGGGGGTGCTGGCGTACCCCATCGACCAGGTTGTTGTAGGTAGCGCTACTTCCATCCAGAATGAACTGGATTTTTCTGCAACATGGAAGGCGCTGTGGGATTCAACAAGGATTTACTTTCTGGTAGATGTCACCGACGACATTCTTATATTTGACTCCCCCGGAGGAGGGGCGTGGCCTAACATGCACTATGACGACTCTGTCGAAGTTCACTTAGATGCTGACAATAGCAAAGGTACTACCTATGCAGCTGACGATTTTCAGTACGGCTTCCGTTGGGACGATCCTAATACTATTGGTACCGGAGGCAATTCGAATACTGACACTACGGGTGTCGAATTTGTGATTGTAGGCAAGACAAACCCGAAAGGTTATATCTGTGAGATATCGATTCCGTGGTCAACGCTGGGTACTACCCCGGGCTTAGGCGACTTTATCGGCGCCAACGTTGGGGTCAATGACGACGATGAAGGAGGTGAGCGGGAATTACAGCTAACCTGGTTGGTAACCTCAGGTGACCAGTGGATAAATCCCAGCTTGTTTCCGACTATGGAGCTTGTTACTGCTTTGGCGCGCGGCAAGAGTTGGAATCCTAACCCAACTGATGGTTCCATGCATGCGGATACGTGGGTGAACCTTAGCTGGTCACCGGGATTTTATGCGGTCTCGCACGATGTATATTTTGGCGATAATTTTGACAATGTAAATGACGGCTCCGCCGAAGCATTCGTGGGCAATCAGGTCGCGACATTTCTTGTTGCCGGTTTCCCTGGATTTCCTTTTCCGGATGGTCTTGTCCCGGGCACAACTTACTATTGGCGAATCGATGAGGTCAATGACACCGACCCGAACAGTCCGTGGAAAGGTAATGTCTGGAGCTTTTCGGTTCCCCCCAAGACCGCCTATGCACCCGACCCAGCTGATGGGGCAGAATCTGTAGATACAGATGTTACTCTTAGCTGGACAGGAGGTTTCGGTTCCAAATTGCACACCGTGTACTTCGGCGAGAACTTTGACAATGTGAACAACGCCACGGGTGGGCTTCCAAAGGGTTCTGCAACATATACTCCCGGCACACTTAAATTGGCCAAGACTTACTACTGGCGGGTCGATGAGTTTGATGCCATCGAAACACATAAAGGTAACGTCTGGAGCTTTACCACTGAGGGCGCCGTAGGCAGCCCGAATCCGGCTAATGTCGCTGTGGATGTAAAGCAGACACAGATTATTACCTGGTCCCCGAATGTCTTTGCTGCTTCGCATGAGATCTATTTCGGCACAGACAAAGATGTCGTGAAAAATGCCGATATCAGTTCACCTGAGTATAAAGGCATCAGGGACCTTGGCTCCGAGAGCTATGACCCAGGAATGCTTGAATGGGATACTCCTTACTACTGGCGGATTGATGAAGTCAATAACGCTAATCCCGACAGTCCGTGGACTGGCCTTCTCTGGAGCTTTACGACTGCCAACTTCCTTGTCATAGATGATTTTGAGGACTACGACATTGGCAATAACGAGATATGGTGGGTGTGGATAGACGGTCTTGGCTACGCCTCACATCCTACCAAACCACCCCATCCCGGTAACGGAACCGGCTCTATGGTTGGCGATGAAACTACTCCTTCTTATATGGAAGAGACCATCGTTCACGGAGGCGGCAAGTCGATGCCGGTATTCTACGACAACAGCGTCCTCAGGTATTCAGAGGTGGAGAAGACATTGACTTCAGGTGACTGGACCCAGAATGGTATTACCACTTTATCTATTTGGTTCAGGGGCATTTCGGATAACGCTGCTGAGACATTATATGTCGTTCTCAACGGTAGTGCGGTGGTTGCTCACGATAATCCTAATGCCGCCCAGGTAGATGAGTGGACGGAGTGGACTATCGACCTGCAGGCGTTTGGCGTGAACCTCGCCAATGTAAGTACTATTGGCCTCGGCCTTGGCAATAGGAACAATCCGCAGGCCGGCGGTTCAGGTACAATGTACTTCGATGATATTCGGTTGTATCCGCCAGCACCGCAAGTTCCATAAGTGACAATTACAATTGCGTGGTTGATGTAGTAAATATGTATCAATTCGGGGGCTTATACTGAGTGATTCGGTATAGGCCCTTTTTTCTTAGGGCAAAATAGAAACGCAGGGCAATAAAGAAACGCAATGGCCACCAATGAAGAGTCCAAAGTCAAATACTAAAATCCCTGTTGCCACAACACCCTATGGCAATATACTATATTCGGAATTCTCTTGATACGCTCTTTTCTCTGTCAAGTATAGTTGGCAGCAAATAAAGCAAATCAGCTTCATTGGCCTTCCTCTGCATCAAAATATTTGCTTCAACACACCGACCTCAATATGGCTGGGATATCTTTTGGATCGATACACCCGATTGGTGACTTTGATGAAATCGCCTTCATCCGCTTCAAAAATATTCGGCACGTATTTCTGCGGATTGCGATCGATAAATGGGAACCATGTGCTTTGCACGTGTATCATAATCCGATGCCCCCGCTTAAACGTATGCAAAACATCCCACAATTCAAATGAAATCTTGGCAACCTCATTGGATTTGAAAGGCTTAGGTTTCGTATAACTTTCCCGGAAACGCCCGCGAAACGCTTCGGTGCGAATCAAGGTCTGTTGAGCAGATTTTTCCTCCAAATCGTCAGGATAAACATCGATCAACTTTACAATCCAATCCGAATCCGTTCCAGTAGTGGAAACAAAGAGATTGGCTTGGATGGTTCCCGCTAACGTGACGTCCTCTTCAATAATGTCTGTTTGATACACCAATACATCCGGCCTCCGAGAAGCAAATCGTTGGTCTTCTGAATAAAACGTGTTATTGATCCACCTCGAATTATCTCTTGTATGAGGAACTGGTTTGTTTGGATCGCTGATATAGGAATCATACGCATCAGAGTCTTCGTTGGGTTTATTAAATGATAACTTGCCGCCTTTGTGGAAATAGAAACTTGTCTTCTCGGCGGATGCCGGTGGCCATTGGTCAAATCGTCGCCAGCGGTTGGCCCCGGTTTCAAATATCAAGGCTTCCGGCAGGTTCAATTCACTTTCTTCGTCTTTTAAAAAGTGCTTGAAGAAATGCAGATCGACATTCTTTTGATAGAATTCCGAGGTAGCAAAACCAAAATCTGTATCTCCCAACTCGCTGCCTTTACTGCCGAGCCAACCTCCGTGATACCAAGGCCCCATGACCAATATATTGAATGTATCAGGATTCTGTTTCTCAATCATTTGGTACGTATTCAAGGGTCCAAACAAATCTTCCCGGTCGTACCAACCACCAACAACCATTACCGCCGCTTTGATATTCTTCAGATGAGGAAGGATATTACGTTTTTGCCAGAACTTGTCGTAATTGGGGTGGCGTGTAACATAGTTCCAGAATTTGGATTTCTTTTTGAAATATGATTTATTCACATTTTTCAGTGGTCCCACATCCATGAAGAATTTGTACGCATCTGTAGTTTCAATCTCATAGATAGGATCTGGCCGTTCATCAATAAGCCCTTTACGTCTTTGTCGCACATTATTCAGAAATCCAAACCAATGATTCAACAGAAAGGCACCGTGATGGTAAACATCATCCCAATAAAAATCGGAAACTGGCGCTTGAGGAGAGACTGCCTTTAAGGCAGGGTGGGAATCTATAGACCCGGCGGATGTGTAAAACCCGGGATAAGAGATTCCCCATTGGCCAACCTTACCGTTGTGGTTGGGGACGTGTTCCAAAAGCCACTCAATCGTATCATAGGTATCCGTACTCTCATCCGTATCAGAATTGCTTTTCTTATCTGCAATGTGCGGAGTCATATGAACGAACTGGCCTTCCGACATAAAACGGCCGCGCACGTCTTGATAAACAAAGATGAATCCTTCTTTTTCGAATTCTTCATGGGGACCAATCCGGCTTCTGTATCGGTCGGGCCCGTAAGGACTAATGCTGTAGGGAGTGCGTAACAACAGTATCGGATATTCTTTCGAGGTATCGTTTGGTGTATAGATAGCAGTAAAGAGTTTCACCCCGTCACGCACGGGGATTCGTTTTTCATATTTCGTGTAATTTTCACGGATATAGTCCGCCCGTTCATCCCGTTCATCCCGTTCATCGGCTTGAATAAATCCCACTTGCAAAACGAAGAAGAAGTATAAGAAAAAGAGAGCCGTACGTACTTTCATAATTCAATCCTCCATATTCACTGTCCTATGATACTAAATTTCCCTTGAAAACACAAGTTCTCAGACCACTTTCGTCAAATGCTTTCACCAAAACCGTAGGCGACAGACTACCTGCAAAATAAGCAAAACGGCATGGGTACTTAAAGGGCTGGCAGCTTGAGAGAGTTGTTAGCTCTTTTTGTTTGGCCTGACAAAGATCTAGACTTTACTGTCCGCTTTGATACACATACTTTTCACGGACCTTTGAAGTTGGCCATCCAGGGAGCTTCGCTCTCCCAGTTGGGCAAGGGCGCCGTGATGCTAAAGTTCTTGGCCCATTTGACACGCCACAACTCCTTGAGCCAAATCTTTCTGCCTGAGTAGTCCAAAAAGATGCCGTTTATGCCCTGTTGATGCCGGTTGATACAGAACCGGTTCATGGATTCTGTATGACCGAGTATCCTATGGCCATCCCATGCTGGGGGCGTATCATCATTCTCAGGCCCGCCACACCAGAACCAGCAGTCCAAAAAGAGCGGGATGTTACCGCCACCCTTCAAATTGGCTGTTCCCCAGTAATATTTAGCAGCCTGGTCGTAAAGCGGATCTTGGGCGGCCACATAGACCCAGTGGTTTATTCCATAACTGCCCCACGTACCAGCTGGCCCGTACTCACCGTCTGGCCGGGAGCCGGTTATCCCAATCTTACCCCAGGACGTAAAAGCGTCGCCACCTATTTCGAGCCCGTTGCTGACCGAATTAGGGAAAACCGGAACCTTAATCTTTGTCGCCATCGGGCAGACGCGGATCTTGGGATCTCGATAGTAGTAGTCGTATAACACGTTGATCCAACGTCCCGTACCGCTTGTTCGTTTGGGGAAGAAACCGTTGTTGTCGTCCGTATACATCGCAAAGATTGTTCCCCACTGTTTGAGATTTGACTGGCAGATCACCGTCTTTGACTGTTTCTTCACCCGTTGCAGGGCGGGCATCAATATCGCCAGAAGCAGCGCAATAATCGCAATGACCACGAGAAGTTCAATTAACGTAAAGCCTTTTCGCTGGCGCCTGAAGTTTGCCCTTCTGTCCTTCAACCGAAATCTCCTTTTTAGATTCATAGAAGGTTCTCCCGCATGCTACAGTATGTCATTTTAACTAAATAACCTGCTCCATGTCAATCCCTTTGGTGGTTCATGTTGCCCAAGAACGCCTTCTTGGTTATCAACAGGTCAACATAAGCGCTTCCACCAGCTTCAGCAGATGCACCTGGATAAGCTTGGGTTACCTACCAATCGGGATTAACCTTCCTGACATATTTCTCACCGTCTACTTAATCCGATTTTAACCCGAAATTTTCAAAAAATATTTGTATTTTCGCAAATAATTGATATTTATTCGGACTCGATATAGGCAAAATCAACATTTATGGTCTCAAAATGGTGATAGAATGTCACCAGGAAATCAGGGTGTTTTCCAGCTACTGAAAGAGGTGACTTTTCGAAGAATTTTGGGATTTTGCAACTCACGAAAATGGGGCCATTTTGGAGGCATCTGTGCACGACTCGGTGCGCATTCTGCCCTTTTTGTCCGAAGCTAAAAGAGGAGGATTAAAAGATAAGAATGAAATGTGCGCAATTAGGCTGACAACGCAGGAAAGAGATTTTTTGATGGATGTATGGCAATATCCGACATCATCAAGAAGCTTGAAGAAGCGACCGCGATTATCTATTAGCAAATACTGGTTTGCTTCTGGGCGTGAACCACCGAAAAAGACCAGTTTCAAAGACCGGCCTTTCTTCCATACGGCAGTCGATTTCTCGATTAGGGGGGGCTGTCAAACTCTTTAAATTTTTCCATCCAGCCGCTTCCATAGCTCCAGTCCACAGGGTTAGTGATTGCGTAGTGTGTGTTGTACTGCCGATGCCACTTCAGCAGCCACAACTGCTTAAGCCCCACCTTCTTGACTGTGAAATCCAAAAAAACGCAGTTTGTATACCCCTCGTGGCGGTTGATGCAAAAACGCCCCATATTACTTGACGTATTAAAAGGCTCATCTTCATATTCACGAGGTGTGTCGGTTTCCCCCGGCCAGGCATCAATCCAATCACTATCCAAAAGCAAAGGTACACGATTTGCGCCTTTAACATTATCCTTCTTCCAGTAGATATCATCGTTCGGACATGGCCTACTCAAAACGAAGCCATTTATCCCATAGCTGCCGTAATGACCTCCTCTAACCCACTGGTCATCGTCACCGCCAGGCCGAATGCCCCAGCCAACAAACGGGCACCTGGCATTCGTACGCTGGCCATTCTCATCGTACTGGGATTTTGATTTCGGGGCCGTTGGGCAGCAGCGCAGGTCAGGGTCCCTGTAGTACGGCTCCCACGCCGATGCCCAGTGGGTACGATGTGTTTTTGTCGCACCGGGTGATGGAGGCCAATTACCGTATTGGAAATAACCGTCGTTATCGTTCGTGTACATCGCAGCGGCAGAGCCCATTTGTTTCAGGTTAGACATGCACATAACCGCCTTTGCCTGCTGCCTTACCTTTTCCAGTGCCTGCATCAGTATCGCCATCAATAACGCAATAACGGCTATCACTACCAAAAGCTCTATTAGCGTAAAACCTTTTCGCTTGTGCATGATAGTTCTCCTTCTCTCTCGAAGAATTTTTCCATACGGACAACTTCACCAAATATGATGTGGACCGCTGGTGTGCTATTCTGTCGTAATTATATTACTGACAGCTGCTGATATGCAAGCTGTTGAATGATTTTTTTAGGCCGTACAGACTACCCCTCAAGACGAGTTCATCCATTCAACAATCTGCAACTCCCCCTTAAATACCGCTTCTCTGGGGTATTTGTAAGGAGTACATATGGAAATAAAGAAAAGGAATTCTGACTGGTATGACCTATTATTGAATGACTTTGTCCCCAAAAGAATTACATGATCGATACATTTCATTCCCTCCGTCTACTTAATCCGATTATAATCCGAAATTTTCAAAAAATATTTATATTTTCGCAAAAAATTGACATTTATTCGGACTTGATATAGGCAAAATCAACATTTGTGGAGACATTTTGGTATCATAATGTCACCTGGAAATCAGGGTGTTTTCCAGCTCATGAAAGAGGTAACTTTTCGAAGAATTCTGGCATTTTACAGCACGGGAAAATGGATTATTTTAGCGGTGGTATGTCACTGTTCAACAGCATCCGTTTGACTTTCTTAATTCTCTGAAATAGTTGTTTCTGAATGCCATTTTTCATATTCTCTCAGGCAATCCTGTGCACTAATAAATCGTTTCCAAACAAGACGCCCCTTGAATCCATATTCTTTTTCTTCTTTTACCTTATTGATGACATAAGCGTCAAAATCGCTTGCGGCCTTTCTATTGAAAAGGGATTGGATTCCGCTGAGAATTTCTGGTGATTCGGAGTTATCCCTGAATAAAACAGAAAGGTCTCCATTTGTGACCATAACGGTCGTTTTCTTTTCCCAATCTACGAATCCATCAGGTGAACTGATTGAAGTGTTGCCCAAAATTAGAATTAGAGCGTATGAAAAAACATGTACTTTTCTTAGGAACAAAATAGTAGGCACCTCTGAAGACAGAGATTCTTCATTTACCGCTTTTAGAAATATCTTTCTATCTTACAATTCTACTACCTTCCCAAATTACTCTCTGATTATGATCATTAACCTTTAATACTCTGGCACTCAGTTCGATGGCTACTTGCCAGAAAGTGTCCTCAGCTTCTGGCCGAGCAGGGCATAGGTCCCGTCTCTGTCGATATCATAACATCGTAGTATTGAGCCCTTTGTTCTCTTGAATTTGTAGGTAAGGTCCCAATCGACTTCGGGACATTCCGTTACTTCCCAGGACGCCAATCCAGGATCGACCAGCGCTGCTATATCTCCCAAATCGTAGAAACCCTTGGTGGACTTCTGATAATGAGATGCGTTGTAACGATACTCGTGCAGATACTTTCCGAGGGCTCCGCAGGATGCAAATTGCTCAGACTCACTCATCGGACAATACAGATGGGTACCCGTATCAAATAGGACAAAAGACAAATCAGAATGGAACACAACATGCGCTGCTCGCACGTCACCAATAACGTTGAAGTTCCAGCACTTCTCAGGCCATCTGGTCCGAAAGTGCCAAAACACAATGACGCTGTCTGTTATGCGAGGCTCCTTCAGATACGCAGATGCGATATCGGTGGCCGCCCCGAGCCCCACAATCCAAAGAGGATCGTCCGGCGTTGATTCCATGGCTTTATTGATAATGAAGTCCACCCCTTCTGACTCAGACGGTTCATACTTGTACCGCATAGGATGCGAACCGCGCAGAACAGGCCACCTGTTAGCTAACCCGGCCTTGCTGAGAATGGTCTTGATCTCTTTGAAGGAGGCTTCGAGGCTATCCGGTCCGGTTTCCGGACGGTTGTTATCAAAGTTCGCTGCCACGAATCCCTCGATCTCGAAACGTTCGGGCGAGAGTATTGCCAAGGCTATTGCCCATATATCGTCAATTTCGTTCTTGGCATCCGTGTCGAATATCACGCGAATACGCTCGCCTTTTGGGGGTATCTTCGGAACCTTTCTTATTCTTGGATCGCGCCTTGAGATCATTTCTCTTCTCTGCGTGTAGTCTGTGTCTTGACCATTCTGTGCGAACAAGGTTGTGTGACTTGTCCAGCTTATCATCAGAAAAGACACAAAAACGATTTTACACCTGCACATGTTTTCTATCCTCGTATTAATTCCTTTACAAAGTAAGCCGGGATCTCCCATATACATTTTACTGAAACACTCCTGAAACCTTCAAGTCACACAATAACATGATTTCATCTTAATTTCAACGATCTTCCAACAGATCGAATTTGCCACAATTTTTTTGAGGCATCCTCGTTACGATATTTCAGCCAGCGTTCACTACTTACAGCCAATCGTCATGAACCTACCCGTAATGTTCTTTCAGAAATAGGAGCATCAATCGTGTCGATATCCAATGCAGCTAGGGATGTCTGTTGTTGCTGAAGAAAATGAGGGTTCTCTACGAAGTCCTTGGCTTCTGTAAATGTTTCCAATTACCTGTTCCTTTCCTCAATGCAACGGCACGTATCTATACAGCCATTAGCTGATAGTAGCTGTCTTTTCGGTGCAATTGAGAAAGTGATCATAGGCATAGACGGTGATGTTCTTTGGACGAGTGCTGGTGTTGTCTAGATCCAGACTTACATTTTCAAAATTATCAACTACTATCTTATCAAGTATCTTACTATCTACGGCTACTTCTGCTTTTACAGTTTGATAGGGCTTAACAACCAGATGTAAATTAAGTTTATTGTTTTGCACTGTAGCAGCTTCTATTTTTAACTGAGGAGGCTTAAAGGAGTTGTGTTTTGCATTTATTGCATTTACTCTGCCACCTTCCAAGGCAAAAGGTTTTCTAATATTATGTACAGCTGGGCCGTTTACTCTTATAAAAGCTGGGTTGACACAGCCAGAGGTACTTAGGTTTGCTAGATGGTTGACCCTGTCAGGATTAAAGCCAATTACAAGTGAATGTATCGTATCGACGGCGAAAGGATCTTTTCCTGCTAGGATAGGGCGCATGTTCATCTGGTTGTCTTTTAAGCATTTTTGCTTTGTTGTTCTGGGGATATCGGGGCCATTTTGGGAGCCCTGTAGGCCATCAGTGACTACAAAATGTGCTGGTTTGCACAAATAATAATCATGCATCCACAAACTTAAATAATATGGATCGTGATTAATCTTTTGTGACCTCTCAAGGGTTATCAATGGCCCCCATTTGTCCACGACATATTTGGGAGTAGCCTGTGTTACCGTAAGTATTGATTTTGTGCCATAGATATTAGGAGGACTTGAGCCGATGGCGACATTTTTAATCGCACCGGTAATGGCAGCATAATGGTGATTCTTCAGAACTGGAATGCTGATAATAACATCAGCGTTATAATAGAGTTTATTGAGATAGAATTCTGCTGATTTGTTTGGCTTCATATAATCAGGGTAAAGGCCGATGCCGTTAGGCAGTGTTACCTTTTGTAGTCCAGGTGAATTCCACTGTTCGTACTTTCCACTTTCTTCGATACAAATAAAATCGTCGACTTCAGGTATTTTTTCGGGAGTATAGTTTAGTGCGACCATGGTGGTTCTGGTTTGTTGGAAGGCCGAGCTTTCCATCACATAAATTCTGCCATTAGGATTAAGTTGTCTGACAAGCTGAGCGACGGCTTTAGTGACACGCCAGTCTGTCGTGACACCGTTTATATTTGGCGTCAGCTTTTCACCGGTTGAGTTTATATATAAACACATTAGATTAGGCTTGAGCACGACGATCTGGCCATCCTTAACAATGCCTTTAAGGCCCCCTGCTAAGTTTACTGCCTCGGTGACCATAATCTTGATATCAGAGAATGTAAGGTCCTCAGCTTTGGTTTTGTTGGAAGTTGCTATAGCCACTATAGCCTTTGGTTTTATGATGTTATTTTTTCGGAGTATGGCAGCAAACAGGGTTTCAGTTGATATATGCGGTAAGGTGAGACCTGCTGCTGCGCCAACTACACTACCAAGGAAATCACGCCGATTCATGTGTCCTAACCTGCCCATTCTGTGACTCCTTAAAGAGACTAAATAGTAGACTGCCCCAACAGATTATACTTTTGTCAGTAAAAAAACAACCTCTTATGGTCTTGCTCACATCACCTTCCTTGGTGTTGCTTATCGTTCTACCTCCTTAAAAAATGGTAATTGTTTTTTGGAGATAATCGCTAATTAGTTGTACCTTTGGTTGTATTTTCCGCATAAGGCAGCCAAATTCTAAATTCGTAATTCACTTCAATATATGTATTTGTGATTATTATTATATGGATTGAAATCGAAACGTTCGTTGAATACGTTCACACAAAATCCGTATTTTTTGATCAAAATAAAAGGTGAACAAATCCAGGCATCTATTCTATATGGTAGGCAGCTTAATGGCCTATGTCGCCGTAAACAAATTGATACGCTGTTCTACGTAGGATTCATGACTGATTCATGCCTGGTTAACATTCCGGGCGCAATACGAGAAATGTCACACAAATTCAAGTATCGTTGCGTCGTATTACGAGACTGTACTACGGCCTATGAATTTGCTAAAACGGCAGATGGCAGTTGGATGACTTTTGCCGCTATTCGACTTGTAGAATCAAGTATGGGATATTCGAAGACATCGAATGATTTTATATCAGCTTGTCACAAAACAATGACTAATAAATAATTGCAGCTCCAAAATTCTGCTCTTCGATGCAACTGACAGGAGGATGCACATAATTTGTGGCCCTCTTCAAGGAAAGTTCTTAATCAAAAACTTAATATTCCTAAACCATGAGCCCAATCCCGATATTTGCCTGCAAAAGCGATTAGCAAAAATGTGCCCGGTTATCGGTTAAGATTGAGGCAGCCTCCTGCAATTTTTCAACAACGGCTAATTGATCCGGGCAGTTCCTTTCACATAGCCGGCAGCCATCACATTGCGTAACCTTTTGACAATCAGCTAATTCGCTGTAGAGATTTTTGGCATAATCTCTATGGCCATAGTTTTTGTAATACATCCGGTATCGCAAAATATCTGCAATAGCTATTCCTCTAGGACAAAATCTGCTGCAAGTTTCGCACATTCTACAGAAATCTTTATCAGCAATACCCGCATACATTTCCAGCAATTCATTCTGCTCAGCAGTCAGTTTTCTTGCTCTTACGGCCTCACAGTTTTCTACAACCTGCTGAACTGTGTCCATACCGACCGCACAGGCCGTTACGT
>JBGVTO010000092.1:0-8410 GCA_041862635.1 Phycisphaerae bacterium | reverse complement strand
GAACCTCGCCCATCTGCTGTTCGGCGAGATTGAGTGAGTTGGTATAGATTTCGATTTGCCTTTGAGCAAGGGCGTAATCCCAAAACTTTGATTCGACATCTTCTAAGAGAATCTCAGTAAAACCACGCAGCTCATACTCTGAAATAAGCGCCTCGATTCTGGCCTGATCTACGCGTGCCAAATTAGCACGGATATCAATCCCTTGCAGAAGCGCCTGAGTAACACTGACTCCAAGACGAGTGGCCGTGAATGTATCGCTATATAGAGATGAATCCGTATAACTTGTGCTGCCCTCGAGTCCGACGCTTGTGCCAGTGGGGAAAAGTTTGTTCAGCGAAATCAAGCCTGTAACTGCATCCACAATCTGACTTTCGGTACTGGATGTGGCTCGAGCCATCCTTTCAGCTACAGACCTTCTGGATGATACTTCAGAGCCTAAGACCGGGTCAAATATCGAAAGCTCCTCCTCTTCGAATGTACGGCTTATTTCGGGATTCATTTTTTCCACAATAAGTGAACGGTTGTTTTCCATGGCGAGAAGAATCGCCCTTTGGATACCTATTTTGAGAGGGTCTTCGGTCATAGTAGCATTGTTTGCGTCAACAGGTTTATGCACGGGTAGCTTTTGTTGGTACTGTGTCAAATCGCCTTCAGTTTCAAGCCCGACATAATCGCAGTTCGATTCGGGACCGAGTGACAAGCATGAGGACAACAGAACGGTCTTAACAACCAATATCATGCCACCCCATGTTAGAAGGGGTCTTCGACAAAATATGGTGGTTGAATTTTTAATAAACACTTTTACAATCGCCGTTAATCTGAAATTTTTTCCATATCGCTTTCACTGCCGGATGTTCCACCAAGGCTGCGGCGTTCAAAAATAGAATAGACAACAGGAACAAATACGAGTGTAATCAACGTTGAGCTTAGCAAACCTCCGATAACGGCTCTTGCCAGGGGAGCCTGAGCTTCGCCCCCTTCGCCCAGGCCGAGGGCCAAAGGTACCAGAGCAGTAATAGTTGTCATTGCTGTCATAAGAATCGGCCGGAGGCGTCTTCGGCCCGCTTCCTCGATAGCATCTCGAATCGGCATAGAAGCTTTGCGACGCAGCAGGTTGGTATGGTCAACAAGAAGAATCGCATTGTTGACGACAATTCCTCCCAGCATAATGCAACCGATGAAAGACTGAACATTAAAAGTTGTACCCGTAAGGAAAAGCATCAGAATAACTCCTATCGCGGCCAGCGGCACCGAAAACATCACAACGAAGGGGTCGCGTAAAGACTCATACTGGCAGGCCATCACCATATAAACCAGCACCAGTGCCAGAACGCAGCTGAGCAAGAGTTCGCGAAATGACTTCTGCTGCTCTTCATAATCACCACCGAAGGCGATAGTAAAATCTGCCGGTACAGGGATGCCTCGCAGCAGTTCACGTATGTCCGAGATAACCGAACCCATGTCTCTTCCGCTGATGTCAGCCGAGATGGTAACGATGCGTTCCTGATCCTTTCGTTCAATTACTACAGGACCACTTTGAGAAGCTACATTTACGACATTTCTAAGGACAACTGGCTGGCCGTTGGAGCTGACAAGGGTAAGGTCAAGAATATCTCTCAAGTCCATTTTCTCAGCCTCTCTGAGCTTAACAAGAATTGTATATTCATCCCCAGCCTGACGATAGTAGCCGGCCCTTGTACCTGAGATGATAGTTTGAAGGGCATTTGCGATTTTAGAAACAGTCAGATTCATATCAGCGGCTTTCTGGCGGTCTATGAAAATCAGCTCTTCAGGACTTCCTAATTCACGGCTGACTCGGGCATCGGTGATCCCTTCCGCTGATTCCACAATATCTTTGACCTGTTCGGCTAACACGTCTGCCATCTGCAAGTCGTGGCCACGGACTTCGACCTGAATCCTGTCAGCTCCAGAGGTACCTATACGGAATATAAATAGTCCCTGCCCGGCGCGGCATCGAATAATCATTCCCGGTATGTTGCTTAATTTGCGGCGCAGCTCAGCAGCAATTTGCTCACTCGACCTCGATCGCTGAGACTGAGGCTTCAGTGAGATACGAACACCGCCCGTATGTCCACCCCTTCCACGCCATCGGGAGCCACCCACACTTGTAACTACGTTTTCAATTTCAGGTACAGCGTCGTTAACGATTTCCTCGATGAATAAGAATTTTTCGTCCATCAAATCCAAACGAGTGCCGACCTGCATTTCGCCATCGACCCGGACCTCACCTTCATCCGTACTGGGCATCAGCTCTACACCCACGTATGGAATAAGCATCAAACTTGCAGCTAAAACTAAAACCGCGACAATTACAACAAAGGTGCGATTATCTAAAGCAAGGTGAAGGAGCCTTTTATAGCTGTCTTCCAGACGTTTGAAAAATCGTGCACTAATTTCGAATATTCTGCTTCCAAACGTTTGCCTAAACTGTGCATCTTTTGAAGAAGCAGGAAGAATACGTGCAGAGAGCATCGGCACCACCGTCAAGGCTACCACAAGGGAGCACAGAAGCGAGAAGCTGACCACGATTGAGAGCTGTTTGAACATCACGCCGGACATGCCTCTCATAAAGACCAGCGGCAAAAAGACAACCATTGTAGTCAGTGTGCTTGCAATGATGGCATTTGTGACCTCTTCAGTTCCATTGACGGCGGCATGCTCCAATAAGTCGCCAGATTCCCGCATTCGAAAGACGTTTTCGAGAACGACAATTGCATTATCAACGAGCATGCCGATTCCAAGAGCCAATCCGCCAAGTGTCATTATATTGAGAGTAAGACTACCGAAATACAACAAGGCAAAAGTTGCTATGATTGAGACCGGAATTGCGGTCGCAATAACAATGGTGCTTCGCAGGTTGCGCAAAAACAAAAGCAGCACGATTACAGCCAATATTCCTCCATAAATTGCAGAAGCGCCCACATTTTTGATGGAGCGCTTGATATAATCGGAGGTGTCAAGAATAGGTGTTATTTTAATTTGCGGTATATCACGATTGATGCGTTCAAGCTCCTCAAGTGCACCACGTGCAACCTCAACGGTATTTTTTCCTGATTGTTTATTGACGGAGAGCCGCATTCCCGGCATGCCGTTGACTCGGACAATCCTTGTAATCTTCTGCCAGGAATCCTCCACATTAGCGATTTCCCTCAATTGAATGGGCACACCCTGCCGAATCGCTATTACAGTGTCCTGTAGCTGCGTGAGGTCGGTATATTCGCCCGGTGTTCTGATAGTAACCTCCAGATTTCCCCTTTCGATGGTGCCCGCCGGAATGTTTACGTTTCCCGCGCGTATATGCCCCATAACCTCATCCAGCGGTATGGCCAGCGCATTTATCTTGGCCGGGTCGAGATTAACATGAATCTCACGCTCCAGGCCTCCCCATATGTCAACGGCAGCCACTCCGGGCACACGCTCGAGCCGATATTTTATTTGGTCTTCGATAATCTGCCGGGTCTGGACGGGATCGAGGTTACTATAGGCACCAAGAATTAATATTGGGAAGCTTGCAAGGTCAAATTTTCGAAGTGTGGGTCGGTCGGAATCATCTGGTAAATGATCGATAATCCGATCCAAACGGTCACGGATATCATTCGCTGCGGCGTCAAGATCAGTTCCCCAACTGAAAGTTACCCGAACGGTGCCCTGGCCTTCGACGGAAACGGAGGTTACCTCATCCACTCCAGGCACAGCACTCATGGCTTCTTCGATTGGACGCGTGATAAGCTCCTCAATTTCCTCAGGGCCGGCGTTTTCGTAAGCACAGGAAATGCTGAGAGTCGGGTATGAAATATCCGGCATAAGGTCGATAGGAAGCCTTAATAGCGAGATAGTGCCAAGGAGGACTACAATCAAAACCACCATAACCGTGAATATCGGGCGGTGGACAGCAAAGCGTGAGATCCTCATCGCGAATCTCCTGACCTGGTATTGACCGAAGCCGAATTAGATTTAATGTCCATATTTTGAGGAACCTTTTCCGAGTCCTTCTTCTCGGGTAGTATAATATCTGAGCCATCTTCGAGAAGATGATTACCCAAAGTGACCACAAAACCTGAAATTTTCGGTTCTATTACCTCAGCTAATTCGCCGTTTATGATACCTGTTGTTACGGGAACAAAACGAGCCTTGAGATTATTCATGTCGGCAATAAAAATCCCTTCTGTGTCCTCTCTTCTGACCAGAGCAGCGAACGGAACCATCGTGGCGTTATCATGCCTGGCAAACTCGATTTGGGACCTTACAAACATTCCCGGCTTGAGCAGCTGGTCAGGATTTGGGACTTCCATTTCAACTCTGGCCTGACGGGAGCTTTCTTTGAGAAGCGGTGCTATGCGGACAACGCTGCCGGTAAATGTTTTGTCGGGATAGGCGTCGGTAGTGACTATAGACTGTTGACCTACCTTGACTTTTTGATAGTCCCTTTCGATGACGTAAACCACTGCGGTCAATGGGTTGTTTTCGAGAATGGAAACAATAGGCTCATTCATCTGCAGCAGCGCTCCCTCGTCCACAAATCTTTCACCAACAACTCTGGTCTGGTCGCCGTCTTCCCAGAACGCCTGAACCTTGGTATAGGAAAGTCGAACATCAGCAGTTTTTAGAGCAGCTTCCTTTTGAGCCACCTGAGCGAGTGAGACTTTGAGCCTTGTCTGGCAGGCATTAAACGCAGCCTCGGATTCATCCAATTCAGAAGCGGAGGCTATCTTTTTTTCACGAAGCGCCTTTGCCCTTTCATACTCACGTTTGGCGATGTCAAGGTCGCTGGTACAGTTTTCGGCGTTCGCTTTAGCGACCTGTAATTCGGCCCTGGCCTGTTCCACCTCTTGGGTATATTCTTCGTCATCCAAGATTGCTATCACCTGATTTTGTTGAACCGTATCACCAATATTGACTAAGAGTTTTTTCAGCCAGCCGGCCACCTTTGGTGCGACAATAAACTGTGACTTTGGTAGCAGAGAGCCGGTAAAAATTCCAATATCCCTGATTACATCTTTGCGAATCGGTTTGGTCTCGATAGCCACCGGGGCAGCCGAACGGCTGAGGCCCTTCTTATCTGCAGAGGCAATGATTCGCTTATATGCTTGCCAGCCAACCATCCCGAAAACTACAAGAACAAGCAGAACTGAAAAGAACTTTTTCATTTATGTATCCGAGATTACGTGTTATAAAATATATCCGAAATCGCTTCTTACGGGCAAAATAAGCCTCATTCGTAATAGGAATAATACAAGAATTTTTTATGCGGTTCAATTCTTTTTTTTAAATACTATGATAATAGCCAACATTTGCATCTCGGGACGATGGTTGGCGGTATTTGTACATCAATTTGCCTCTTTTCGTCTGTACACAACCTTTCCACCTACAATTGTATAGTCCACCTTTGCAGACATAATTTGGTCATACGGTATGGTCATCAGGTCGTTATTGAATATCACTATGTCGCCCAGATAACCTTCTTTAATCATACCTTTGCGATCTTCCACGAATTCCGCATATGCTGAGCCGAGTGTGTATAACTCGATGGCTTCCTCCATACTTAGCTTTTGGTCCGGGAACCATCCGTTACCGGGTTCACCCGCTCTGTCCTTTCGGGTGACCGCAGCATACAAACCCTCCAGCGGGTTGATTGGCTCAACGGGATAATCAGTACCAAAAGCTACCGCCGCCCTTCCATCCAAAAGCCGCCGCCAGGCATAGGCCCCTTCACAACGTTTTAAACCGATTCGTTTTTCGGCAAAACGCTTATCAGTTATGCAGTGCGTAGGCTGCATTGATGCGATTACCCTCAGCGCAGCGAACCGAGGGATGTCGTCATTGTGAAGTACCTGGGCATGTTCGATACGATGACGGCTATCCCGCTTGCCGTTGAGCTGCTGCGCTTTTTCGTAGGCATTGAGAACCCAATGGTTGGCCTTATCGCCAATGGCGTGAATACCTATCTGGAATCCCGCTTTGTCAGCGGTCACTACCAGCTTTTCCAGCTCTTCATGCGACATCTGAGGCAGACCGGTCTTTTCGGGAGAATCGACGTAAGGTTCAAAAAATAGGGCTGTGCCCGAACCGAGCGTCCCGTCTATAAAACCCTTGAGATAGCCAAATCTTATCCAGTTACCGTCCTTGGGATATTTCTTTTGCAGCTCAGCGTAGCGTTTTAGCTTTTGTTTGTCGGCTGTCAAAGAGCCGCCGATATATAACCGCAGCGTAAGTTTATCCATATCCTTAAACTTTTGATATACATCAAAGTCTCCTCCTGGAGGCAGTTGTATCGATGTGACACCATTTTTCCTGGCCAGTTCAAACGCAGCCCGCCATCCACGCATACGCCGCTCCTGTTGCTCTTTGGGAGTTCGACGAACGGTTATTTCACCATATTTCAATAATGCCTTGGCCTTTTCCTTAAAGATACCGGTGGGCTCTCCGGTAATTAGCTCCCGCTGTATCTCACCGCCAAAAGGGTCCGGAGTTTCTTTAGTAATCCCCGAATTTCTAATGACATAACTGTTGACCAGAACAGAATGTCCATCAGCACGGGATAATACTACTGGATTATTCGGTGCCACCGGGTCGATAAGCTCCTTAGTGGGCCACTGCCTATTGGAAAACATTTCATGCTCCCAATGACCGCCACGAATCAATTCGCCGGGCTTAGCTCTGGCAACCGCCTCTTTAACCTTCTTAGTAATTATACTTGGTTCTGTAATGTAACGAAGGTCAATATAGTCAGAGTCAACGAAATCGAAATGAATATGCGCATCATTGAAACCGGGAACCACAAGTCTGCCCTGTGCATCGATTATTTCCGTAAAGCCTTCTTTGATATACTTCTCTATATCCATATTTGAGGTTACGGCAATAATCATCTCACCCTTGAAAGCTACCGCCTCGGCACGAGGATTGTCTTTGTCTATAGTAACAACCTTAGCGTTTCTAATCACCAAATCGGCCGCAGTCCAAGGGATTCCTTTTGGAGGAACGCCACGTGAAACATCAACAAGCGCCTCTTGGGTAGAAGGATTCTCGGCGGAAAGCTCAGGATTTGACAGTTCGCTCACACAAATTCGATTGCCGTTCAAATCGCCACAACCGCTTAAAGCAAAAAGCAGAGACGACACTATTACTATGATGGTCGATGGATTCAACATCATAAGCGACATTTTACGCTGGAAATAATCACTAAACAGCATCTCACGATTGATTCTAATACACCTGGGAGATACTTTCAAATTCATTTCTCCAAACAGCATCCGAAACAAACTCAGATTGCAATGACCCGCCCTTCAACTTGCCAACTCGGCTCGGCAAAGCTACGTCGTAGCAGGACGTTCGTTCTAAATTGGGGAGGAGGAAGCTACTCTGGTCGAAGGTGCGCGCTCCGAGTCCCCACGCCCGGCGGAATCGTGATAGTCTGCCGTTCAGAGAGAGACCGCCGTTCCGCTTTGCCGTCGAGGGAAAGAGAAACCTTCGTGCCGAGCTTCTTTAGGTAGCGGTCGGAGAGCTCTAAAGTCCACTTGGAAGCATTCTCGGCAAAATGGCGGCAGTAGTGAGGATCGTAATCGAACCGAACGTGAAGCCCGTTGGCTGGAACGACTTCGACCCGACTATGGAGGTAGGCGCAGTACTCGTTAAAGCCCATCCACCGCTTGTCTTTCTTGGCCTCAATCCAGCCCCTGGTTCTCAGGTCGATGCGCCGTTCTCCGACTACCTTCGCCGCAAGCAAGGCCGCCGTTGGTACCTGCTGAAGGTTCTTTATAAGGCTGGTGTACTCTGAGTCTGTCCTTTCGACCAAATCCAAATCGTGACAAGAGAAATGTTCCGGGCACATCTGGCGGATACTAAACTGGATGGCGTAGTCGGTACCGACATAGTGCCATCGACCGACGCCGTAGCCGGCGATGGCCGCCAGACGCCCCGTATCGTGTTCGAGGCTTGTGCCGGGGCGGATAGTCACTGCCAGCGGAGTCACGCCAAATTGTCTCTCTATTGCGTTTCGCCCAACCTTGTAGAGGAAAAGCATATCGTTCGAGGGAACGGGTCTGTCACGGCGGTCGTCATAGGTTTCCTGGTACCAATCCGAGTGTGCCCTCTCTCCATCGATGGGCGCATCCCACCACGGCCCGGGCGGTGAATCCAGGTCCCAGTTCATGTGTGTCCACACCCGATGAGCTTGAATCTCGAACACACCGCGCCGCAGACCCTCGTCAAGTCCTTCCTTGGTGGAACCGTAGTCTTGCACATTTCCAAACGGGTCAGTGAACTTATCAACCGTCCAGGGATTTACGACCATGCGCGTCACCGGATTTGCATAGCCGGGCGTGACGTTCTGAACCATCACGAAACCGTACTCCTCCAGCGGCTCGACCAGGTACTTGATGATGTCCTCTTT
>JBGVTO010000091.1:0-30782 GCA_041862635.1 Phycisphaerae bacterium | reverse complement strand
GTACGTGTTTAGCCATGTGTGGCTTAAATGGCCATCCCCAAGCTTGGACTCCGCTTTGCTGGAGTCCTGCGCTTGAGGCTGCCACACATTCTTTATTAATTTTATTGGGTGGCAGCCTCATCCCGATGTCGTTTATCGGGACGGGGATGGTTTTTCCCTGGCTAAACACATACCCCGATTTTATCGGGATAGTAAGATGCTTCCAGTCATTATGTTAGATTGTTAGGCTCCGAACACAGTCTTGGCTATATAAACAAATACTTAGGGCAGCGTACAATGGACGATATCGAGCGATTTGAACAACTTATCAAAAGCGGCTATTGCTGCATATCTATCGTTACTCATGAAGAACGGTACGCACTGGAAATCGTACATCAGGCGGCACTTGGTCAAAAGCGTGGTATGTGGATATGGTCTGTTGCCGGCGGTGTCAGAGAGGGCTTTCTGGCTGACAGCCCTTTCATAGCTGATACTGAAACTCCCGCCACCGGACTTCGTCATCTTACCGATGTAAAGGAAGGTTCTATTTGTGTAACTCTCGACCTTGCTGAACATCTCAAGGGAGGCTTGACGTTGCGGGCACTGCGTGACCTTATTGACTGTTTGGAGAAGAAGGGCAGCACACTCGTGATGATTGACAGCGAAGACAAACTGCCAGAAGTCGTAAAATCTTATGCAAGGCCTTTTGAAATTTCTTTTCCAAACCGAAGAGAGCTTTTAGAAATTGTTCGTAAAACAGTACAGCGTTTTCACCGCGAAAGACCCATTGAGGTTGGCATATCGAAAAAGGGGCTGGACACTATTGTCCGTAACCTTCGTGGCTTGACCCGCCGTCAGGCTGAACGCATTATTATCGATACCGTTGCCGATGACAGACGCTTCGACGACAATGATATAAACGTCGTAATTGCGAGCAAACGACGGATTATTCAACGGGGTGGTTTGCTGGAGTATATCCAGATACCCCTGGACCTGAGCGAAATCGGCGGTATGAGGCAACTGAAGAAATGGCTGAACCAGCGTAAAGACGCATTTAGCTCCAAAGCCACGAAGTTCGGTCTTGAAGCACCCAAAGGCGTGCTTATGCTCGGCGTGCAGGGTGCCGGAAAAAGTCTCTGTGCCAAGGCCATTGCAACCGCCTGGCACCAGCCGCTCTTGAGATTGGACCCCGGTGCTCTATTCAACAGCTACATTGGCGAATCTGAGCGCAACCTTCGCGAGGCACTGCGCCAAAGCGAAATGATGTCACCCGTAGTTCTTTGGATTGATGAAATCGAAAAGGGCTTTGCATCAGCCGCCAGCCAAAGTACTGATGGGGGCCTGTCCAAAAGGATGTTCGGCACTCTGCTGACCTGGATGCAGGAGCACAAAGCACCAGTATTTGTCGTCGCTACCGCCAATGACATCGAGGCTCTGCCCCCCGAACTTCTGCGCAAAGGCCGATTCGACGAGATATTCTTTGTTGACCTGCCCATCCAGGAAGTGCGGAGGGAAATATTTGCTATCCATCTTAAGAAACGTAAGCGAGAGCCGAAGAAGTTCGAACTGAAGGCATTGGCCGAGGCATCTAAAGGTTATAGCGGCTCTGAAATAGAGCAGGCCATCTTGTCCGCCCTGCATGAGGCATATACCGAAAAAACCGACCTAAACACAGAAAGGATTCTTTCGGCCTTGAGGGCTTCGCCGCCGCTTTCGGTAACATTAGCTGAAAGGGTCCAATGCCTGCGGGCCTGGGCCGAGGGCAGATGCGTCCCCGCTGATTGAAAAACAAACCAGGAAGCTTTAGGCTTTTATCTTTTTGCCCTTCCCTTTATAATAGGTCTATTAATGGAGCTTAAATAATTTAAGGATACCTGTTATGGGAAAACGGAATTTATTCGGTCTATTGGCCGTTAGCTTAAGTGTAAGCCTGTTACTTGCCGGCTGTGTGGAACGTAAGCTGACAATCAACACCAAGCCGCAGGAAGCTTTGGTCGTATTAAACGATGAGGAAATAGGCATCTCACCTGTTACAGTCTCGTTCGAATGGTACGGTGATTATTGGGTTAGAATAAGCAAACAAGGTTACGAAACCCTCAACACCCACCGCGAGTTAAAGGGGCCGTGGTATGACGTGTTTCCGTTTGACTTCTTCGCACAGATAATCAGCCCCGACAGAATCGTCGATTCATACGAATGGACGTTTGAGCTTGAACCCAAAAAGCAAATTACCCGAGAAGAACTAATCCAAAACGCAGAGAAACTGAAGGAGCAGCTTGAATAACAGGTTATGGTGGATGTTAAACTCTTGCTTTTTGGCCAATTAGAAGGTAAAATAAATTTGAAAAAAGATGTAAATGTTGACCGTTTACCTTAAGACAGCGATGTATAAGTATGAAATTAAATACAATTATACATAAAGCGGAGGAAGGGGGCTATTGGGCGGAAATTCCAGCCATCCCCGGCTGCGTTACCCAAGGCGAATCATTTAAAGAGCTTTTGAAGAACATTTATGAAGCGGTGGAAGCCTGTTTGTCTGTGGATACACCAACAAACCTTTAAAATAGAGGGCTGTATGGCTATTCTAAAACTGGACAAACATGATGAGGACAAGGAAATCGAATTTGAATTAGATTACCTTACGTCTTTAACAACCAGCCAGCGTTTTGAAATGATGTTCACAAAAACCCGGGAGATGTTGAGATTGCTTAAAAAAGATGGACGCAGAACAACTACTGAAATTATTAAAAGAAAACCACGTTAAATTTGTCATAATTGGCGCCACCGCCTTCCCTGTTCACGGCTATTCACGCGCGACATTAGACATCGATATCTTTATCAAGCCGGAGAAAACAAACGCTCAAAGAACGTTGAAAGCTCTGAAAGAATTCGGATATGATGTAACAGATTTGACCATAGACGAGCTCCTAACGAAGAAAGTACTGATTCGCCAGTACCTGATAGAAACTGATATTCACCCCATTGTCACAGGAGCAACATTTGAGAAAGTATGGAAAAACAAAGTAAAGGCGAAGTTCGGAAAAACCTTTGTCTGGTTCGCCTGTCTTGATGACCTTATAACAATGAAAAAAGCTGCTTCACGCACAAAAGACGTAGAAGACCTAAAATACTTACGCAAATTAAAAAAGCTGACAAAAAAACGTTAAACACATATCTGAATATTAACAACCTACCCGTAAATCACAAAAGATTCTCACGATACCAATCTATTGCCAGTTGCAAACCTTGTTTAAACGGAACTTTGGTTTTGTAGCCGATTAGTTTCTGGGCCAGGGTGATGTCGGCGAGGGAGTGTTTTACGTCGCCGGGGCGAGGGTCGGTATAATTCGGCTTGACATCTTTGCCGAGCAATTCGTTAATCAGAGCAATAATCGCATTGACAGTTACAGCTTCGCCGCAAGCGATATTGATAACTTCGCCTTTAGTCTGTTTGGCCCTTGCGGCAAGTAAGTTGGCCTCGACAACATTGTCAACATACGTAAAATCACGGCTCTGCTCGCCATCACCGTAAATAGTGGGTGGTTCATCCTTCAATATGGCTGTAACAAAAGCCGGGATAGCGGCTGCATATTGACTTGCCGGGTCCTGCTGCGGGCCAAAGACATTAAAGTACCGCAGTGAAATAGTCTCAAGGCCAAAGACCTCACAGAACACCGAGCAGTAATATTCGCCAACGAGCTTTGCGGCCGCATAAGGTGAAAGCGGCATAGGCGTCATCGTTTCGACCTTCGGCAGAGTCGGCGTATCGCCGTAAGCTGAAGAGCTCGCGGCATAGACAAACCGCTTTATGCCGGCATCACGGGCGGCCAAAAGAAGTGTGAAGGTCGCATCGACGCAGTGCTTGTGCGTTTCGGCAGGATCATCAACGCTGCGCGGGACCGAGGGTAATGCCCCCTGGTGCAAAACGACATCGATATCTTTCATGGCCGATTGGGCGACCTCCGCATCTCCCATATCGGCCCGGATAAAATCGATTTTGTCTATGACAAAGGCAAGATTGCTTTTTTTGCCCGTGAGCAGATTGTCAACAACTCTTACAAAGCAGCCTTGCGAGATGAGCTCTTTGCAGATATTCGAACCGATAAAACCGGCTCCGCCGGTAACCAAAAATTTCTCCATAAAATAAGTCCCTTACAAAAAGCCTGCATACAGTTTTAAGAACACGCCAAGTTCAATTATAATAACGCAAAGCTCAATATTTTTCACTATCCAACGGAGCAGTCTGTCAAGTTTGAATCTGTAAGTTGTCCACCCACGTTTGGGTGGCAGCCTCAAAGCCGAAGGCTTTGGGGATGGTGAATGCAGGAGAAGCCATCCCCAAGCTGCGCTTGAGGCTGCCACCCTTCCAGGCTATCAAATCAAATTTGACAGACTAAGAGTCTCAAACGTTTAGGGGCTTAGGTCAGGCCGGCGGCAAGTGCGGCCTTTCTGGCCTTCTTGGCCTTCTTCTCATATTTCCGGTAAGACTTAAATTGCTCCTGGAAATATCCTCCCTTCATAGACCTTACGGCAAAGAGCACACAGCCGATTATTTTAGCATTTACCTCTTCGAATTCTCGAATAGTTCTCTGGGCAGCGCCCCTGCTTGTAGCGGCGGCGTTGAATACCAGGATTGTCGTATCAACGAGTCGTGCTAATACCTTTGCATCACTAACCAGCAGGACAGGCGGCCCATCAATTATAATGTGGTCGTAGTTGTTACGCTGCTGGCCGAGCAGCTCTTCCATCCTTGGGTTGCCGAGCAACTCCGCCGGATTAGCAGGCAACGGCCCACAATCGACGACGTCAAGGCCCTCTATGCCGCCGGGTCTTACTGCTTCGTGGTAACCGCACTGGTTCATCAGCACACTGCTCAATCCAAAATCGAAGCCCTCGGCTCCAAGTTTATCTTCGAGCTCATCGGTCAGTATCTTTGGAAACAGTCTTTTTAAATTAGGCTGTCTGAAATTGGCATCTATCAGCAGGACTTTTTTATCCGCTGCAATAAAGGTGGTTGCAAGATTAACCGCCACGGAAGTCTTGCCGTCCCCTGCCATGCCGCTGCTGACAAGCAAAGTCTTTAAAGACTCCGCCGTGCCGGAGAGCTTCAAGTTCGCCCGACATCGCCTGTAGGACTCGCTTATAAGAGAGTAAGGCGCCTTGCGAACAGCATGACAAAGCTCAACGCGGCGAACCTGACTATCTTCAGATGCATCAGGGATAACACCCAAAAGGGGAATACGCAAATATTTGGCAACATCGCTCGGTGTCCGCACCAGGTCGTTAGCCATCTCAACAAGGAAGGCAAGACCCACACCAAGCATAAAGCCCAACACTGTTCCACCCGGGAACCAAAGGTACCACTGGCGGGAAAACACCATTTCCAACGGTATCGGAGCAATTCCAACACGCTGCACTTTAGGTGTATCAGGGGCATCATGCATCATCTTCAATTTCTCAACCTGCTCTTTGATTAAGTCAAGCATTGCGACTCGCTCGTCTCTTATCTTCAGCCGCTGTTCATACTGGACACGGGCTTTATCAAGCTCTTCTTTCTTGGCTTCGGCTTCCTCTCGCAGTTTTTCCAGCTGCTCGAACCTTTCCTGCAATACATGCAAGCCATCGCGTGCGTTTTCGAGATTCGCCCTGCGGGTCTGTTCTGCGATTTCAGCTTTCCTGAGCTCTCTTCTTTTCCTGATTTCTTCTATCTGCTCCCTTATTCGGCGCACATCTCTGTGATTTTCACCAAACTTTGTGAGTCTGCCTGAGAGCTGGGCCTCCTGAAAGACAAGCTGCTGAGCAAGTGTAATCATAACGGGGTCTCTCTCTATCACATATTCAATCTGCTCAGTAATAGGCCCTGTCGCCAAATCCTTAAGATTTGCTATGTCGGCGCTAAGCTGTCTTATCGCTAATTCAAGGCTGTTTTTCTCAAGCTCCAAATTGTTCAACTTTAGTGTTATTGTGTGCTGGAAATTACGCCCCACAGGCATTGCAAGGTCGGTTATGCCCCATCTCTCGCGGACCTCATCCAGTCCATTGTCGGCATCGTTCAACTCTGCTTGAACTCGGCGCTGCCGCTCTTCAAGCATCACCAGCTCAGCATTTACTTTTCCTCTTTCTACGGTTCCCTGCTTGGCAAGAAACAAACGCACCATTTCGTTAACTATGTTCGCTGCTTCTCTGCCATCACGACAGGTCATCGAGACCTCAACAAACTCAGCATCTCTGTGGGCGTAAGCACGAAAATACCTGTCCAAATACTTAACGGCTTTTCTAATGCTCCCGTCCCTGCGCTCAAACCACCTGGTCTCTTTAACTACGTCGCTCTCAAGCAAATCCTGCAGAGTTCTCTGCTGTTTTATAAGATTAGCTATTGACTGGCGATAACCGTATAGAATATCCTTATGCACCTGAGGCGCAGTGATGTCCATAGGATCTGTTTCTACCGGCGAAAGGACCTGGATATAGGTTGTGGCGGTATATCTTGGAAGATATTTCTGTAAGAGATACCAGCCGCCGCCGCCGGCTGTCACCCCCAATATAGTCAGAAAAATTATCAGAAATATGTGCCTGCGCAATATCCCCAGCGCCTCTCTCGGCGTCATTGAGGCAGGCGCCGGAAGCCTCAGCCCAGCCGGCCCCATTATTCTATTTGATGGGTTCCCGCCTTGCGGGGTCCCTGCTATTGGTCTTGCTTCGGCCATTCTGTTCTCTACCCGGAATCAACTAATAAAGCAATACTCCTTTTGAAAGGAAATACGAAGCACGAAATCCGAAATTCGAAACAAATTCGAATGACCAAAACTCAAATGTTCGAAACAAAGTTTTGAATTTTGGAAATTTGAATTTTGATATTGTTTCGGATTTCGATATTCGAATTTCGTATTTCCACGCAGCGGCATCAGGGCGAAAGCCGCTCAATAGCCTTGTTTATTCGCTGCTCAGCTTCCTGTGACAACTTGCCTGCTCCTATTTCCAACGCCTGTCTATAAGCAGCGAGCGCCTCATCTTTTGCCCCGAGCTCTTCTTTTATCATTCCTTTATGCTCATACACCTCCGAAGGTACGAGAATATCATTCTGCTGATATTGCTGCAACGCGGCTGCCAAAAATTCGGCTGCCTGCGAATTTTCACCTCTTTTATGCAGCACATAAGCATAAGTATCCAGAATGCCGGGATTATTCGGCTGCGCATCAAGTGCGCGTTTGGCATATCGGAGGGCTTCCGGGAGCCCTTCATTATTTTCAGCAAGCAAATATGCTAAATCGTTTAGAATACTGGTATTATTCGGCATTTTGGTCAGCAGACTTTTGTAAACTGTAATAGCGGTCCTGAGATAATTTTTATCGGAACTTTTCTTATAGGCGAGAATCAAAATGGAGGCTTTTCTCCGTATATAATTAACCCTGTGTGTACTGCCAGCCTCAGCCAGCTTAATGCATTTATCAATGTATTCTATGGCTTTGTCATACTCTTTGTTAATCTCCGCCAAGCTAAACATAGCGAAATTGGCAGCGAGTGAATCAGGTTTTGTTTCGAGCTTTTGCCTGCAATACTTCAAAACTTCATCAGGTCCAAGCATCAAGAACATTCTCAGCAGAACCTCAGAGGCAAGCGTCTCATTTTCCCCCGCTTTATCAACAGATTTTCGACAATATTCTACTGCAGTTGTTCTATCGCCGAGCTTCAGCTTCGCCTGAGCCATTCGCAAATATGCTATGGGTGCAATACTGCTATCAACATATTTACTGCACTCTTCAAAGACTTTGTCCAGCTTCCGAGGGTCCCAATTTGCTGTGTTTGGTTCCCCTGCCCCTAAGAGTAGTGCTTTCAAATACCCATCAAACGCTGTAACGTACAGCACATCCTGTACTTCGTTTCTTTCATCCTCGGCCAGATGTGCTTGATGCCTGAGCAGATAAGCTTTTTGATATAATTGCTCGGCTTTGTCGAATTCACCTTCCTCAATAGCAAATGCACCCGCTTGATTAAGCCACCGTACGCTGTCCGGAAATTCCTCAAGCGTATCTTTGTAGAATCTCTTCAAGGCTTCTTTTCTGCCGAGCTGCAAGTAAATGCGCTCAAGCAATAACCTAACTTCAGGAGGAGCACCGGGTGCGTTTATTGTAACCTTAAGCTCCGTGATAGCATCCTCATATCGCCCGGCGCCCATATAAGCCTTGGCCAGAGAAATCCGGGTAACAGGCTCATCTGACAATAATTTGCTTTCTCTAAAGTCGCTGATTGCCTTGCCATAATCTGCGAGGAAGAAATTAATCTCACCTCTTAATCGCCATGCCGCTGCGTTGTTCTGATTGGTCTGGAGATTTTTATTCGTTAACTCCAATGCTTTTTCCAGCTGCCCCTGCCTCATTAGCAGCCAGGCCTGAAGCAGGAGTATTCTTTTTTCATTAGGATACTTTTCCTTAAAGCTCTGTAATTTGTATTCGGCTTCCTTGATAAGGCCGACTCTAAGAAAAGCCTCAATTTGAATAAGATTGTTTTCTTCGGCCTCATCAAGCGCTACAAGCTCCTCGGAATATTTCTTTACAGCCTCTCTGTCATTGGTTTTTTCAGCAACAAGCAAGAGGCCTTTGAGAACAACGCTGTCTTTAGTACCTTCCTTGTATAACTGCTCCAGGACCTTCCTGGCATCGTCGTATTGGCCTTGCTGAAAATAATGGTCCCAAAGTAATTTCTCGTCTTGCGATTCCTGTAGCAGTGCCTTAGCCTTTTCATTCTGCCCCCTGGCACGAAAGTATTGTGCATAGTGATAGAGCATTAGCTTGTCGCGGGGATTTATTTTCTTAGCCTGCTCGAAAGCGGAAACAGCAATATCAAACAGCGCTTCCTTAAGCTGCGGATTGGTTTCTTTCACAGCCACATCTGTTGCCAGCTGCCCGAGCAGTAAAGCATTGTCCATATTAGGAGCTGCCCTTTGCAGGTCCTGGCGAATTGCGACCGCCCTCAACGGCTCCGTTGGGGCTATATACTCAGCGTAAAGGCCAAGTAACGCCAAATCACCGGGATTCAGTGCGATTGCTCTTTCCAAAGCAGTCCTGACCTCAACTATCTGGGCCGAAGAGACACTATCACCGAGCTTTTGATTTCGACGGTATAACACGTTCGCCGATGCTTTTGCAACGATTCCATCGAGAGGATTCACAGATTCGGCTTTTCGAATGTCCTCCATAGATGCATGCTCGTTTCCAAGAGAAGAATTGATATCGCTTCTGAGCATATAAGCGTATGAAAATACAGGCCTTTGCCTCAAACATTCGTCGATTTTTGCCAATGCATCTTCGAACTCACCTTTAGCCATAGCCAAGCGGGTTGCAAAAATCAGACCCTGACAATTATCGAGGTTTTCACGGCGGGTCGTCTCCGTGATTTTTTCTGCCAGCTCCCAGTCTTTCGTCGCAAGTGCTATATCCAAAAGATGGCTTGCAGCAAATCTCATTTGCTCAAAAGCCGGCCCCTCGGATACACCCCGCCCATTCGATGGGCGGGGTTGCGAAGTTCCTATTTCAATGGCCCTGTTTAACTGGCGAATTGCTTTTTCCGGCTCATTGTACCCACGATAAAATATTCCAAGCTGCGTTGCTCGGCGAATCGGGTCAGCGATATTCGAAAGCACCTGCTCTTCTATTTCCTTTCGCCTTTGTTGTGAAATCTTTGCCGACTCAGGTTCAGAGAGTATCTGCTTATAAACCAGCACTGCCGCATTATCCGGAAAACACTCCAAAAATCTATCAACTAAACTTTTAGCCCGGCTCGCCTGGCCTTGCGATATGTAATTTCTGCAAATACTAATGACTGGAGCTTGTTCAACAGAATTTGGCTCTATCAGCAGGAGTTTTCCCAGCAGTTCTTCTTCAAGCTGCCAGTAGCTTTTCAGTTCTTCTGTCATGAGCTGGATATCGGCTGTCAATTCTACAGGCTCTTTTTCTTCAGGGCCGGTTTGCTCCAGAATAAGACTTGAACTCTCCCGTATCTCCTTTTGCGCCATCGTCAGTTGAATATGCCGAATCCTGGCCTGTGACAGAACCAGCCTGAGCTTAATTGTATTAGGGTCATCCTCAGGTCTGTTTGCCAATTCCTTTTCAGCGTCATCAAACTGCTTTGCGCCAATATAAGTTATGATGCGAAGCTCCCGGCTTCTCTCATTTGGACCGAAATACTCTTCAAAAGCATTTATGGTCTGTATGGCGTCCGACCATTGATTGAACTCCAAAATAACATCAACATAATCCAAATGCGCTTCAGGTTTGGTCTGGCCAATTCCTGAATTGAGCGCACTTATCAGAAATTCTCTGACCGCCCCAATTTCATAAGTGTCCTTAAAAATCTTCGCAAGAGTGTACGAAAGCTGCGCAAATTGTGGTTCACTGGGCCAGGGTGGTTCAGGTGGTTTAAGTGCTTTAAGTTTTTCGTAAGCTTCATATAACTTTCTGATGGCGTCTTCTCTATTGCCCCTTGCAAGCTCAAGCATTCCTCTCCATTTAATAACCAGCGGCTCTTCACCACTGCCGGAAATCTGCTCGATTTCGTGCACAGCCTGCTCAGCACCCCTCAGCAAAAGGTCGGTTTGCGCCTGGCTCTGCGGCTCACAAGGCTCAAGTATCTGCTCGATGTAACAATTTGCAAGAAAAGCATACAAAATAAATCTGTTATTTATCTTAGCCTGATGTCGTGGACCGGGTGCATCCTGCGCATCCGGCAAAGTCAGTGCGTTCTTTGCTGTTTCTATTGCTTTTTCTACCTGCTGCTTTTGCCTGTAAATAGCAAACCTGCGGTAGTGCAAATTAGCCGCATTTATTGCATAAGCTACATTATTCTCGTCCAATCTAATCGCCTGTTCAATAGCTTCAATAGCCTTATCAAGATTTTCGGGTACCAGCCGAGGACCCGAATAGGCCGAATAGACCGAATAGAATTGAGAAATTGCAGCAAATGCCTCTGCACTGGAGCCAAAGTTGTGCACAAGCGACAAATACTCCGGTTCGAGTGCCCGAATCCGCTCATTCACCAGCGTCCCGATTTTATCGGGGCTGCTTTTAGCAAGCATAAGCTTCAGTGCCAGAAGATTAATGTGTGCCTTTGGCTCGGTCCCTTCAATCTGAACTGCCTGCTCCAAAAGCACCGTTGCCTGCTTTGTAGCCTTGTCTCTTTCTTCAAGGTTACCTCGTGAAGCAAAAAGCTCCCCTCTTGTGACGGCTGCCCTCGCCAAATACCAATAGGCATCGATATTATTTGGCTCAAACTCCTGGACTTTCTTCAAATCATCGACTGCCTGAGCAAGCGATTCGTCCCTGTTAGTTACTGCTCCCAGAGATGCCATTTCAAGAACGGCTCTGCCGCTGACCAGATATAGATACGGACCCAGGAATTGCTGAGCAGTCTCTTTTTGTTCTGTCTCAAAGACATCCCACCTGGCCGTATTTTCCATAAGCAGCTCTGAATTCTCTGCCACTTTCAAAAATTCTGACGCCTGCTTGCGCACCTCTTGCCAAATTCGACCCGCATTGCCAACAGACATTAGACGTGCACCGCTATCAGCCATTATGTAAAGGTACTTCAACCGGCTATATCGAGCTTTTACATTGTTCGGATCTATCCTTATTATTTCGTCCCAGCATCCTAATGCAAAGGGCCATTCCTTAATTTCGAGGTACATATCCACCATTTTGAAAAGTATCTCTTCTCTGAGCGGGTCGGTCTTTGCACTCACATATGCACTGCGAAAACTGCTTTGGGCCCTGTCATAGTTTTGTTGTTTTATTTGTTCATCCGTCGCCTGACGTGCTGCTGTTAGGGCGGCCTCGGCATCTTTGATAAATTCTTCCGGGTCTCTGCCCAAATACAGAATCGCCAAAATGGACACCAAGGCAAGAACTACAAAAATCACCGAGCCTATCAGTGCAACTTTTTTGTTTAACCTCCTGTTTGCCATAAATTAACCTCGTATTGAATATTTTATATCCTGGATTTTCCTTCGCATGTCACGCTCTACTTTTCCCAGTCGGGCCAGTGCTCTGCTTCTAAAATAGGCAAAATGACAGCCAGGAGCTTTTCGCCCGCTTCAACCGCCTGCTCTTTGTTTGGTGGAATCAACGTCTGGTTAAAAACCAGCTCAACCTTGCAAAAATACGAAGATTTGTGGAAAAGGTTCTTATTCAAAGCTATTCGAGCCTCTTCTCTGGAAGCCGCATAATCTGCATTGACTCTAAATAAGTACAAAACCGGGAATTTTTCGCCCCTTTGCCAGAGATTGGCCTTTGTACTGCCAAAGACAAGATGTTTCCCTCGAACTTTTCTCTCAAACCCGGCATTGTTATTTATTTCCAATGTTACACCATCAGATGCCAATCTCTGAAAGCCTCCGCCCGTATAGCATTGTTCCGGCACGTGCGGCACCCTGTCAGGGAGCTGGTAATAAGTGATAAACAACATACATTTCTCAACAGCACTATTAGCTGCCGCATCGGTGTCTTTTAGAATCCACTGAATGTAATCTTGGGTCCCTAATGCTTTGACTATTTCCTCATTCTCTATTTTGAGCTTTGATATTACTTTGTAAGAAGCTAAATCATTTTCGTCCAAAAGGTCCAAAGATTTCTTCAACGGCAGTGGCTCCTTCTTTAGATATACACCAAAACTTTTTATGGCTATTGACATACCAGCCCCGGCTGTTGCAAGCACCGCTGCACATATCAAAAAGGCCGGCCGTAAATAAACTCGTATATTGTATCTCATAATCTGTGTTAATCTGTTTTAACCTGTGCAATCTGTGTTTTCACATCACATATCATCCTGCTGCGGCTTCGGCCTTCCGGGCTGCGTCGGGCTTCGCCCCGATGAGCGAACCACAATATCCTCTTCAATAAACAAACTCGACATAAACCACGCAAGAAAACCATATAAGCCAAATGCCAACGGCAGCATCGCTAATCCAAGCGTGTCATGATAGATGCCCTGAGTGTACTTAGGATGTATCAACACATAAATAAAACCGGTAACTGTAACTCGCACAATATTACAGAATATCGCGATGGGTATCGTGCTGACCAACAGGACAAGTCGCTGCCATATGGGCCGATGGTGCAAATATGCCATAGCAACGCCCAAAGCCAAGAAGGCCATCAGCAGGCGCATTCCACTGCAGGCCTCGGCCACATCAAGCGAAGGCTCCAGCCGTTGACCTTTATACATCACGTCTATCACCACGCCGCTGACAGTGGCTTGCATCCCACGAACCAGATTAAGCAGTGCAGTTGCTACAGTAGCAGCAAGACGTTGCATCGGCATAGTTAGACTAACATAGTATCTGTGTGGCAACGGCACAGCAAAAATTAAAAAAGCGATTGGCAGCCACGTATATTTGACCAAACGCCACCCACCCAAAAACAAGACAACCGCGCCAAGTGTCGCTATCATGCCAATGGGCCTTAGGTATCCGTATTGGAGGTGAACGATGTTAAAAGGATAGAACAAAATCCCGCAAATCAGAAAAAACAAGCCGAGATAATTTGGCTTCAGCTCGCCGTTCTGAGCGGAGAAAAGTATTTCTTTCTTGTGCTGGTTGATGAAGTATAAACTGAATATCGGGATTAGAAAACCGTGCGACCAGCTGCTATCAGTGAGCCATCCGCGGACGATTGTCTGAATCTCATTGTGAAAAAGATAGCAAAACAGTGTTCCTATTATCAATATTCTAATGTAATTATGCAGCCCGAGCTCGCGCCACTGTTGTTTTTGACGCGGAGTACCTATTTGTTGTGTTTGGGTTCCCATTTTGCAACTCTTTGCGAAATCAGGTACCTCTGCAATAGAAGAGGTGAAGTTGTCCACCATAGTGTAAACTAACAGCTAAAAACCAAAAAGCAGAACTTTGGAGCTCTATCGTTCTGCGGTTTTCGCCCTACACCTTTATTAGAACCAGCTGGGAAAAGGCCTGCTTGTGTAGAAATCTCTATCCGCAAAATTACGGTCGTAAACAAAACCAAAGCCGTAAGTGGCCCTGAACGCATTTCGCAGAATTGCGCGCCATCTGGAGGTTGGGTGTGTGCCGACATTGATTAAATCATTCGGCTTTATAAAGAAGTCCGGCTGCTCACCGCTGGTGATCTTATCCAAATCCACCATTACTATTTCTTCTTTCTTCCTGCCGATCCTTCGTACCACTTCACAGCGCCTCGGCCAGGCCAATGGTCCCAAACCGCCCGCAGCAGCTATAGCCATCTTCAAAGTCATTGGTCGGCCCGTAATAGGAATGTACCCGGTACGGTTGACATTACCCATTATGCAAAATTCGCCAACAATATCAACAGGAACATGGATAGTATCACCGGGCTTTATCACGATATTATATCGGCTGTCACCTGCAAGCAGCTTGTCGGCAGGAATCCTTATAAGACGCGTCCCGGCACCGGGCTCACGTTCCAAAGCCGCCGGCGCCTCCTCTTCGAATGGACCAAATGGTTTCTCTCCAGGTTCAATTTTAATATCCGGTCTTACCGGCGCTATCGGTTTTAGTGGCTGTGGCGTACCGACTTGAACAGGAATCCATTTGCCGTTCCGGAAAATCCACTCAATATGACCTGTTTGTTCTTTTTCTTTTGTCGGCTTCGGTGGAGCGGTTTGATCAGGAACAGAAACCCACTTGCCGTTCTGGAAAATCCACTTAATACGCCCGGGTTCCTCTCTATCCAACGGCTCACTCATCAGTTTCGATACAGCAGGTACGGGTGATGCTGCTGGTGTGTCCCGGTGATTTATTCGCTCATCTACCCTCTCTTCAAAACGAACCAGCTCCCTGAACGTCTCCAGTGCGTTTTCGACATTTACTTGCCTATTTAACCACCTTTGTTCACGTTCACGACGAGAGCGCTCATCCAATGTTTTCAATATGTCTGTGACACCTATCGGCTCATCCGTCGTCTCCGGAGCAGCCAACATAGTGGATGATTTCCTTGTACTCTGGGTATTTATCCCGCTGGGTGTGCGGTTGCTCGGCCATTCAAAAGCTTTCGGTATTCCAGCCTCTTCCCAATCCCTTACCATCTCGGACGAAGATATAACCACTTTACTTTCAGGCCATTGATATTCTGCACGAGGCCGGAACCCTGCACGCCGGGGCTGTATATTGTACGACGTCCTGGCAGTCTCAGGCTCAATAACCTCCAGCTCAAGCCCATCAAATCCTTGTTCAAGCGGTTCATATCCCTTGTTCCTTTTGTCCCCAATAAAACGTGAAACATAAATATAGCTTACGTTAAACTGTCTTGGTCCACCTGCTGTCGCAAGCGCATCGGTCAGCCTGAAATCATATCTTGGAATAGAGTACCTGCCCGGAAGAGGCACACCGTCACCTAATATCGAAAACGCCCGCTGCTGGGAGCCGGCTAAAGCGACGATAACCGACGGGTTCTTCAATATGCCCGGAGAAAGAATTTGCTTTATCTCTTCTTCAAGCTGTGTTTCTGTCAATCCCGCCGCCTTTACTACGCCGACCTCCGGTATGGATATCCTGCCGGTTTCGGTAACAACATAATTATTTACAAATTGAATACCCTCTTGAAGTAGTTCGAAGATAGCTACACTGATAATGTCACCTGCCCTGAACGCGTAGTCAGACTCCATCGCTACAGTATCTATGGGCAGCGGCTCTTCGGCATTTTCCCAAGCCACCGGCGCCTCCTCAGCCACCCCCAGCGAATCCAAAATTACATTGACTGCAGGAACAGGACGGAATCTGCCTACCTGCGTTGGGTCAAAAAATTTATTGCCACAACCGGATGAAAGTAACAAAAAAAGTAGAATGAAAGCAGCGAATAAAAACCGGCCTCCCGCACTCGCATAATCCCCCTGTCTGCTGTCGAAGACAGCAAAGGGGGTGCGAGCGGTTTTGCCTGTTATCTGGGTTCTCAATCGCGATTTTTCATGGTGGGGACCCGGCTTGTTACCTTCGCCTTCACGTCCGGTTTGTATTCCTTCCATAGCAGCAAACTTCCAAAAATATCGAGCTTTTCTCTGTCCTAAACCCCTGAACCGCAAAAAACACACCTTAACTCGATGAAATTTATCGGTTTAATACCTTGCTCGCTTAACTTTTTTTAACTCTTGTAAAGTTTGTTCAGAGCCACCTCCTTATTCGGGGCCGATAATCCCTGCAATACCAATATAGACAAAAAGACCGTTCCGATAGAAAATTTTTGCGGACACCGATAAAAATTGTGTCACGCACCAATTAAGCTTTGGCTCACGCCTAATTGTCGCGGGATGAGCTTTTCTGGTTCGGTCTTATCATCAGGAAAGTATCCTGTGCTAACATATCGCTGGTATTATCGTAATCTACAGTTATTTGTTTTTTAATTTTGTTAACTTTTTTTGTAATTTTCCGATAGAATAAGCGTTATATATATCGTAAGCACAGTCTAAGATTTGTAAGAAACTAATTTACTGGCGTTAACTTATGGAGGCCTAAAAAATGTTTAATTCAAGATGTTTGAGAAATGCTGCTTCAACAGGATTATTGGTTCTGCTCGTCCTTGCCATAGGACTGCATGCACAAAGTTCGGCAAAGCCCGCAGATGACACGCTGTTGAAGATGATACCGGCTGAGAGTCTGTTTTGCATACGGGTGAATAATTTTGAATATACTTTAAGTCAAATAGACCAGTTCTTAGCCGGCGTCTCGCCTATGCCTATGGGGCTCTCGATACTGGCTCGGGCACAATTAGCCAACGTGTTAGGCAGCCCGGAGATAAATGGCGTAAATATGAATGGAAGTTTTGTGATATTTGGCGCAATTCCATCCGGCGAACCGACACAAACTAATCCAGTTTCAAAGGTGTTCATCGGTGCACTTGTTTCCGTTACAGATTATAGACAGCTTATCAGCGGTAATCCCAATTGTAGCCAGCCGGACGAGAAAGGCGTTTCAAAAATCACAAGCAACGGGACACCTATAATGCTGGTCACGCAGGCCGGCAATTATGCACTCATAAGCTGGCCCAATGATTATGACAAGCTTCTCGTAATGGCAAAAGCAATTTCAGCTGCCAAAGCAGCGGGACTTGCAAGCGCCCTCGATGCTGATGAGGCGAAACTGGCTACGACTGAACCAGTCTGGGCGTACGGTAATGTGCAACAGGCCTCCAGGGCTTTCGGGAACGTAGTGTCTGGCAAACTTGAAGAGTTCAAAACGACAATGAAAAGCATCGACCCTAACCGTCCAGGAGCCCCACCTATGATGAACATAGAGAATATAATGAATATGTATGTCAGCATTTTTGAGACGTTGATGAAAGAAACACAATACCTGAGTATAGCAATCAACCCAAAACCCAATGTTTTGAATATCACCAAAACCATCTCCGCTGTCCCCGGGACGGATATGGCAAATATGTTTGTCGCAGATACCTCAGCGAACCAAAAAAACAAGCTTTTAGGGTATCTGGAAGATGGGGCGATGATGAATTTCGGATTCAAAATAAACACACCCTTCTGGAAAGAACTCAACATCAAGAGTATCGATTTGCTTGCCGTTATGGCCGGTGAAAATATGACTACGAAGGATATCGCCAGGATGAAAGCTCTTGCGGCGGATGCGACTGACTGTGTTGGTGGGCCAATAGCGTGTTCAGCTTCGATAGATACCAAAAACAAGCCGCCCTTTGTAGCTAATTATGTTATAGCAGTCAAGGATAAGGAAAAATTCAACCGACTCATCGAAGAAGCGACGCAGATGTTGAACACCAGCGGTATTATGGATTTTTATAAGGACATGGGAATAGAAACCAGCTTTACGATACAGCGGGACGTTGACCTTTACAAAGACATCTCAATAGATTCGGCGAAGTTCACGATGAAATCAACGGATGCCAACTCACCGCAGGGACAAATGATAAATGCTATGTACGGCGGCGGATTTGATTACCGATGGGCGATGGCTAACGGGCTGTGGGTTTGTACCATCGGCGGCAATGCAAACTCGGCGATACGCGAGCTGATCGATGAGGTTAAAGCCGGCAGCCCAAAGCAAATGGGCGATGAAATGAAGGCAGCTTTGACGTTACTGCCGGAAGCGGATAAAGCTGATTTCGTGGTGACATATAATTTTCTGCGATTGTTCAAGATGGTTGGAGCAATCATGCCTATGCCGATGCCAATGCTACAAATGGATATTCCCACCAAGAGCAATATCGTATTTGCAGGCAAGGCCGGAAATGGAAAAATGGCCGTGGATATTGCGCTGCCAAAAGAGCATTTGATGGAAATTATGGGGGTCTTTCAAATGATGAAACAGCAACAACAGCAGCAACAAAAAATGATGATGCAGCAAAATCTCAAAAGCTCTGGGAGTGAAAAGTAACCGTACCTTAGGTCACACCGAAAAGGTAAAAAATAACCGGGATAGGAAAGAAGGTCGGGCCAAACCTGAACAACCCGACCTTCTCTTATTTTATTTAGCACGTTTCAGGGCGTGATAATCTATCTTAACCAGGCGCTCCCGCAAATTGCCGCCGGCATCGGCCGTAAATATCTCTATCCCGATAGGAACACGAACGCCCTCTTTTTCAACTTCGGTATAGTCATAACCGCGGACCGCTAAAAAATCACCTCCGCCCATATAGTCAAACAAAATCATATCGATTAATGAGTTATCCCTGTCCTGATAGAACACCGCTTTAGACAAAGCTCGAGCCGGTTTGAGTTCGGCTCCGACAACAGGTCTGCTTCGCCTAATAATCGGGTAATACCATTGTCCCTGGATTTTGAGCTCGGTGGTCTCTCTGGAAAACTCAGCCGACTCATCTAAAAAACGTGCCGGTATCGTTATAATACTCAATATCATTTCCGCAAAATGGCTGCTGCCGATTACAACCGGCAAAGCATCACTTTGCCCGTTGCCCTGTAACACGTCGAACTTTCCTCTCGATAGTTGCCAGGCAAACGCACCCTGCGGCTCCCGGGCTGAAATCTGGATAGAATTAGACCAGGGATAAACCACGTGATGCTGTTCAGTCAGGTAGAAACTGCCATCCGGCTGGTAAAAAGTAACTACACAATCAAGCTGCAGCTCTTTCATCCCCGTCCAGGTGTTCCATCCGCCGGCTGCCTCAATCGCTCGAACCACATAATCGGGCGGAACAGAAATCGTTTCAAGGTTCGGCCCAGAAACTAACATCTCTACTACATCTTCCTCCTGTTTCCGCTGACATCCTGTGAAGATGAAAGCGGCCACAACAGAAAACAGAAGAAAGAGGACAAAAAACAGATGATAGACTCTGATTTCTGACTTCTGACTTCTGACTTCCGACTTCTGAGTTCTCATCTTAGCCTCCTATTTCCTATTTTGGATTTAGATTTTACGCTTCACTTTTCACATCGCACGCTAAACCTGCAAGCTGCTCCATTAGAGCATACCTCTGTGTGGCGTCGTTACTGGCAAGTTTAATTAACGCCGCTGCAGCTTCGGGCTTGGACTGCTTTAGAGTGCGAAAACGATTTTCACCGTAAGCATACTCCTCAAAATCAATCGTAGGAGCCTTAGAGTCGAGCTGCAATGGATTTTTGCCCTGCTCTTTAAGCCGTGGGTCGAATCTATACAACGGCCAATGACCACAGGCAACGGCCTTCTTCTGTTCCTGATAGCCCGCGGTCATATTGATGCCATGGGCGATACAGTGGGAATAAGCAATTATAAGAGAAGGTCCCGGATAAGCTTCAGCCTCGACAAAGGCCTTTACCGTCTGGCTCGTATTCGCACCCATCGCCACCTTGGCAACATAAATGTTTCCATAGGTCATAGCCAGAAGCCCAAGGTCTTTCTTGGGCATTGGCTTTCCCGCCGCGGCAAACTGGGCTACCGCCGCCCTCGGCGTAGATTTGGACATTTGCCCCCCGGTATTCGAATATACCTCTGTATCCAAAACAAGCAGATTAACATTGTTCCCACTGGCCAGTACGTGATCGAGCCCACCATATCCAATGTCATAAGCCCACCCATCACCGCCAAGGCCCCAAACGGATTTGCGCACAAGATAATCGGCAACACTTAATAACTGCTTACATTCCGCACAGTCGCTTTTCTCGCATTTGGCCTTGAGCTCATCCACCCGCTCTCGCTGTTGTTCAATAGCGTCCTGCACCGGGTCATCAGCCAATGTGGCCGTTCGGATTTCCTCTGCCAGTTTTACATCGACACATCCTTTATCCGCCACTTTATCCAACAGCGTAAGAGCGCATTCTTTGAATTTGTCAACTGTCAATCGCATACCCATCGCAAACTCAGCGGTGTCCTCGAACAGACTATTACTCCATGTCGGCCCCCTGCCGTCCGACCTCTTCGTATAAGGTGTCGTGGGCAGATTGCCGCCGTAAATAGATGAGCAGCCGGTCGCGTTTCCAATATACGCCCTGTCTCCGAACAACTGGGTCAGAAGCTTTACATAAGCCGTTTCTCCACAACCGGCGCATGCGCCGGAATATTCGAATAAAGGCTCAATCAACTGGCTACCTTTAACGGAAGCGGCTTTGAAGAGACTACGGTCGGTATTCGGAACAGCCAGGAAATATTTATAATTATCGCGCTCAGTAGCTCGAAGAGGCTCCTGCAGTGTCATATTGATTGCCTTTCGGCCCGTCGGTTTCTTGTCCTTGTCCTTTTCCTGGGCGGGACAGGCCACAACACAGTTGCCACAACCGGTGCAATCTTCCGGAGCCACCTGGACCGTGAATTTCAAACCGGCAAAGTCCTTGCCTTTGGCATCGGCACTCTTGAATGTCGACGGGGCATCTTCGAGATACTTCGCATCATAAGCCTTAATTCTTATAGCCGCGTGAGGGCAAACCAAAGAGCACGTTCCGCATTGAATGCAAACATCGGGCTCCCACTGGGGAATATTGACGGCAATGTTGCGTTTTTCAAATTTAGTCGTGCCGCTCGGAAATTTACCGTCAGCGGGTAATTTGCTCACAGGCACCTTATCCCCGCGAAATGCTATAAGTTCCGCGGTAACCTCTTTGACAAAATCAGGGGCATCTTCCGGAACAGGCGGCCGCATCCGTATCTTACTGGTTACCTTGTCCGGAACCTTAACCTCATATATCTTATCAAGGGCACCGTCAACGGCTGCATAATTCATATCCACAACCTTTTGGCCCTTCTTGCCGTAAGTCTTCTGGACAGCATCTTTAATAGCTTTGACAGCCGTATCGAGTGGAATAACATTGCTGATTTTGAAAAAGGCTGTTTGCATAATCACGTTGATTCGCGCACCTAAGCCGAGTTCGGCGGCAAGCCCAATTGCATCAATAACGTAGAACTTCAGCTTCTTGTCGATTATCTGTTTCTGCACCTCCTGCGGTAGAGTGTCCCATACCTCGTCCTTGCCATGGCTGCTGGTCAGCAGAAAGGTACCTCCTTGACGCGCAGCGGAAAGCATATCATATTTTTCCAGAAAACTCGGATTATGACACGCAACAAAATCAGCTTTACCTACAAGGTAAGGCCTTTGGATAGGCTGCTCGCCAAACCGCAGATGTGAGGTGGTCATTGCACCGGCCTTTCTCGAATCGTATACAAAGTAGGCCTGGGCGTAATTATCCGTTAGCTCGCCGATAATCTTTATAGAGTTTTTGTTCGCACCAACAGTACCATCTGCCCCAAGCCCGAAAAACATGCCGGATAATAGTTTTTTACCGGCAATATCAAAGGATTCGTCAACTTCCAGGCTGGTATTCGTTACATCGTCAATGATACCTACTGTAAAACCATTTTTGGGTTTTGCAGCATCGAGATTGTCAAAAACGGCCTTGACCATAGCAGGCGTAAAGTCCTTTGAGCCAAGTCCATACCGTCCGCCGACAATAAGCGGATATTTCTTGAAAGCCGTTTGGCCCGCATACATAGCCTCACCGATAGAAGTGCGAACATCCAGATATAACGGCTCGCCAAGAGAGCCGGGCTCTTTTGTTCTGTCCAATACCGCAATCTTTTTCACGTTTTTGGGCAAAGCAGCAATAAAGTGCTCGGTACTGAACGGCCTGTAGAGCCGGACCTTTACTACCCCCACTTTTTCACCTTGAGAGGCCAGGAACTCAGCCGTCTCATGAGCGGTTTCAGCGCCTGAGCCCATCATAATAATCACCTTCTCGGCATCCGCCGCACCGGCATAATCAAACAAACGATATTGCCTTCCGACCAGCTTTGCGAACTTATCCATTGTGTCCTGAACAATCTGCGGCGCAGCTAAATAATATTTGTTCACCGTCTCTCTGCCCTGGAAGTACACATCCGGATTTTGTGCGGTGCCGGAAATCATCGGCCTGTCCGGTGTAAGCGCCCTAACTTTATGCCGGGCAACCAGCTCATCGTCAATTATAGCCCGCATATCATCGAGCGTTAATTCCTCAACCTTCTGAACCTCATGACTGGTTCTAAAACCGTCAAAGAAATGCAGGAAAGGTACCTGTGAGGCCAACGTGCCTTCTTGAGCAATAAGCGCTAAATCCATAACCTCTTGAACGCTGCCGGAACAGAGCATCGCAAAGCCGGTCTCGCGACAGGTCATCACATCAGAATGGTCGCCGAATATTGAAAGTGCCTGACAGGCCAACGAACGAGCTGAGATGTGAAAAACTGTAGGCAGCAGTTCGCCTGCGATTTTATACATACTGGGAATCATTAGCAAAAGTCCCTGTGAGGCCGTAAAAGTTGTTGTTAAGGCACCAGTTGCCAATGCACCGTGCACGGCTGCGGCTGCACCACCTTCTGACTGCATCTCTGTAACCGAAGGAACCGTGCCCCAGATATTGGGCTGGCCTTTGGCTGTCCTCTCATCAGCCAGCTCGCCCATAGGCGAGCTTGGTGTAATCGGGTATATTGCAATAACTTCGTTCGTAGCGTGGGCAACGTATGCCGCCGCCGTATTACCGTCAATCGTAACCATTTTACGTTTCTTCATAGATTCTCCATTTCTGTAAAGTAAAAACCATAAAGCAAGTTAGCTCAATAACGCCCCTTTTTTTTAGAAGGTTATCTAAGCACCCTACGGGGCTCTACAAAGCCCGGTAATCTGCCGTTTACAGGCAAAGGAAAATAAATAATATCGGTCTGGTGCCCCGTACTCGGCACACCCGAAAAACACTCTTATATACCTTTCCACCGAATTAAGCAATATAAAATTCCGGCAAGATTTAACGGGAATCACATAAATAAGGTCCGCTTTGCAATTTGTCGAAAGGGGGGGCTGGCAAACACCGTGAAAATTGCTCAACCGACAATTTTTATAAAATTCTCTTGCTTTATTCGAGAAATTCGGCTATAATATTATTTGATAAGACATTGCGGTCCCGATTTATCGGGATAAGATTGTTAAGAAAAATTCATTTTTGGGAGGAGTGAGCGATGAAAAAGCTATGCTCAAGTGCGCTAGTCTTACTTTTACTTGTTTCGGTCTTTACTCAGAACAGTTTAGCCAGGGACCAAATTTTTGAAAAGGGTCTGCACCGAGTGGGCCTGAAGCACGTTCCGGGTGAGATTATCGTCAAATTCAAGCCCAACGTTTCGGAGGCGGAGATATCCGCTGTAAATGCAGTTCAAGGCGCTTATACTATCTACACCAGTTCACTCGCTGGCTTCAAAATAATAAAGATTCCAAGCGGTAGTACAGTCGACGAAATGGTTGATATTTATCAGGCAAAAGCCAGCGTCGAGTATGCTGAGGCAAACTACATCGCTTCTGCCATGATGCGCCCAGATGATGAGCTATATTTCCGTCAGTGGCACCTATATAATCAAACCTACGGCGGTATTCAAATGCAATCAGCCTGGAATCTCTCTACCGGCTCAGGAGTAATCGTGGCAATTCTTGACACGGGTGTCACCGATAAATCTCGCTACGAACAAGATCCCACAGGGCCCACAAGGTTCTACCAGCGAGCTCCAGATTTAGATGAAACGGACTTTGTGAACGGTTATGACTTTGTTAACAGAGATAGATACCCTGATGACGATTCTAATCCCGGGCACGGAACCCATATAGCTGGTATTATCGCTCAAAGTACTTATAACGAAATAGGAGTAGCCGGTATAGCTTATAATGCCTCCTTGATGCCTGTGAAGGTATTGAACAGCAATGGAGCTGGAACTTATGCTGACGTTGCAGAAGGTATTGTCTGGGCAACAAACAATGGTGCGCACGTGATTAACCTTGGGCTGGGAGGAACTGAGCCCTCAAAAACTTTAGAGAATGCGGTAGCTCATGCTTACAATTATGGCGCAACCGTAATTGCCCCTGCAGGTAATGATGGCAAAGGGAATATCTGTTATCCTGCCGCCTACGATGATTATGTTATTGCTGTCGGCGCTACCCTTTATGACGAAACTTTAGCTTACTACTCCAACTACGGACTAAGTCTGGATTTAGTAGCACCGGGCGGTGACCTTAATGTTGACCAGAATGGAGATGGCTATAGTGATGGGATTTTGCAGCAGACCTATCAGAAAAACGGTACCAGCGAAATATTCTGGGGGTACTGCTTTATGGAGGGAACTTCAATGGCTGCCGCGCATGTCTCCGGAGTTGCAGCCTTGATCATAGCCAATGGAATTGCCAACACACCCGATGGAGTCAGAGAGGCTTTAGAATTCACCGCAGAGGATAAGGGAATGGCAGGCTGGGACGTAGAATACGGCTGGGGGATAGTAGATGCTTTTGCTGCTCTTCAACAGAAACCCAGCCCGGGACCAGGACCCGGGCCCGGGCCTGGGCCAGAACCAGGACCAGGACCAGGGCCGACTATGCCTCTTGCAGCAAACTTTACAGCAGAACCGAGAATCGGTCCTAAGCCGCTGACCGTACGATTCACCGACCAGTCCACTGGAAATATCACAAGTTGGTTATGGGATTTTGGTGATGGAACTACATCTATCGATAAGAATCCTGTTCATGTATTTAAGGACTATTATTCTTACAACGTAAGCTTAACAGTAACAGGTCCAAGTGGCTCGAAAACTACAACAAAAGATAGCTTTATCCAGGGCTTTGTACCTTCAACTCCTGTAGCGGACTTTGAAAAAGAACCGATTCAGAATAATACACCCATGACCGTGCAATTCATTGATACATCCTCCTGTAGTGCAACCTATTTCAGCCGCGGGAATGGTATGTTACTTGGTTCAATGGAATCCGCAGATTACGGAGGCATCACAACCTGGTTGTGGGACTTCGGGGACGGAGAAACATCAACCGAGAGGAATCCGGCTCACACGTATAAAAATCCTGGTACATACACAGTAAGTTTGAGGGTAGTTGGTCCAGGCGGTTCGAGGACCAAAACCAAGCAGAACTACGTCACTCTGACGATGCCTTCGGTACCCGTGGCCGACTTTATGGGAAAACCGAGAACCGGTGACGGCCCTCTGGTAGTGCAATTCACTGATACATCCTCTGGACATATCGAGAGCCGGTTGTGGAACTTCGGTGATGGAACAACGTCAACTGAACTGAATCCAATCCACACGTACATGCACAGAAACATCGGTACTTACACAGTCAGTTTAACAGCAAGAGGCATGGGCGGCACAGATACTGAAACCAAGACCGATTACATCCAATTGAGCACTCCACCAATACACATCAATATTGGCTTGTCGAGGAAGCAGGTCTTCCTAACTTGGGATACAGCAACGGCAGTGATTACGCTTACACAGAATAAACCTTCCGGACAACCTATCAGCGGAGCGACCATACAGGGAACCTGGAGTGGAGGTTATAGCGGCAATGTTTCCGGCCGAACAGATGGAAGTGGCAGAGTCAGCTTCGTGACAACAGATTGGATAGCAAGATCACGAACCACCACATTCACTATTAAAAAAGTGATAATAGACAACAAAGAGTATGATTTTGCCGGAGAACTCAGAGATTCAATATAAATTGTTAAGAAGATAAAAGACTTCGTGTAACAAAATCCCTCGATTCTGGGACAGAAAGCTCCAGCTTATCGAGGGATTTTGTTTTACTCTGATACCACTGTCTGATAGCATGAAAAGAGCAAAAACACTAAAAGGAGTGCTTTATCGGTCATCCTGGATTCGCACATAGTTTCGTATCAAATATTCTATTCGGGACACATTTTATATTCCACGCTCTATGACTATTCATTGCTCAAGACCGAAAAACTCAAGCCATTGTTTGGTTTCGCCGTCAGTTAGTCCCTGCCGTTTTGCCGTGGGCTCTTTGATTGTTTTTTTCCGGCTTAATTGTTTCTGGATATTATTCCAGAAAACCTCCGACTTTACTGATATTGCTTTTCTGGCCAGGGCCGCTTTTCGCAATCTTCGGTCACTGCTGACAATCGTTAACCTTCTCGGCGCCGTATTTGCCCCTATTTTATCTTCGATTACTGTGTCGGTATCCGTACCTAAGCCCGCAAAAAAGACCTCCAGATTATTTATATTATCGAATCTGCTTTTGTCTCGCGGCCCGGTACCGTCAAAAATAATTTCGCCACTTTGGCCGATTTGCTTTAAGTATCTACCGATAATCCGGCACAATCCAACATCACTGATTGACTCGGAGCCTTTCAGCCGTGCCAGAGCCACGTCTCGGCAGGCGTCCGTTTTCTGGATTGAGTGCAACAGATTATTACCGTCAATAATAAACATGAGTCATAGTTCGTAGTTCGTGGTTTATCAACTCTCAACTACGCACTATCGGTTCTCGACTTCGAATCTTATCTCGCCGCCGACGATTGTTTTTTCGACCTTGCCTTTAACCTTCCAGCCGTGATATGGACAGTTTCTGCTCTTGGAACGGAATGTATTTACGTCAATTTCATACTCTGCGTTCGGGTCGATAATAGTAACGTCGGCCTGTTTGCCTACCCCAAGTGTGCCCTTGTCAACACCGATTATCTTTGCCGGCTTTTCAGTCATCAAGCTAATCAAGCCGGGCCAGCCCAGAACGCCAGGCTCAATAAGAGCCTTGACATAAAGACCCAAAGCACATTCCAGAGATGCTATGCCGAAAGGAGCAGCTAAAAATTCCAACTCCTTTTCACTTTGAAGATGCGGAGCATGGTCCGTTGCCAAAGCATCTACCAGCCCATCGGCTATTGCCTGCTTTAGAGCCTCAATATCTTTTTCCGTCCGTAATGGTGGATTCACCTTATAGTTGGTGTCATATTCGACGCAGCATTCCTCGGTCAAAAGCAAATGATGCGGTGCAACCTCACAGGTAATCGGCAGAGAATCTTCCTTTGCCACTCTTATCAGCTCAATCGCACCGGCCGTCGATATGTGCTGGGCGTGATAGCGAATCCGCCCGGAGCGGATCTTTTTAATAAGCTGAATATCGCGCCACAGCATCGCCTCTTCAGCCAATGGGTCTAATCCCGGCAAACCCAATATCGTCGAATAGTAACCGGAATTCATTACGCCATTGCCGGCAATTCCATCATCCTGACAATGCTGGGTTATAACAACATCGAACATAGCAGCATATTTCAAAGCCCGCAGCATAACCGCCGGGTCCTGCACCCCCCTGCCGTCATCAGTAAAGCCAACAGCCCCGGCGTCAGCCATAAATCCCATCTCCGCAAGCTCAACACCCTGCAGTCCTTTCGTGATGGCCCCCATTGTATAGACATGAGTTTTCCTGGCCTGCCTGCCCTTCCTATGGATGTATTCGACATCGGTTTCATTTTCTATGACAGGATTGGTATTCGGCATACAGACAACTGAGGTAAAGCCTGCTGCTACCGCCGCCTTTGAGCCGCTCGCTATTGTCTCCTCTTCTTCATCCCCCGGCTCACGAAAGTGAACATGGATATCAATAAGGCCCGGCGTTACTAATTTGCCGGCCGCATCAATGACCTTACAGTCTTGTGTCCTGGGTCTTGAGTCTTGGGTCTTTTCTCCGACCGCTGCAATTTTTCCATCGACGATAAGCACATCGCACTTTTTATCGACGCCGTTCGCAGGGTCTATCACCCGACCATTTTTGATTAAAAGTTCGGAATTCATTGTTCTTCAATTCCCGTTGAAGAGGAAATCCATCTTTATCACTACTCAATATGTGTTTCAACCTCAACTTGTCATAATTTTGTACAATAAGGAAAAACCTTATATCCCGCACCAATCTATTATCATTTTTTCACTTTTATCCTTATAGAACCCGATTATGATTACTTTTTCTCAACGATAGGTGGCTCTGACCTCAGAGCATCACGATATAGTCTGGCAATTATTCCCTGCTCATATTCACCTTCATTAAGATATTCCTGTAGTATTGTTCGAGTTATATTGCCATTTACCCGTAACACATACTGTATTCTGAGATATAATTTCTCAGGTATTTCTTTCTGCTCAGCCAACGTTATATCTACAATCCGTTTGATAATACCTTCTGTTTTATTAGGAATATTAAAAAGGCCTTTTTCAACTGTTGCAAAGCGTACTTCCCGAAATTCATCTTCCGAAAGCTGAATAAGCAATCGGGTGATTTTGGGATTCGTTATTGTATCACCCCATATCCAGTAATATCCGGCAACCTCTGCGGTTTTAATTCTTACCTTGGGGCTCTTATCTTGAGCGCAAGCCTGAATTCCAGAAATAAATGTATCATCAAACAATATACAAGTATTAAGTGAGCAAATACGTTCAAGCTCCATAAGTCTCAATGAACTTGTACCTGTCAAAAGGGTTTGTTTTATTTGTCCCAGTTTATCTCCGAAATCTTTTTTAACTTTTTCAATATCTTCCGGATTTGTCTCACCTATACCCGTACTATAGACACCACTGCTTTTACCCTCAATCACCCTCATAACATTTTGTGCCTGTTGTCTTTCTGTAGAGTCATTACTATTCAGGTAAGGCTTAAGTAAATTAACGAATTCCTCTCGTTGGTTCTGCACTACTAATATTCCCCATGCAATCCGACCAACCCCATAACCTTGCATAGCAAGCTCAACAAGACGCTTCAACACTTCCGGCGACTTGGGCTTAGCAACCGTAAGCCCGTAATAAAAAGCGTTGTACTTCACATCAGGTTCAAAGCTTGCACAGTACAGAATATCTACGGCACTTTGTACAGATGGCCTCTTGTGCCAGACGAATTTACTCCCAATCGTTCCGATTATATCGTCTTTCTTCGCAGATGTTCTGCGAAAGCCTTTGCGGACAATTTTAAGTATTTCCTCACTGGATACCGTATTAAAAGCGTGATTTTTCACCTCCCACAATTCGTCAAGTTCCTCACCCGCCTGAACATCATCTGGGAAAAAAGAAGATGGCGATGAAATGTCAACCGTTTCTCGAATCCTTACTTGTTCTTTCTGAGCCATTGCTTTTTTAGCTGCTCGTCTGTCTAAAAACTTTTTCATCGCCTCATCATGTTTTTTCCATTGTTCTTTCTTCCGTTCCATTGTCCGTTGAAGCTGAACGTACTGAGCAGCCGCCATCACCTCGCCAAACGTTGCTTTGCTTCCGCTGGGCAACTCAACCTCTTTTGCCAGATGGGGTCCAATCTGTTCCATAAATCCCCACATCCCCTTCGAGCGATCTATTTGTATGTCAGAGTTCTGGTAAAGATTGAAGATGAAGTTATCCTTTCGGGAAATCAACCGTTTGACTTCTTCAAAGACCGGCACAAGATGTTCAGGCGGGTCATGTCGGCTGTTCGACCAACTGTTGACAAAAGGGATATACTCTATAACAGTTGTTGTATTCGGCGTAATCTGAGCTTGTCCTTCTGTCCAGCCGGGGACGCTGTCAGCAGCAAACATAGCCAAATAAACTTTGCCCTCCGACAGACCATAGACAGTTGTCTTGCCCTTCGGCATTCGGTTGCCGCCTATCATATTTTGCATAAATGCACCGCCCCAACCGGCAAAACCAAGAATAGGGTCAGCACGTGTAGGCGAGCTACTGATAACAAGCAGAGTCTCATCATTCGGGGCATCCTCATTTATCTGCAAAACGCCGGTACCCAACGGACGAAGCACAATATTAGGTGAATTTTCAGCAGAAACACGAACATGCTCAGCAATGCCGTGCAGTTGTATCTCCTTTCCATTTTTTTCAAAGATGCCCTTAAATTCTTCAACATCCTTCCAGGACTGGGCAACCAAACGGTACTCGCCCACCGGCACCTTTTCAAAAGAAAAACAACCCAGGACATCGGTAACCACAAAATAAATCTCTTTCTGCTGGTTACCTTCTTTCGTTAAGAACACATCCGTAAATAATCGAAATGTCTCCTTACAGACAGGAATACCGCTGCTCTGTTCACACAGAATTACAACCACTCCGGCTACAGGCTTGTCTTTAGCGTCAATTACCTTGCCCGTAATCGTCCCGGCATCAGACTTGGAAAGTAACGAGCTTTCAGCGAAACATATCTGGACAACGATGAAAATTAAAACTGCTGATAATAGTACCCGCTTTTGCATTTTTCGTTTTAAGCCTTAAGTCTTTCTGCTGCTGCCTGATTGACGAGGAACAGCACCGCCATTCTCACGGCCAGGCCGTTGGTTACCTGCTCTAAGATAACACTGTTCCGGCCGTCGGCTACTTCACTTTCCATCTCCAGCCCTCTGTTAATCGGGCCCGGGTGCATAACCAAAATATCGGATTTGGCCCTTTTCATACGCTCGACAGTCAGTCCGAAATAATGCGAGTATTCCCGTACCGAAGGAAAAGGATTGCCGCCGAGCCGCTCGAACTGAATCCGAAGCATATTTATCACATCGACCTTTTCGATAACCTCATCAAGGCTGTAGCTTACCTT
>JBGVTO010000090.1:0-14267 GCA_041862635.1 Phycisphaerae bacterium | reverse complement strand
AACAACGTGACGAGGCTTATCACCAGGGTACCGTCTGGGCGTTTCTGATGGGACCGTTTGTGGAAGGATTCCTGAAGGTCAATGGATTCAGTCGAAAAAGCAAAAAAAAGGCGGCTGAATTTATTCAGCCTCTCCTGCAGCACCTGACCAAAGACGGCTGCCTCGGGTCTGTTTCGGAGATATTCGATGGTGACGCCCCACATACGCCAAGAGGATGTATCGCCCAGGCCTGGAGCGTGGCTGAGCTCATCAGGGCGTATCAGTTGATAAACAGTTGAATTTTAACTACCTGTCGTGGGTTCAAAAACCAGATTTCAACACTTTAATTCCTCTCGAATCAGACAACCGTCACAGGGACAGAAGGCCCGGATGTTTTGCTCGGGCGTGTGCGGCGGCACCTCGCAGCCCGGCATTAAAATGAATTTATCAGGCACCGCTTCCAGACACTGCCTGGCGGCGTCAGCAACATCCTCGGGGCTGCCCTCAAACAAGACGCCCGCCGGGTTGAAATTCCCGCATAGTGTAATTTGGGGACCGGCAAGCTCTCTGGCCTTGGCAAGAGGGACCATCCAGTCAACGTCTATAATATCCGTTCCGCTTCCGGCCATGTGCCGGACGATGTTTGTTATATTGCCGCAAACATGCAGCTTGACTGCGGCTCCGGCTTGGTGAATAGCGGCGATCAGTTTTTGCTCCAGAGGTAAGACAAGCTCGGCATACATATCCGGCGCAATCAGACTTGCGGCCGAATCGCCGACACCGATCATGTCCGCACCGGCTTTGACTTGGGTAACGGCAAATGTTATCGCATTTTGGACGATAATTTGGCCTGCCTTGAAGAATAGCTCCGGCCTATCTATCAGGTCCAGCATCGCATTTTCCACGCCCCGAAGGTCTCCATACTCTGCCAGCGGGCCTTCCACCCAGCCTAAGACGCTGTGGGTCTGCCCGACTTCGGCAGCTATCTTCCGCACACTTTCTATCCGCTGTCTTGTTCGTTCCGCATTTTCAATGTCAAACGGTCTCAGGCGTGATATGTCATCGTGGGTCTTTATCAACACCTCTTTCGGCCTTCCAACTCCATCGGCGGGATAATCAAATTCCATCCCGTATGCAGATGCCTCCCGCCAGGGATCGCTTATCGCGCTTATCTGGTCGAGATTGAATGCCCTGATAACCGCAAGCTGTGCCTGGACCAGGACATCACCATCGAGATAATAATCCCTGTAAGTGTGCCCGACGAAATTAGCCGCCCAGGCCATTAAGATAGGAGTAACAGCGGGACGGTCGTAAGAATCGCCCTTTAAAATCGCATAAATTCGCTCTTTCGGACTCATAAATCACCTTAATCCGTAAATAAAGTGCCTAAAATATGGATATCAGTAAATCAGAGTGCAGGATATCAGGGAATCCGGATACCAGGAAAAAAACAAAGTTAACCTGATATCCTGCTAATCTGATAACCACTACCTGATGCCCTGATAACCTGATAACCATGTTCACTTTCGGCACTTTAGCTCACTTTTAGCTCCTGAACCAGGGCTAAAAAAGAGTCCTTTACCTGCTCAAATGTCATTTTCCTTATAGCTTCTTTTGTGCTTTGTTCTTCATCTGGTTTTTTTGCCCACTGATGTGAAATGATAAGCAAATAATCGAAGCCGGCCGGAATCCAGTCCTGGCTCTGCCGAAAGACTTCCCGTAACAGCCGTTTCAATCGATTACGCAAGACAGCGTTTCCGCAGGACTTGCTGACCGAAACACCCAATCGCGGATAGCCACAATTGTTTTTTGCAATGTAGAGTGTAAGCAGCCCGTTACTCAGACGCAGACCGTGAGCCAAAACGGCTTTGAATTGCCTGTTACTGACAAGCCTTTTCTCTTTCGGAAACGAAAACTGCATATTTTGGTAATTGTTCATTGGTGAGAGGTTAATTAGCTATCAGGAAAGTGCCTAAAGTGAGCTAATTATTCAGACTATCAGGCTATTAGGTTACCAGGCAGTGGCTATCAGAGTACCAGGTTTTCAGGATAAATGCACGGTATAAATTTGCCTTTTCCTGATACCCTGATATACTGATAACTTGCTTCCTGATTTCCTGATACACTGATATCCCTATTTCAGGCACTTTTGGCACTTCTAACTTTAGTACACTTATTCCACTCACCACTCACCATCTCTTTAGCCCGTCGCCATAGCCAGACCGTCTGCCATTTCGCGTTTGTGCAAGACCTCAGCGCTTATTTTGCGCAGGGTTTTGGAATAATCCAAAACACCGACAAGCTCATCACTATCCTTGCCGGCCACTACGGGTACATCTTCCAAATGATACCGCCTCATATGCTCTATTACCTCTTCAAGCGGCTTTTCGGGCGTCATCTTGTCACGAACAGGCTCGGCAACATCACAGGCCAGCAGCCACCCGGCCACATCCTGATTCGCAAACATCTCTTTAATATCGGGGATAGTAATTACCCCTGTAATGCGCGATTGAGCATCAATAACCGGATAATACACACTCTCAGAAGTGCTGAATACCTCAAGAATCTGCTGCAGCGGCAAATCCTCCTTAATGCTTGTCGGGCTTTTATCCATAACATCGGCAACTGTATATGTCTTTATCAGGTCCTCCTCGGTAACATTCATCCCTACTTCGCCTGCTTTTCTGACACCTACCTTGACTAATACCGGCCCAAGTAGCTCTATGATAAACGTCTCTGTCATAACGACCATAATGACTATCTTACCGAATTCCGCGTCGAACATCTCCCGTGATATAATAGCAAGACCAATGGCTACGCCGGCCTGGGGAAGCAGGCAAATCCCTAAGTATTTACGAACCACCGCCGGTGCCCTCGATTGTTTAGCGCCAAACCAGGCCCCTGCCACCTTACCACCGACCCGCAGTGTAATATATACTGCCGTTATAGCTGCCGTCGAAGAAGCCAGCCTGCCGAGCTCAATATGCGCACCAGCAAGCACAAAAAACGAAATATAAACGGGCGGCGAAAATTTGCGGATAAGTTCAAAGACATGCTCGCTCTGGCGAGGCGCCAAATTCGCCATAGTTATACCCAGCACCATAGCAGGTAGAATTGGGTCGATTCCCGCTATCATCGAGACGCCGACTATAAGCAGAAGAGAGGCTATCGAAAATTCTAAGATTTTATCGTCGGCTCTGACGAATTTTAGCAGAAGATATAACGTTACACCCGCTAAAAAACCTAATAGTACTGTCCCTACAATTTCCCCCAATAAGATAAGGGTAGTGCCGAAAACAGAGCCGTCTGCTGTGCCCAGGAGCGCTTTGGCTCCGGTAGCTGCGCCGCGATAGAGCAGCAACGCCAGGGCATCATCGAGCGCAACGATAGCGAGTATTGCAGCCGTAAGAGGCCCTCTGGTCTTATACTCCCACAAGACGTTTGCCGTCGTTGCCGGCGCCGTTGCTGAGGCTATGGCACCAAGCACAAGCCCCATTGCAATCGAGCTGTACAGTCTGCCTGATATAAGCCAGGCCATAAAAGAAGTACCAAGAGCTACGAGCAAGAAAGCGCCAAATCCCTGTGAAAAAAGAATGATGAAAAATTGTCTGCCGTACTTCTTAAATACCTCAGCCCGAAGCTCGGCCCCAATCATAAAACCGATAATGCCCAAAGCAAACATTGTAAAGGGCTTGAGAGATTCGACTCTTTCGGGTGTTATCAGATTAAGAACGTCTCTGCCCAGAAGTATCCCTACAACAACGGCGCCGACGACCTGTGGAATGTGGAACTTTTGAAAAAGACGCGTCCCGAACGCACCGCCAAAGATAACCAGCCCGAATAACAAGGCCAAATTTAAATCCAACCAGGGCGGTAAAACCTCAGCGCTCGCATTGACTAACGTATGAGTCATGTTCATTACATTTATCGGAATCGATCCAAACTGCACACACTAAATGCTTGCTATACTATCAGCTTTTTGCTGCCGTGACAAGACCTCTGCACTGAGCGACCGGCGAACCGCACGGTCGCCTAAAATCCCTGCAAAACTGTCATCCTCGCTTGAAGCTACAACCGGCACATGTTCGACGTTGAGCTTTCTTATGTTCTCTAACGCATCCGACAGTGCCATATCCGGCGTCACCTTACCGATAATCGGTTCCATAATATCAAGCGCCACCAGCCAGTCATTCAATTCCTGGGTGGCAAAAGTATTCCTGATTCCATCAAGCGTTACCGCACCCATTAGCTTGTTTTCATCGTCCACAACTGAGTAATAGAAATTATTGGTATTGCTGACTACTTTGATAACTTCACTTAGTGACATACCCGCTGAGATGACCGGAACCTTTGCGTCCATCACGTCGGCAACACTGTAAGTCCGTATGAGATCATCTTCGGTAATGTTAAGCCCTACCTCACCGGCCCGCTTGACGCCAACCTTGACCAGCATCGGGCCAAAGATTTCCATCAGAAATGTGCCCGTCATAACCACAATAACAATTGTGTGCCCGAGCTCCGAACCGAATTGCTGGTTGGCCAGGATAGCAAGGCCGATAGCCACACCGGCCTGAGGAAGCAGACAAATGCCCAAGTACTTGCGAACCACAGCCGGGGCTTGAGACCATTTACCGCCGATCCACGCCCCTGTAACTTTTCCCGCCGCCCGGCAGAGAACATACACTAATATCATCACTACCATCCAAGAGGTTATCCTGCCAAACTCCATATGGGCACCGGCAAGAACAAAGAACGATATGTAGATGGGAGGTGCAAATTTCTCGACAAGCTCAAATGTGGCCTTGCTCTGGCGAGGCATCAGATTGGCCACCGTGATTCCTAATGTCATCGCTGGCAAAATCGGGTCGATTCCGGGTATGATTGAGACACCCACAACAAGCAAAAGAGATGCCAGTGCAAAGTCGAGGACTTTATCGTCGGCCTTGACAAACTTCAGGAGAAAGTACAACAGTACACCCGCCAGAAATCCCAAGGCTATCGCACCTGCGATTTCACCTAACAATATCAACGTAGTGCCCAGGACGGAACCCCCGCCGGTGCCAATCAGTGCCTTTGCTCCTGTTGCCGCACCGCGGTAAAGCAGAAGCGCCAGTGCATCATCAAGCGCCACTATAGCCAGCACGGTGGTTGTCAAAGCTCCTTTGGTCTTATACTCCCACAATACGTTTACGGTCGCCGCCGGTGCAGTAGCAGAGGCAATGGCACCCAGCACAAGTCCCACCGCAATCGATTCGGGCACGCTGCCGGTTATAAACCATGCTACGACCGCCCCGCCAATCGTTGCTAATAAAAAGGCACCCATCCCCTGTGAAAAAAGTATGATGAAAAACTGTCTGCCGTACTTCCTGAATACCTCGCCTCGCAATTCCGCCCCAATCATAAAACCGATGATACCCAAGGCAAACATCGTGAAAGGTTCGAGCTTGTCAATAGTATTTGGAGTTATCACGCCAAGGACTTCACCCAGAAGTATCCCAACTACGATACAACCTACGACCTGTGGAATGTGAAGTCTTTGAAAAAGACGAGCGCCGAACGCGCCGCCCAACACAATCAGGCCGAACAGCAAAACCACATTCAAATTGAATTGGCCGGAACTATCACCACTCGCAATCACAACTGAATAAATCATAGCAGTTCCATCTTCAAAAACAATCAAAACTAAGCAAGCCGGGTACTATATATTATCAGCCCTTTGCTGCCGTGATAAAACCTCGGCGCTCAGCGACCTGTGAACCGCACGACAGTTTAAAACACCAACAAATCCATCATCTTCACTTGAAGCTACAACCGACTGATACTCTATATAAAGCCACTTCCAGCAAAGAGAGATAAACCTGTGGCACTTAAACATCGGCCGAGCGCCACCATTTATGGTAAGTACTCTCCAGCTCACTGAGCGATGGAAATGGAAAGTATAGTAGGCCCTGCTGGTCGCCGAGGAGAAAGCCGCTTTTTACGCAACGGTAGCTATACTCCAACGGCTCTATTCGGTCAACTGTCTTGATGCGTTTTTCTTGATTTTCCAACTGCAGTAAACAGTCGCGGATGTGGTCCACATGGTGATATGGTAGGTTATCTGAGCAGCCATTTCGTGGGTCTTCGGCCAGCTCGCCCAGATTCATATCAACAAAGCATATCCTCGGCACATAAATGTGCCTGGATGGGTCAGTGATAAGCCGGCAAAATTCCATCGGATTCAATGAGCTTGCAATCAGCGGGTGAACCGGGCAGATTTCCTTGTAAAGATGGAATTTTCCCCCAATTTTCGAAGGTATTGGCCCTTGTTGAAGCTTAAGGACCCGTCCGTCCCTTGTTGCAAGATAGAGGGCACTGACGGTCTCAAGAGGAACATGTTCTAAAACGCGATAGATGCTTATATAGACGGAGTGCTTAGGCTGGCCATCTGCGTGTTGTACACAACGGTTGGAAATGTCTGATAAGTCGAAGTAATCCGTCTGAAAATCATCCTTGAGGTGGAAGTACATGGCCTGCCCGCGAGACCTCTTCTTCGTACCTACTGCCAAATAGATACCGAATGCCATCGGGGGCAGCATTGACGCTATAAGGGCTTCCGGGCTCATCGACAAATAGAAATAAATTTCATCCATAACTGTTCTCCTTTTCGTTTTCTTCCGCCATAAATTCTACTTCCCCGCCTTTAGGAATCCTTCTAACCACCCTGCCAAGAAATCGCGGCAAAAACCGACGCTCAGGACAACAGTATTAGTGTTAAGCTTGCCGCATACTTAAAAACCATAAATTTAGCGCCTCAGTCTAAGTCTGTCAAGCAATAAAGTGAATTATGTTGTTCCTTTTTCCAATTATCATGGAAACTGCATATGTATCTCTTCTGCTCTGCACGAAAGGGGCACTTTTTCATAACTCCTCCACTTTCCTCACGCTTGCGAAGTCGTCTCAAGACCTGACATAGTGTCGGCTTTCTGCTGCCGCGATAATACCTCAGCGCTCAGCGACCTGTGAACCGCACGACAGTTTAAAACACCAACAAATCCGTCATCTTCACTTGAAACTACAACCGGCAGGTGTTCGACATCAAGGCGTTTTGCTTTCTCGAATGCATCTGACAATGCCATATCCGGCGTTACCTTCGCAATGATTGGCTCCATAATATCAAGTGCCACCAGCCAATCGTTTAACTCCTGCGTCGCGAAAGTAGTTCTGATACCGTCTAATGTAACCGCACCTATCAGCTTCTTATCACTGTCAACAACAGAATAATAAAAATTGCTGGTACTGCTGACTACTTTGACAACCTCGCCCAGTGACATACCCGCCAAGATAACCGGCACTTTTGCATCCATTACATCGCCGACGCTGTACGTTTTAATAAGGTCTTCTTCCGTGATATTCATCCCTACTTCGCCGGCTTTTTTAATACCAATTTTTGTGAATAAAGGACCGATAAACTGAAGCACAAATACGCCTACTATTATCACAGAAAGCATCATATCCCGGATTTCGCCTTCGAATCTGTGGCTTGCCATAATCAATAAAGCGATAGCAATGGTGCCCTGTGGATATAAGCAAAAGCCCAGATATTTCCTTATCGACGGGACAGCTTTTGAATAGAGGGCGCCCCAGTATGAGCCGGTTGTTTTACCAACCATATTACAAATAGTGTAAACAGCAGCCAGCAGCCAAATTTGCCCGGTCATACTGACGTTCAGTCTGGCGCCGATAATTACAAAAAACAGAACATAAATCGGCGGTGAAAATTTGCGCACAATCTCAAAACTTTTAAGACTTCGCCGAGGTGAAAGATTTATCAAAGTCGTCCCACAAGCCATAGATGACAGAATGACATCAAATTTTAATCTTATGGCCAGGCCGATAGTCAGCACTATAAGACTGATTGCAAAAATCAAAATTTTCTCCTCATCGTCAAGCCGTTTTATAATCCATCGCAGTATCAGGCCCACTGCCAGTCCCAGTCCTAAAGAGCCTATCACTTCATAAAATGAGTGAAACATCATTACCAAAAAACCAGCTTCTTTATGGCCGGTAAGAAAGCTCGCCAAACTGATGCTGGCGATGTAAAGAATCAAAGCAAGCGCATCATCGAGAGCGACAATTGCCGTCAGCATTGTCGTAAGCGGTCCCCGCGTCTTGTACTCCCACAATATGTTTACTGTCGAGGCTGGGTCTGTCGCTGAACAGATGGCACCAAACACTACGCCAACCGCCAATGCAGTTTGCCAGTGATAGAAGTAACAAAGTGCAAGAAAACTAAACAGTCCCACACATAAAAAGGCCACTCCGCCTTCGAACAGCAATATCGCCATAACCTGTCTGCCGAACTTTACAAAGAAGTCACGTTTAAGCTCGCCACCGATTAAAAAGCCGATAATACCCAGAGCAAAGAGGTTAAATGGTTCGAGGGTTTCTACGGTCTGAGGCGAAATAATTTTCAGCAAAGGCCCGAGAATTACACCAATAGACATATAGCCGATTATCTGCGGGATATGAAGTTTTTGGATTATCCTGGCCCCTACCGTCCCGGCAAAAATGGCAATTCCTATCAGCAGTATAATATTGACCTGTTCGGCCTGTGCTGAGATGTTCGCCAATAATTCGTTCATTGTCGCACTCTGAAAACGCAAAAAAACAACAATATTAAGTGAGCTAAAATGCCTATAATATGGATATCAGCAAATCAGGAAATCAGGAAATCAGGGTGCAGGATATCAGGGAATCCGGATGCCAGGAAAAAACCAAAGTTAACCTGATATCCTGGTAATCTGATAACCACTACCTGAGGTCCAGGTAACCTGATAACCACGCTCACTTTAGGCCCCGTGCCGGTTGGGAAAAAGCAATTTGTTGAGCCTTATTTATCGTCAACGGTAATACCGGGCCAATCATCCGTTCGGAACGGAGAAGCCGGCAGACCTTCCTTGTTATAGAGATTGCACACAGGATTGTCCGCCCAGGCGTAACGCACAGCAACCGGCTCGGAAACTTCGCTACTGCTGACCACAACGCTATCGCCATCTATCTTTGCATTGGCCCAAACAAACTTGCGGTCCGCTCCGGCAATGGCAAAACCTTTCAATGGCTCATCTGGCCCGGCAACAAGCCCACCGCCAACATGGTCAAAGTGCAGGACAATTTCATTTCCATTGATTTCCATTGATTTATAGATAGGCCCGGAATACACCAATTCTTTTCCGTAGCTCCTGGCCAAAGCCCATAATGCCAGACGCTTACCAACATCCTGCTTGTTCTTCGGATGTATATCGTTAGCATCTCCCATGTCTATAATCACCGCCATCCCCGTATTCGGCAAAGCCAATGTCATTAGCTGAGCCTCGCGCAGCTCCGCCCACATACTTTCTGCCGGCTTAGGATCGATAGCCATAAAATTAGCCAGCTGCACAAAAAGAAAAGGAAACTTATACTGCCCCCAATCTTTGCGCCAGTTCTGAATCATTGCAGGAAAGAGCTTGCGATACTGATAGGCCCGGCTTGCATTTGACTCGCCCTGGTACCATATAGCCCCACTAATCCCATACGGAATCAGCGGAGCAATCATAGCATTATACAATCCCGCCGGCGAGTGAGGGTGTCCCGGCCCAAATGGTGCACCCGGTCTGCGTGGCGTTTTCTCACCCTCGGCCTTGGCCTTTTCAACGGCTTTCTTCCACTCTTCAACCTCCTGCTTGTGTTCCTCCATCGCTTGCGGGTATTTCGCAACCGCATCTTCATACCGCTCCAAAATCGGCGCAAAATCACTCTCTTCTTTAAGTACTCCACGTCTTGTCCACGCCTCGGCCGGCGTCCCGCCCCAGGATGTATGAACTAAACCAATCGGCACATCAAGCTCTTCGTACAGCTCTCGGCCAAAATAATAGGCCACCGCCGAAAAACCAGGAACCGTCTGCGGGCTGCACAATGTCCAGTTGCCGACACAATCGGACTGGGGCTGCTCAGCCACTTTTCGTTCAACCGTGAACAATCGAATATCCGGATAATCGGCTGCGGCAATCTCCTGCTCGGCATTAGCCGACTGCTGCACCGACCATTGCATATTCGATTGGCCCGAACAGACCCAGACCTCGCCGACCATAATATTTTTAAGCGTTATAGTATTCTTGCCGCTGAATGTCATTTCGTAAGGCCCGCCCATCTTCGGCGAATTCATCGCAAACTCCCACTCCCCGTTGTCCCCCGCCGTAACCGCCCATCTCATACGATGCCAGCTAACGCTGACCATAACCTCCTCCCCCGGCTCCGCCCAACCCCAAATAGAGAGCTTCTTGTTACGCTGTAGAACCATATTATCGCTTATCACCGCAGGCAGCTTAATATCTGCCAAAGCCGCACCTGCATTTACCAGCAGCAAAACTCCAGAAACAATCAAGACCATTGTTCCGCTAAAACGGACCCTCTTTTGATTCATCTTCTGACTCCTAAATACACAAAATGGACCACACCAAACCTTCTCATATAGTAGCGTAGCTGCCGGGAACAGTAAATACTAAACAAGAGAAATTTACCAGCATCTTTCCTGATGTTAAACTTTAAGCTGAATAAAGAGACCCAAAAGGCACTGTAGGGGCAACCCCATGTGGTTGCCCGAATTTGCCTGCCCCGTTAGAGTGTCATTTTCTCTAACGGGGTCATTCCAACGTAGGGGCGATTCGCGAACTGCCCTTACCCGAACCACTCCAAATTGTTAGCCCCCGGCACTGCAGGGGGTTGCTTGCCCCGCACCAATTTAGGCGTAAGCCTAATCTTAATTGGTGCGGGGTCATTCCGCACTTGATGCGGAATCTAGAAAAGGTAGGGTGTGCATTGCACACCATTTGGCTGCTTTGAACATTGAGATTTTGTTCATTTGGGTTTGTTTAGGATTTAGGGTTTAGGAATTAGGATTTCGATCTCTTTACTGTTCTTCGACCAGTTCCCACCACAGCTTGCCCCGCACCAATTTAGGCGTAAGCCTAATCTTAATTGGTGCGGGGTCATTCCCCACTTGTCTGCCCTCGAATGCTGTAGTCGGGGGATGCGGAATCCAGATACTTTGCTTTGTAGGGTGGGGCTTGCCCCACCAATTAAATCTACCTTCGAGGAAAAATTTTTACCTGACCTCAAAAAATCGCGCTTGACATCTGCCCACAGTTTGCATATTCTGCTCATTAACGGAAGAAGCATCGGGGACTTCTTATACAGTAAGAAACTTCTCTGTGTTTCACTTTTTATACGGACTGGATAATTATTGTTGGGCCTATTGATGTCAGGCAAGAGGCAGCATTTCGTACCTCGGTTCCTTCAAGAAGGATTCGCAAGCCACGCGAACAGAGGTGAGTTATTCACGTGGCTTTACCGAAAAAAAACGCGACCCATCAATACCAATATTGTTAACGTTGGGATTGAGGGCTTCTTCTACACTAATGGAAATGACACAAAAGCAGATGATCTGATCACCACCGCTGAGGAAATTTACAGTAACTTAGTGAAAGAGCTTAGGACGAGTTCACCTATGCGTGTATCGGATCCACGAATTCCAGAACTAATCGCTCACCTTGAGGTACGAACAAGGCATTTGCGTCAGAATTTCTCACGCACGGGTAATTATATTTTGTCAAGATTCCTTGATTTTATGTGTGATGAGGACTTTTTCGCAGGCTACTTGGAGCGAGCGCTTCGGAATGATCCATCAATACTCAGGAAGGCTATCGCAGATGAATTGGAGAAACGCGATCTTCCCAAGGCGATTCTAGAGACAATGATGGAAGTTAGCTCCCCATTGCTCCCTGCTTTGATAGAGCAAATGATGCCCACGCTACGCCAGGGAGCCGAGTATCTGCGCTGTGTGTTGCCAACAAAACTGAGTGGGGCGGCAAAGTCTGGCCATATCAGTGCGCTTAAGAAAGATAAATCACCTAAGGTAAGATTGCTGCGATACAAGGACCTTACGTATGAAGTAGTCGATGTTCAAGAAAGTAGCCTAATTCTGGGAGACTCCGCGGTCCTATTTCATGTTGAAGGGCCGAAGCCCTTTAAAACATTTATCGATAAGGATGATGGTCTGAATGCGGTCATCTTACCACTAACTTCTAGAAGACTTCTGGTTGGTGCACGCGAAGGCTTTTCTGTGTCCGGACACATCTGGCCGGAAGCTATTGCTCGATGCTCCCTAGAATACTTCATAGCGAATGAGAATTCCTATGCAAACCTTCTCCTTCAAGGATTAATTGGAGAAGACGCTGATCTTTTAACAAGAGCAGAACTTGAAGATATAATCTCTGAGATCATGAATGAGTAGGCAGGCCAAACCATGCACTGCAGCTGAAATTCTTCCAGCATCGCACTGCCGTAATGATTGGACGGGACAAAAAAACGTAATTCGTTGAAACGCAAGAGATTGGACGATTATTGAAGAAAAAATGGCAACTCCTTATACAGGCTAAAATTTTTATTTGTTTCCCGTTTTATACAAAGCATATAATCATTGTTGGCCGCTAAAAAACAAGACCAATCGAAGGTAATAGAGCAAATATGGTCTGGAGTATCTGGTATACAATCTTTCACGACAATATGGCGAACATGGCCCTCTATGATCTTGTCGGCGGAAAAGGACTTCAAGTTCAAGAGAACGTGATTTACTTTGGATCAACGGAACGATACACAATAAGAACAGTTCGATATTTCTTTGAGAGTTTTCTTCGCCTACAATTGGCGAATCGATATAGAGACGTTGATGTTACTGTCAAACTAGAGATTGTAAGCACAGCTAAAACTGATAACACGACCGAGGACGCTTCCCATTGGTTTGGGATAGCTACTCGTACAGTCCGAACAAATCATTGGGATGCTTATCTCTTCTACATTCGCAAGGATGGCAGAGTTGAGTTTGGCATACGTGGCAATCCAATTGAGAAGCCACCACCTGTACCGGAAGTATCATCGCAAGCCGTAACAATTCGAATCAAGGTCGAGGGAGACCGTATTCAAACATGGGTGAACAATAAACCTTATCATGATTGGCGCGACAAACAGAACGAGTTCATTCGTAAAGGAGACATCTATCTGATCTCGCATGCTTCCCTTGTGAAGATTTACGAAGTAGAAGTCAAAGTGAAGAGATGGTATGCGCCACTTGTTCGATTGTTAAAGCCTTTTTGGTTAATAATTCTTGTGCTCAGTGTGATTGTTGGCCTGATTGCCGGCCTTTTATATCTTTTTTTCACTATAGTTAAGAAAAATTAGTAAAAGTCACCTATTTTTTCCTGTTATCTCTCACTCTCAAACCATTAAACACATAAACAAAACTAATAAATCCTCTCAATCTGTGTACCTTGTGCCCGCGAAGGCGGGTATCTGTTGCTACTATTTCGTATGTATCAAATTTTTTGTCCCGCTTCTGCCGGTAAAATTATGCCCGTCCATATCACAAAAATCAAGAAAAATTTCAGAATCTCGCCATGAATCCTACCTGCCCGCCGTATCTTCAGCGAAGGCGGGAACAGGGCCCTCTAATGGACAATTTCTTTGATTTCACTTGATTCTTAATAATAAATGTGGTATAATACCCACCTGTTAGCCACCAGGCTAACGTAAACCGCCAGTAGGCGGTAGATATAGCGGAGAACCGCACGTTTTCGTATCAGCAGATACACGCCAAAAAGCATTATCTGTCAAGCCAGACAAGGTTTTGAACATTTACATTTGTGTAATTTGGATTTGTTTAGGATTTAGTGCTTAGTATTTCGGATTTCAAACTACCAAATAACTCCTTATGCAACAAAAACTTATAATCAATAGTCTGTATTCTGTAGTCTGTCCTCTGTCGTCTGTCCTCTGTCGTCTGTCCTCTGTCGTCTGTCCTCTACATCTGTCGAGAACTCTCTACAAATCAGCTCTTTTTATGCAAAACAAACCCAATCTTGTCCGCCGTAGGCGGATTGCAAATGTCTATGATACAAAGGATTACAGAAAAAAAGATGATTTCGCAGTCCGAAAAAACAAACCCAATTCAAACCCAATCAAAGCCTGTCCTGAGCGCATTGAGTTTGCCCTGAGTGTAATCGACGGGTGGCAGCCACTGAGCGAACTCAGTGAGCGAAGTGGATGGTAATTCTCCGAACATCCAGCATAGCTTGTCCGCCATAGTTTCAGCGATGGCGTGAGCATTCAGCTTTTGAGCATGAAAAAGCTCATAGTCATTTGACTATCCGCAACCAGCATCTCACTTGTTAAAGGTCGGAAAAAAATTTCTTTTTCCCCGTTTTTCCTTTGAC
>JBGVTO010000089.1:0-9896 GCA_041862635.1 Phycisphaerae bacterium | reverse complement strand
TACCATGAACACGCGAAGAAAATGCCCATCTACGACTATCACTGCCATTTGCCGGCCGATCTTATCGCAGCCGACCATTGGTTTGACAACCTGACCCAGGCCTGGCTGTACGGCGACCATTACAAGTGGAGGGCGATGAGGGCCAACGGCGTGGCGGAAAAATATATCACCGGTAATGCAAGCGATTATGAAAAGTTCGAGAAATGGGCACAAACCGTTCCATACTGCATCCGAAATCCGCTCTATCACTGGACGCATCTGGAATTGAAAAAGCCCTTCGGCATAAAAGACAAACTATTAGGCCCTGAGACCGCTAAGGAAATTTACGAGACGTGCAGCGAGATGTTAAGGACGCCGGAATTCAGCGTCCGCAACATAATGCGCAAAGCCAACGTCAAGCTGGTCTGCACCACCGAAGGGCCGCTCGATTCGTTAGAGCATCATAAAAAAATTCGAGCCGACGGCTTTGAAATCAAAGTTCATACCGCCTTTCGGCCAGACAAGGCAATGGCCGTCGAGGACATTACAGACCTGAACGTATTTATCGACAAGCTCGAAGCAATCTGCGATATGGAAATAGCCAACTTCCACTTGTATATCGAAGCAATCCGCAAACGCCACGACTATTTCCACGAAAACGGCTGTCGGCTCTCCGACCATGGCTTAGATACCGCTTACGCCGAGGATTATACCGAAAAAGAAATCGAAAAGATATTCGACAGGATAAGGTCAGGCAAAGATTTGGATTCGGCGCAGCGCCTCAAATTCAAATCAGCGATGATGGTCGAATTCGCCCTAATAGACTATGAATCGGGCTGGGTCCAGCAGCTCCACTTAGGGGCTCTTAGAAATAACAGCACGCGGATGTTCAAAACCCTTGGCCCGGATATCGGATGCGATTCGATAGGTGATTTGCAGATAAGCCAACCGCTTTCAAAATTCCTCGACCGGCTAGACATGAACAACACACTGCCCAAAACGATTCTCTACAACCTTAATCCGAGAGACAACGCCTTGTGTGCGACAATGGTCGGTAACTTTCAGGACGGCTCAGTGCCCGGCAAGATGCAATACGGCTCGGCGTGGTGGTTCCTCGACCAAAAAGACGGCATGGAAGAACAAATGAACGTGCTTTCGAATATGGGCCTGCTGAGCCGGTTCGTCGGTATGCTGACGGATTCGCGAAGCTTCCTGTCATATCCAAGACACGAATATTTCCGCAGAATACTGTGCAATATGCTCGGCAGCGACGTCGAAGCAGGCCTGCTGCCGAACGATTTGGACCTGCTTGGAAAAATGGTCGAGGACATCAGCTTCAATAACGCCAAAAACTATTTCCCAATGAGACTGGATTATTGATTATTGACTATTGACTATTGGTTATTGATTATTGTATATTCCGTTTCAATAGTCAATAGACAATAGAAAATAGTCAATTGAAAGGGGTCGGTGCCCGAGCGGCTAAAGGGGACGGGCTGTAAACCCGTTGGCGTAAGCCTACGTTGGTTCGAATCCAACCCGGCCCATTGCTCTTATTGGGGGGTGTCAAGTGCTGACGACTTACGCTATACGTAATTCCCGCTCCAGGCGTTATTATGCTTCTAATGCCAATTGTAATTAAAAGATGAGCTTTATATAAAGAGCAGCGAGCCATCCCCAAGCTGCGCTTGAGGCTGCCACCCTTTTGTGCTAAACACAAGGAAAGCAGTAAATAAATGCAATCGGTATAACAGCAGAAGATAATTTCTTTCGCCCATTTTGCAAGAAAAAGTAACAAAACAGCGCCTTTGTGTGTTATATTTGTTAAGCGGGTTTATCGGTAAAATGAAAGATGGAGGTTTTTAAATACGGTTGGATATTCTGATAAGAAATTTTACGTAAAGGAATCCAAGATGAAGAAAAGTGAGAGAATTTCGGACTTCGGCGAGACTTCAATGAGCTCAGTTGAGTCGCCCAGTCAAGTCGCGCACAGGCAATTTTCAGTGTTGTTTCTGTGCTTGCTACTTGGAGTAAGCAGCGCAGGTTGTGCCAATACATTTTCGTCACAAGTTAAGGGTACGGCCGGAGATGAAAAGGTTATTTACCAGGCTATTGAGATATTTCCTCTTGTCAAGCCGCACGTACACGGCTCGACAATAGTCGAGCTGCCAAATGGCGACCTTCTGGCGGCCTGGTTTCAAGGTTCAGGCGAGCGCTCGGCCGATGATGTAGCGATTATGGGAGCGCGGCTCCGAGCCGGTGAGCAAAAGTGGAGCAAGCCGTTCGTGATGGCAGATGTCCCCGGATTTCCAGATACCAATCCGATTCTGTTCATCGATCCTCAAGACCGGCTGTGGCTGATGTGGTATACGGTGATAGCAAACCAGTGGGATACTTCCCTTCCCAAGTACCGCATCAGCGAAAACTATATGAAGCAGGACGGGCCGCCGAAATGGTCCTGGCAGGAAGTTCTACATGTCAAACCCGGTGACCCGGCCGAGCGAGGCATACAACCCGGCGATCGCTTTGTCAAATCTATTGAAAGACAAGTCGAAGAATATGGAAAATATCTATCTGATAGTGCTAATCTTTCAGAGGAAGCAACTCGCAAAATGTTAGACAGATGGAAAGCGTGGGGGGCAGATATGCTTGCCAAGGCGCGGGGCGAGAATATGATGCGGAGAGGTCAGCTCCGCGATGCCTCAGGCCGATACACAGAACAGCAACTCGGTTATGCGTATTTCAGGCGAGTGGGTTGGCAGACCAAGAACAAAGCTGTTATCGTTGATAAGAACCGAATGATAATACCATTTTACTCGGACGGATTTGACTTTTCATTAATGGCCATAACGGACGACGGCGGTAATAGCTGGCAGTTCAGTGAGCCGCTGGTAGGAGCAGGAAACATACAGCCCAGCATCGCAAAAAAAGCGGATGGAACATTAGTTGCCTACATGCGCGACAACGGCCCTGCGCCTAAGCGTCTTCACGTCAGTGCTTCCAGTGACAAGGGCCTGACGTGGAGTCCGGTGAGGGATTCCGAATTGCCTAATCCGGGATCGGGAGCCGATATAGTCACTTTGCGAAATGGTCACTGGGTCCTGGCGTACAACGATACGGAAAACGGCAGGCACAGTCTGGCGGTTTCGATTTCAACCAATGAAGGGAAAACGTGGGAATATACCCGACACCTTGAACTGGACACGCGGAGCAGAAATATCGCGACCAGCAGCAGCTATCCATCTATTATCCAGGGTCGTGACGGCACTTTGCATGTAGTCTATAGTTACCATCATAATGACAAAAAAGGCGCCCCGCATAAAACTATCAAATATGTAACATTTAATGAAGCGTGGATCAGGCAAAAGTAAACTTTTGGAATACAGCAAAAGGTTGAATAGTCACAAATACACATAGATTATAAAGCAGGAGTAAATATATGAGACGTCGAGAGTTCATTAAAAAAACGACTGTTGGTCTGGCAGCATTGGCTGCGACTCGTCTGGCCGGCGCAAAGGGCCCCAAGTATCAGGTTGCAGTAATTGGCAGGACCGGCCAGGGTAACTACGGTCATGGGCTGGACGTGGTGTGGAACGACATAGACCAAGTTGAGGTGGTGGCTGTAGCAGACCAGGATTCTAAAGGCCGTGCCGCAGCCGCAAAACGGCTCAAAGCACCGAGGGCCTATGCTGATTATCATCAGATGTTAGAAAAAGAACGACCGCAGATAGTAAGCGTAGCTCCTCGCTGGCTGGACTGCCATTGCGAGATGGTACTGGCGTGTGCAGAGGCTGGCTGCCATATATTTCTTGAAAAACCTATGTGTCAGAGCCTTGAGCAGGCTGACGAAATGGTCGCTGCCCTTGAAAAGCGAAATTTGAAACTGGCTATTGCTCATCAGACCCGTTACAGTCCATCGCTGAAGCATGTGCAGCGACTTATCGCCGACGGGTTATTAGGGGATATACTCGAGCTGCGCGGCCTGGGCAAAGAGGACCGCCGAGGTGGCGGTGAGGACCTAATGGTACTCGGTACACACATCATGGATCTGATGCGTTTCTTTGCCGGTGATGCACAATGGTGTTTCGCAAATGTGAGGGATGGTCGAAAGCCTGTTACTAAGAACGAGGTGTGTGATGGAGCCGAAGGCATCGGTCCGCTGGCTGGGGACGAGATTCACGCGATGTATCGTTTTGGCGGAACAACAATGGGCTATTTCTCGACACAATGTGCCAGGCATGGAGCATCGAAACGCTTCGGGCTGCAGGTTTTCGGAACAAAGGGAATACTTACGATGACGACCGGTGCTCTGCCGGAAATCTGGTTTGCCGAAGATGCCTCCTGGCAACCTGGACGCAGCAAGGCCGGGTGGAAGCAGATTTCCAGTGCCGGGATTGATAAGCCGGAAACGCTTAGCGACCCTAACCACCGCTATGGCAATCGCCTGGTTGCCCTCGACTTGATCCAGGCCATCGAGATGAATACACAACCTAAGAGCAGCATGTATGACGGGCGGGCGGCTCTGGAGATGATATTGGCGGTGTATGAATCACATCGGTTGAACGCGCCAGCTGCATTTCCGTTGAAGAACCGCAGGCATCCATTAAGCATGCTGTGAGCAGGTTTCGCGAATCATGGAGATGGAAAGTTGAGAAAAAACGCAAGTTAGACCTTACCTTTTTTGACCACAGTAAATTTGCGAGATGTGTTTTCCGGCATTTAGCGGATTCTATTAGGATCAATCAATTCCGAAGTTTCAAGAGCACCCCAGAAACGCTCAAAGTCGAGGCGGATTTAAAGGATTCTTGCGAGGGAGCATTCAGGTAATTATTCGTTAAAGCTGTTCACATGCTGTGCCGATAGGATAGGTAGTGTGGCTGCGTTAGAGCTGATCTCTGTCGCGGCGATCCGTTATATTAGCCGATGAAAAACCCTGCGAAGTCCTGCGCTTGAGGGAAACAAAATGGCGAACCGACAATATAGGCTGATCGACTTGATAGATGATATGTGCGATGGAAAAGATGTCTTTTTTCAGTCAGTGCGTAATGTCAAGGACGTGATGACTTATGATGTCAAGACGCTCACTCCGGAGGATACTATAGAGACGTGTCTAACGATTATGAAAAAAAACAAAATTCGGCACGTTCCTGTGGTGGACATTTCGACCAAAGGGAAAGGAAGGCAATACTTTGTGGGCATCATTTCTCAGAGAGATGTGTTTCGAAAGATATCTCCGTATTTGGGAAAAGTTGGCGAGGAAGATTCAGACCTAAAGGCATTAAAACAGCCTCTGGTAAAAATCGTCACCGAAAACCCCAAGTCCGTATCACCTGAGACGCCGATACAGGACATGATTGCCATCATGATTGATGAGCGCATTGATTCGATACCTGTTCTCCTTGATGGGGACCTGGTGGGCATCGTTACGGCCACAGACATCTTAAAGGTCTTCATCAGGCTCGATGCAATCGGACGGTTATGCCGTGAGAAAACAAAAACGAAGGAGAGAGGGCGGTTTGTTGACCTGCTCTCTAAGGATTCGGACCAAGCGGTACTTGCGCTCTCATCAGTTCTCCGAACAGTCAAAGATATTATGACAGAGCAAGTGGTTTGTTTGGAGGAGCGAAACGACCTGGCCAAGGTAATGGAAGTTATGCAGAGGGGGAAATTCAGACACGTGCCAATTGTGGACAAGCAAAAGAGCCTGGTGGGGATAATCTCCGACCGGGACGTTCTGCGTCATCTTCCGTTTCGCGAGAATCAACGCGAGCTGCAAGCTAAGGTATTTCGCACCGGGCTGTTTTATGTTGACCCAAAGGAGCCAATCATACGACAACCCATCAGCCGTATTATGAAGCGAGACATAACCCATGTCCCGCCCGACTGCAGCTTCCATGATGCCGTGAAAATGCTGTATGAGATGAAGATAAGCTGCCTCCCGGTGATCGACGACGAAAAAAAGCTCCTTGGAATAGTGACTGTGACAGACGTAATACGCGGATTGCTTGCCGCTTATGCGCTATTCGAAAAAGTCCTGGCTTAATTCGTCACATTTGTCTATAGTTTCATCTGACCAAGGCTGGCCCATTGTTTCCCAGCTTTTATTCTTCCCGTATGCAAGGAGTGCGTCAATGAAAAAAGAGGTAGAATTGAGTAAGGCAAAATGGCTGGTTGAGCCGGGCTGCGTCGTTCTGGTAACATCCGGCACCATGGAAAATTCAAACGTGATGACCTTTAGCTGGCAGACGCCTGTAAATAATGCCGACCCCTGCCTCGTACTGCTGGTTATAAATCATATCAGGTATTCGTATGAACTGATAAAGCAAAATCACGAACTAGTTATCAACGTCCCCGGCGAAGAACTGCTCGAACAAACTCATTTTGTAGGGACGGTAACCGGCAGGAACACCGACAAATCCCTTGGGGACAAGTTCAAAGAAAGTGGTCTGACACCAACCGCTGCTAAAATGGTCGAACCACCGTTGATAGAGGAGTGTGCCGCGCATTTGGAGTGTCACGTAGTGGAAACATTTAAGATGCAAACGCACGACTTGTTAGTTTGCGAGGTTGTCCGAGCAGTGGCTGATATAGACCTGTTCGACGGTAAGTGGATTCCGGAAAAGTTTCACACATTACACTACCTTGGCGGCAACAAGTACGGCCTGATGGAGCGTACAATTGAGGCACACGGCAAAAAGACAAACGCGGAATAAACAAAGTTGGATATATATCACGCCGTTTCGCACAATCCCTGAACTTCGGCGGTAACAGGCTGGACAAAAGAAGAAATTTTTATATAATAGTATTCGTGCTCAAGCTGAGTGATTCAAGTAAGTAAACAGAGAGAAAAATTATGTCAGACGAGTTAAATCGCCGTAGTTTTTTGAAAAAATCCGCCGCCGTATCTACAGGAGCCGCATTGGCTTTAAGTTTTGAAGAGCAGGCTTTATTAGCAGCGATGTCACAAAAGCCGGCTGCGAGCCCCGCCCGTCGAAGACGGGACGGGGCGAGTGTGCCCGAAGGCTCTATTAAAGGTCTGCCGATGGGGAAAATCGGTAATGTCAAGATAAGCAGAATGTTTCCCGGCGGTAATCTAATCAGCGGATTCGCCCACAGCAGAGACCTGCTTTACGTATCTTCATTGCTGAGACAGTATTTTACGGACGAGAAAGTGATGGAGACTTTCGAGATATGCGAAGAATGTGGAATCAATACCGCGATACTGCGACTCGATGAGCACTGCATAAGGATTATGAACAAATACTGGAATAACAGAGGCGGCAAGCTGCAATGGATCGCCCAGGTCAAGATGACGTCCGATGACCCGACAGGTGAGTCAAAAGCGGCCATCGATAAGGGAGCTATCGGAGTTTATGTGCACGGCGGTGTCGCAGACACATTTGTCGAAAAAGGCCGGGTGGACCTTCTCGCAAAGGCGGTCGAATTCATCAAACAAAACGGAGTGCTTGCCGGTATCGGAGGTCACACTGTGGAAGTACCCATGGCGTGTGAAGAAGCGGGAATAGATGTCGATTTCTATATGAAGACCCTGCACAGTCACAATTACTGGTCTGCTGACGGACAGCCGGAGAATGACAATATCTGGTCAAAGACCCCGGAAAAAACCGCCGAATTTATGAAAAAGGTGGAAAAGCCCTGGATAGCTTATAAGGTGATGGCCGCAGGAGCCATCCATCCAAGCGAGGGTTTTAAGTATGCCTTTGAAAACGGTGCCGATTTCATCTGTGCCGGGATGTTTGATTTTCAGGTCAGAGAGGATGTAATTATCGCCAGGGACATATTATCAGGCGAATTGAACAGACAACGCCCCTGGAGAGCATAAGAAAAACTTACAACCTGAAAAAAACGGTATCAAGAATTCGATGTCTGTTTTCTCAGCGAAATCTTTTCATATACTCGAGGAATTTTTTGGCCGTTCTGTCCAGATTCTCGATGTCACCTCCACCGTCTAATACCTCACACATCTCGTAAGCGATGTATCCCTGATAGCCGATTTCCCTGAGCGTATTGAAGAATGTTTCGTAATCAATAAAGCCTTCTCCTATCGGGACAGCTCGAATTAAGGTCTCGCGCTCCAGATAGTTGGTTAAAGTAATTTCATAACGATAGCGAGGCAGGCGTACATAGTCTGCGGCGGTGGTGTGAACTATAAAGGGTTTCATCTTCAAAATGGCGGCCCTGATTTCCTCCGAGCTCAAGCCCTCCAGGGTCGGAGACCAGGCATCAAAAGCAGCTTTGACATTCGGCAGATTGACCTCTTTGAGAAGCCAGTACATCATATCGTGGTGAGCTCCAATATCGTGATGGTTTTGGACGGCAAGGGTAACGCCGTACTGGGCCGCTTTTTGGCCAGCAAGCTTCAATCCTTCGACAACCAAAGCATATTGTTTGTCAAAAGGTATATCGGGACGTTCGTAACCGGTGAATATCCGCACCATATCGGTCCCCAAATCGCTCGCCAATTTTGCCAATTCTCCGACGTAACAGGCCTGAATTTCCACATTAGGAATCCCAGATTTATCAACCCCCGCCGTAAAATCCGTATATCCGGCCAGACAGACCAGCTCAAGGCCGAGCTTTTCAATTTTGCGTCGCAGGGCCTTTCGAGCAGCCGCATCGTAATCCAAAGGTGAAACGTGTGGCTTTTTAGCCACTAACATTACGCCGTCAAATCCAAGCTGCTTGGCTTTTTCTAAAAACTCATCGACACTCAGCCTGGCCTGTCCTCGCCAAAAGCCGGCATAGCTGACAGAATGCAGACACGTCTTTACCTTAAAGTCCTTTGGATTGCCTGTTGGGGTCATTTTTGTAAACGCTCCTCGAGAAAAAAGTAATAATACAATTATCAAAACAAAACATAATTTACGCATGGTTAAACTCCTTTCAAATATATTTTTGACCTTATAACATGACAAAATGGCAACATTTTGAAACAACCCTAAAAAGGGCTTGACTGTGCTGCGATTGGCTAATACTATATCATTCACTCGGTATTATGTCAAGGCGATTGTGGATTTTACTGCATACGTAAGTGTTAATAACAAGGAGTTGCAATGGCTTCTATCTTTGTAATGACAGGTACCCAAAAAGGCAACTATTACCCACTTGGCCATCGGACAAATGTGGTCGGCAGAGATGAAGGACTTTTGATACAGATTCTTGATGAGCATGTTTCCCGCAAACATATGCAGATAGGTTTCGATAAAGACAAAGGGCAGTATTACGCGCTCGATATGAAGAGCAAACACGGCGTATACATCAACGGCAGCAAAATCGATAATCAAACCGCTTTGGCCGACTGTGACCAAATACATATCGGCCAGACCGATCTGTTGTTCACAGAAAAAGACTTCGCCGACCCTGAAAGTGCGCTGTCCCACTTCAAGAAAGTCGGTGAGCGGATACGTCCTACAATTATTGATTGAGATATTCAGCAGTTATGCTACTCTGCGTAGTAGCGCATTGCGCAGCACGAGATTATTCTTCTTTTTTGGGCTTTAGCAGGCTTTTTATACCTTCGGTAATTTCCTTGCCGATATCTTCCGTACTCTCTATGATTCTTGTGCTCAGGTCTATCGTTTTATCCAGAGTCGGAGTCAACGTAGTGATTATATCTTTTGGCAGGACTCCGACTCCCTGTTCGACGAGGCGATTTGCGATAGCCAATACAATCTCGCCCGACAAATCAGCCAAATCCAACTTATTATCACGACCTAAATTGGTCATCCGGATAGGAGATAGTTCCAGTATTATGGTATCGTCCTGAGCGGTAACCGGCAGCAGCTTCATCTGAACCGTGATATTCGATATCTCAAGATTGTCCACACGCAGACTTTTCCCTTCACCTTCTTTTGAACTGCTGGAAATTGCCTGCAATACATCCTGGAGGTTGTTAC
>JBGVTO010000088.1:0-6477 GCA_041862635.1 Phycisphaerae bacterium | reverse complement strand
CATCATCCTGCGCCAGCAGCTTCCGATCTTCTCGTACACGGTCACGTTTCAAGAGGGTCGTCTCCTCGAACTGAACGAGGAGGGTGACTTCCTCGTTCCGGTGGTCGTAGAAGGAGAGGTCTATAAGAAGTCGAAGGCCAGCGCTGTCCAAGAGCTTAATTTGAGCAGGCCAATTCCACAGAAGCTTGGCGACGATATCTTGACTGAGATGGAGGTCTTTGGCTACGCGTGGCAGCCTTACTTCGATGGGCTAGAATCACTTACACCCCGTGAGCAGCAGCTCCAATCGTTTCTTTTGGGTGGCCTGATATTCGGGGGCTACGCACAGCAACTGTCGATTAGGCATGAGACGGCCGAACACCAGGCGGAGCATATCCTGCAGCCGAAACGCTCACGCCTCTTTCTCGCGGCGAGCCTGGGTGACGTTGGCACGATAACAACGGACGAGTCATCGCTGTTACGGCGTTTCAAACAGCTCTCAAAGAGCCTTCCCTCGGACGCCATGCACGCGATTGAGCTTCCCCCGGCACCCACATTTCTCCCTCTACTCCTTCGACAAAATCCTTCAACCCCACGTGAGCTCCTCGAACTCGCATTGGAGTGGCGCGAGAAGCTTTCGGTTCGAGCATTCCGCGACTGGTATCGGAATATCGAAATCGAATTGCACCGACACTACTATCCTGCTGAGCTTGAGAAAGAACTAAGGCAGTTGCAGACTGATATTTCCCGTGAGCTCGGTAGGACCACTGAAAAGACCGTGACTATTTCGGCTAAGGTCGGTGCATCCCTCAAAATGGCGCCAAAACCGGAGGTAGGCGCGGAAGCGGGTGTTGGTGTGGAACGACAGCTGGAACTTGGACGAATAAAGTGGTTCTTTCAGAACCTTCTGCCTGGCTACAGCTACCGGAAGCTGTTCGTACGAATGGCGATTGCACAGAAAAGGTATGCAGATCTTACACAGCATTTGAGAGAGCTCTGGTATCGACAGCCAGCATAACCTTTGGATTACGGCATGCGTCACATTCTTATTTCTCATCTGGAGGCCCAACCTGACCGCTATGGGTATCCCATGGCTCCAACTTATCGACCATGATGTTGTTGAAGAGAGCAATTTGGTAAGTCAGGGCTATTTGGAAGGCGATATGAACAAGCTCAAAGTGAATGCCACTTCTGATTTGTGTTGTCAAATCAACAGCAATAAGGAAATTCAAGCAGTCCCGGAGCGTTTTCGCAGGAGTATGGAGATCGGTAATGTTGTTTTTTGCTGTGTTGATCGAATTGATGTCCGTCGGTTGACTTGGGAAACAGTGAAGGACAGAGTGAATTTCTACTGTGATGGCAGGATGAGCGCTGAGGTCTTACGGGTGTTGACCGCCTGTGATTTTGAATCACGCAAGCACTATCCGACCACTCTATTTAGCACAGATGAAGCCTTTGTTGGCCCTTGTACGGCAAAGACAACCATTTACTGTGCGAATATTGCTGCAGGTCTAATGGTGGCTCAGTTTACGAAGTTTTTACGTCAACTGCCAATAGATGCTGATAGATACCACCGCGAAGCAGTTTAGTTCTTCTTACGAGATTTGAACCTTTTTCCGCCATTGTGGGTGGTGAGAACCACATGTTGATTTGATTGATAATATTTTCAATATATACTTCCATTAATCCCCTTGAAAGGAACGTTCATTAGGTTAGAATGATGCCGAAGTAGTACTTATACACTCGTTGCTGAACCAGATTATGAGACCTGAAGTTTGTAGGAGTATTTCTGTGAAGTGTTTATAAGAAATCCTTAATCATTCCAAGTAACCCAACAGATAAATCATGAGTAATAAGTCAGGAACCGATATCATCGAAAAACCGCAGGGTGGTGGTGCTATTAAAGGCATTGGCGAAAAATTCGCACCCAATTTGCAAACGGGAACTGGAAATTTCACAATACCTATTGAGCTACCACAAGGTCGACGGGGATTCCAACCTTCTTTGTCGTTACAGTACTCATCCGGTAGTGGCAATTCTCAATTTGGGCTAGGTTGGTCCGTTAGTATACCGCGCATTTCGAGAAAAACAGACAAAGGTTTGCCCGAGTATATAGATGACAAGGATGTTTTCGTCCTTTCAGGAAGCGAAGATTTAATTGCCGTCAGCACTGATGGAGAAGTTACGCGTTATATGCCGCGTACAGAAAGTAGTTTTGCTAAGCAATACTGACCCATGAAGTAACAACGCAGATACCCAGATGGCAAAAGCAGCAGACTTATTGGGTTTATTTCTTCATACCACTATTGTACTACAATACGGGTGTGACAGACCACTATTTTTTTGAATCCGGGCTTCCAATTTATCCCCAAAAGCAAAAGGAGTACCAGACCAATAGTAAATACTTATTAGAGCCTTTTTTAGGCGGCCTTCTTTTGGTTTGCAACTTTGGCTGTTGTAAGCGGCTCTGGCCTTTTTTTTGAAAACCAGCGCGCTTGTCAAGGGTCAATAGTACCACGTGACATTCAGTCTAACCTTTTACAAAATGGACATTTACACCCTTGGGCTCCTCGCTCGCCATTTTACCCACCTTCTGCTATAATATCTGTCTCAAATTGGCTTTCTATATACCTTGGAAGGGCATTAAAACAGACCTCATGAACAAGAACCTTGACATCATCAACTTTGCTGTATCGCTGGGCAGTATAATGCGGATTACCGGATACTTAATCAATTACGAGTTTTTGTGTTGCAAAGCCGACACAAATGCTCCATTGGACTGAACCGCTGAAGCGTTATTTGGAATTCTAACAAAGAAACTACAAGACCAAGATGTCACCTGGAAATCAGGGTGTTTTTGAGCTCCTAGGAGAAGTGACTTTTCGGAGAATTCTGGCATTTTGAAACTCTCTCTGACGTCGACAATTTCATCAGACCTTACAGCTGATTGTTACAGTGTGGGTGATTTTCTCCTTATAAAAACATTAGATAAATCATGAAACCAAGATAAACTAAAATCCATATTTTGGCAGCAAGCTCAAATTTCTGATATGTCATTTTCCTTAATATTTTATTACCTAACATAACAGAAACAGGTAAACATATAAATACCAGACCTATTCCGGATAAAACGTCGCTTAAATAATGTGCCCCTAAAAATATTCGTGAGAAACAAATCATTAATGCCACAAAGACTAAAATACATTTTACCAGACTATGGAAACACCCTTTATATTCTGCATAAAAAAGAAAGGGCAAGACAAGTGCCACGCTTTTGGTTGAATGGCCGGAAGGGAACGAAGGAGAGCCCGAACTAGTAAAGAAGCTCAGCTCATTTGCATATTCCTGAATCGGACGAGTACGATTAAATATTTCTTTTAGTATGTCTCCAGATATGCCGGCAACGGCAAAAGAAAAGATTATCAATAGAAATACCTGTCTTGGCTTTTTCAAATTAGTAAATTTCAAAGACAGTGCCAGATACAACATATATATAAACACAATGACTGGCATCCCGTAGTGTGTAAAGAACCGATTAATTACGACCAGACCGTCACCAAAATTAGAGTTGTTTAAGGCAAACAAAATGAACTTGTCTACTTCAACTTGAAACCACAGAAAAAATGAGATACTCCAAAAAATTAAGAAAACAATAATAAAACTAATCCGTTGTGTTTTGGATGTTTTTATCAAATCAACGTGGGATAAATTTAACCAGTCATCTTCACTCAAAACTCAACTCCATCTTATCTGTTCAATAATATTCGTCTGATCAGTTCATGGTAACAAATGGGCTATTGTGGGGAAAGAAATAATTGCCCTTGACGTCAGCAGTTTGATTTGGTATAAATGGCACTGGCTAAGGTGCTGAAAATATAAATCTAACAAGCCTTGTGAAGGAGGTATGTTATGTTTAGAAAAGTAACTTGTCTTGTTTCCCTTGTTTTACTGTTGAGTCTGTATGTTGATGGCACGCAAGCAGATATCAAATCAGATCTTGTATCGCACTGGAAAATGGACGATGGAAGCGGAACCACGGCCAAGGACAGTGCCGGCGTCAACGATGGGACACTAATGGGTGATGCAAAGTGGGCGGAAGGCTGGGTAATTGGTGCCGTTGAGCTTGACGGCGATGATGATTATGTGGATTGCGGTCAAGGGACGGCATTCAATTCCGTCTGCCGGGACGTGATTACTCTCGCCGCATGGGTAAAGGTCAACAATCCCGATGGACCTGAATGGAGTGGCATCATCATAAGGGGGTATGGAGAGCAATTTGGTAATGTTGATCCCTATGATACATTCGCCATGTATTATCACGGGCCATCAGAGAGGATGGGCTTCAAGACTAATAGCACTTCGCCTGAATGGATGGCGGCCCCGAATAATTCGGCTACGGCACTGTTCGATGCCGAATGGCATCATACTGCCTCGGTGTACGACGGAGCCGAGAAGGTGATTTATCTTGATGGTGAAGAGATTGTCAGGGGGGAAGCAACGGGCAAGATTGGCATAGGAGAAGGCACCGGCCGTGTACTTATAGGCGGAGGAAGAGATGTTGATCCGATGGTCCTTGAACTCGGCGGCCTTGTCGACGATACCCGGATTTACAACCGGGCTCTGACACATGAAGAGATTGTAGCTGTTATGGAGAACATCGAAAGCTTTCCATACGCTTCGGGCCCGAACCCGCCCAACGGAGCTCTCTATCCGGAAACATGGGTGAACCTCAGCTGGCGGCCGGGTGACTTTGCTGTCTCGCACGATATATATATCGGTGATAGTTTTGATACTGTGAACGAAGGTGCCGAAGGAACATTCGTTGGCAACCAGGTAGGAACGTTTATCGTTGTCGGTTTCCCCGGTTTTCCTTTTCCGGATGGTCTTGTTCCAGGCACAACCTACTACTGGCGAATCGATGAGGTAAATGAAGCCGAACCGAATAGCCCCTGGAAAGGTGAGGTCTGGAGCTTTAGTATTCCTCCCAAGACAGCATACTTTCCTGTTCCGGCTGATAGCGCCGAGTCTGTCGCTCTGGATACACAGCTTAGCTGGACACCGGGATTCGGTGCTAAATTGCACACTGTATATTTCGGCGACAACTTCGACGATGTAAGTAATGCAACTGGAGGTTCACCTCAGGGAACTACAACCTATAGACCAGGTCCACTTGAATTAGCTAAGACTTATTACTGGCGTGTCGATGAGTTTGATGTCGTCGAAACGCACAAAGGCAATGTCTGGAGCTTTATAACTACCGGCGCAGTCAGTAATCCAAATCCCGCTAAAGGCGCTGTCGATGTTACACAGACGCCTCTCGTAACATGGGTGCCGGGAATTTTTGCCGATACACATGAGATCTTTTTCGGCGCCGATCCAGCTGCTCTGGAGAGTAAAGGTACCGGGAGCCTCGGTTCAGAGAGCTTCGAACCCGGACAACTCGAGTGGAATACGACCTACTACTGGCGTATCGATGAGGCAAATAACGCAAACGCTAACAGCCCGTGGACAGGTCCTCTCTGGAGCTTTACGACGGCTAATTTCCTTATCGTGGACGATTTTGAGGCCTACAATGACCTTGATCCCGCTGATCCGGATAGTAATAGGATATTTAACGCCTGGATAGACGGATTCGACGATGCGTCAAACGGCTCTCTCGTTGGTTATGAGAATCCTCCCTTTGCCGAGCAATCGATTGTTCACAGTGGTAATCAGTCGATGCCTTTATCTTATGATAACGCTGTTGGGATATCTGAGGCGACTTTAACAATGACTACTAATCGTGACTGGACAGTCAAAGGCGTCAACACACTGACGATTTGGTTCCGCGGTAGTTCGAATAATGACGCTGAGCAGATGTATGTTGCTCTCAACGGCACTGCGGTTGTAAATAATGATAATCCTGATGCGGCCAGGATAGCAAGATGGACTCAGTGGAATATTGACCTGCAGGCGTTTGCTGACCAGGGTGTGAACCTTGCTGATGTCGATACGATTTCCCTTGGTCTTGGTAACAAGAACAGTCCGGTAGCCGGCGGTTCGGGCATGATGTACTTTGACGATATTCGTTTATATCCACCAGCACCGTAAACTGGGATTTGGCTGTTGAGTCAAGTTATGCACCAAATTCTTATGGGGCCTATTCTGAATAATTCGGTATAGGCCCTGAGTTTTAATAATAGCAAATGAACACTACCAACTATCAATACCCCTCAAAGAATTATATGATTAACACATTTCATTCTCACCGTCTACTTAACCAATTACGAGTTTTTGTGTCGCAAAGCCGACACAAATGCTCTATTGGACTGAACCGCTAAAGCGTTATTTGGAATTTTAATATCCCCAAAAAGAACTTTATTTTTGATCCTTTTCTTTTCACCCGTAGTAGGGTCGAGGACTGGCGCGTTGGTTTAGGTCGAATTTTGTTTTCACCGTTTACTCGCCCTTTCGTCTGCGAGTGTCACAATATCTCAACCTTTCCACGTTTCCAGCCCC
>JBGVTO010000087.1:0-17915 GCA_041862635.1 Phycisphaerae bacterium | reverse complement strand
CCCAACATTGCAGCCGAAGCATTTAACGGCAGATAATATTGCACGTACGAACGCGGGCTTATCCAGACGAACGCCATATCCAGAAACCACCAGGCGGCAAAGAGCAAGACAAACCGGTCATAGGGAGTTTTTATGACGCTTTTTGATTTATTCAGTCTGACAGAGATTATCCTGAAGATTCTGATAATAATTGACCCGATCGCCAGAGCAATAGGCAGTATTAACGCCCGATACCAGCGGAACACTCTGAGTTTTGCCTGTTTGATTTGTTCGGGCTTTAGTATCTGCCAGCTGTCACGGACGTAAGCGGGCATAAATTTCATTAAAAGCCCCTGCTTTACAGGGAGGGTCTGAAGAGTACTGTCAAGGGTGTTGGGTTCTGCTGTTTCCTGTTCGCTGTTGTCCTGAGAACCCTGAAGCGATGTGACGATGGGCCTCCAGAGAGATGAATACGGGAAATAGTTCATCGGGGCCTTTTCGGCTGCCAGCCAAATACATATCGGGTTGATGCTGATAAACGCCCCTGCCAAGAGTAACAGGATATCGGTGCCTGTTTTTCTCCAGCTTCTGTGCTTGATCAACGGCTGGGCAACCACAAACAAACTGACCGCACCAATTACGGAGAAGCCGGTTTCTTTGAACAGCGGCGCCCATGCGACAAAAGCCCCTGCCAGGCACGCAAGCCACCATTTGCCGCCGAGCTGATACAAAACCAGACAGCTTATCCCCAGGACCATAAAGGCAATCATATGCTGTTCTTTTACATTGCCGAATTTTGCGATAAGCGGGGCTGAAAGATATGTCGAGGCGATAATTACACCCACGGCGGCAGGCAGGATTCCAAAGAGCTTTCGCATTGCGATAAACATCATTACCAACGCTGCCGCCTGAAGAATCATCTGTAACAGTTTTGGTCCGGTTTCATTAAAGCCGAACACCCGGACGCCTAACATATTTATCAACAACGTTCCTATCTGCGCGCTGGGCTTTTCCTCTACGCCGATTTTGGCGCCGTCAAGTATGTGTTTGGCCGAGTAAACGTATCCTCCGCTGTCGAAGGGGTCGGGCGAGTTGAACTCGAAATACTTGCCCATGCAAAACGGGATTGCCGCCAGAATTGCTATTATGATGAAAGGTACGAATGGTTTGAGGTGCTGTAGTTTGGCCGTGCTCGGCCAGGCTCCGCCCCGACGGGCAGGTGCGCTTACTTTGTGTTTATGTGGTTCTATTCGTTTTCTCGAGCGTTTGTGTTTTTGGACGGGCTTGCTCATTTCTGGTCTTCCTTTTTAGCGGACGACTCGAGAATCTCTTTGATGACGTAGGTCGGCCGGTTTTGGGATTCGTGATACGTGCGAACAAGAAGCTCAGCGAGCAGGCCCATCAGAATAAATTGAATGGTGGCAAGGATGCAAACAGCCGTTAGAATCAGCAGAGGATTACCACTCATATCGGTTCCGAAAAATAGTTTCTGATAGAGCACTATCAGGCCGAAGAGGATTGCACCGAACGCGCCAAGCAAACCCAGGCCGCCGAAGATATAGATTGGTTTTGTGGAAAATGACCCGAGGAACTTGACGGTGATAAGGTCCAATACTACTTTTAATGTTCGTCCCAGGCCGTATTTGGTTTTGCCGGTTGTTCTGGGTCTGTGGTTGACCGGCATTTCAGCGATTCTCGCCCCGCTCCAGCTTGCCAGGGCGGGGATAAAGCGGTGCATTTCGCCGTATAGTTTTGTTTCCTCGATGACCTCCCTTCGGTACACTTTCAGTGTGCAGCCGTAGTCGTGGAGCTTTACGCCTGTAATCCTGGAAATCAACCAATTGGCGATTTTGGAAGGAAGCAATCTGGTGATAGCGTTATCGTGTCTTTTTTTTCTCCAGCCGCTTACCACGTCAAATCCTTCGTTTAGCCTGGCAATCATTTTAGGTATGTCCGCCGGGTCGTTTTGCAGGTCGGCGTCAATTGCAACGATGACTTTGCCTCGTGCATGGGCAAAGCCGGCGCTAAGAGCCGCAGTTTGGCCGAAGTTCTTGCGAAAGCAAATGACCCTGATTCCGGCGTCGGTCTTTTGCAGCTTAGCTAATATATCGAAGCTGTTGTCACTGCTGCCGTCATCGACGAAGATTATTTCGTATTCATATACGTCCGTTAATGTTTGTATGATTTGCTCATAAAGAGGGCCGATATTATCCTGCTCATTTAACAATGGCACAACTACTGAAATTTCGGGGCCTTGAATATCCATACTTTACTTCCTATATAATAACTGCTATAATAATAGTTAAAATATCGGCTGTAAAGCAGAACGCCAGCAGTTAAAATCGGTGGCAAATAGGCGAAAGGACGAGAAATTTCATCCTTGGCGGCCCTACTGCTGCTCTGCGAGGTGGCTTGATACGCAGCACGAGCAGCTCTGCTGCGGAAAACGGAGAAAAAGAAACAGGACCTGAGAGTCTCATTGCTGAAATTCAACCTGCAATCGGGTCAGAATTTACTTGATTTAGGATGTTATTTTTGATACAATATACAATGTAAATTGACCGGAAAGTTACTTTATCATCTGATTTGGAGATGGGGGATATGAAACGAAACCATATAATATTAGCTCTTGTTGTCGGTAGTGTGTTACTTTTTCAGTATGGCTGTCAGGAGCAGGCTGCACAGATCGAAAAGCCCACGACTGCACCTGAGCCGGCGGTGGTTGTTTCGCCGGAGAAAGCTGAAGCTGCGCCCGCCATTCTCGATAAAGCCGCGCCGAGAATTATGTTTGAAAACATAGTTTACGATTTTGGCAAAATCGGTCTGGGGGCGGAGAAGAAAATCGCTGAGTTTAAGTTTACGAACACCGGGGAGGGCCTGTTGAAAATCGAAGAAGTTGAGAAGTGCTGCGGCGTCGTTACAAAGTTAGACAAGACCGAATATGCACCGGGCGAAAGTGGGGTCTTGAAAGCAGAATATCAAGCGAGCCGCGCCGGCTTAGACAGGAAAATTTTGTACGTCAAGAGTAACGATAAGACAAAAGCCAAGATTGCTCTGACCCTTAAAGCCGAAATTGTGTCTAAAATCACTTGTGCACCAAAGAGATTGAAGCTCTTCCTTGGGGAGGACAATGCCGGTTGTCCGAAGATTGTACTTAGCAGTCTTGATAATCAGCCGTTTGCGATAACCGGGTTCCAATCGACCGCCAATTGTATAACTGCTGATGTGGATAGTTCGGTGGAAGCGACAAAATTTATTCTTGAACCGAAGGTCGATATGGAGAAACTGAAAACAAATCTGAAAGGACATATCAATGTTGGCCTGACTCATCTGGAGGAGAAAACGGTCGAAATTCTCTTTGACGTACTGCCAAAATATACAATTAACCCGCCGTTGATTATCTCATTTAATGCCGAAGCGCAAAAGCCGATAGTAAGGAAAGTCTGGGTGCTTAACAATTATGGTGGTAATTTTGAGATTGAATCGGCTACATCGAAACATAACACGGTTAAAGTTCTGAGCAGCGAGAAAATTCGCAACGGTTATCAGCTTGAGCTGGAAATAACACCACCGCCTGCCGAGGATAACACGAGATTCTCGGATACGTTTGTTGTAAAGATAAAAGACGGGGATGAGCTGGAGATTGTCTGTCGCGGGTTATATGCGAGGAAATAACTGGTGAGTAGTGAGTGGTGAGTGGCCAATCAACCGCTCACCAATTAACTTATCCTGATGCTTTTGGGGGTGGATTGAAAACTAACCTGTATATCATGCGATTAGTGAGCTGCATTTGTGTATTGACCCCGTTAGAAATCTTTGCGCAAGCAAAGAAAATGGTCATTGGTGTGTTATTTCTAACGGGGTTGACGTTATGCGCCTCGTGTGTATTAGAGGTCTCGCCCGAACCTGCGGGGAAATCACCTCATAAAGCCGATCCCGATAAAATCGGGACAGTCTTTTTTACCGGTAACGTGCTTGGAGAGCTGAAGCCCTGTGGCTGTTCGGGCGGACAGCTCGGAGGGCTTGACAGGCGAGCGGCAGTGTTCGACCGTGTGCCCAGGGACAAAAGATTGGTTGTTGATACGGGCTCGCTTGTGAAAAGCGACAGCGAGCAGGACCTGATTAAATTCAATGTAATACTCCAGGCTCTGAAACTGCTCGATTATGATTTAGTCAGTCTGAGCGAAGAAGACATCGAAATAGGCAAAAATGTTGGACTTTTAGATGGTACCGGCCCGGGTTTTAATATCATAAGCCCTCACGGCTCATCTGATATGAATATTCCTGCGAAATTTGCAAAAAGCCTGTCATTCAAAGCCAAGAGGGTAGTCATAACTATTGCGGCTTTTGACGTAAAATCAACGTCCGTAGAGCAAATTGGCCAGCTTTTCGGCTCAGGCTCTGATGTTAATTCTGCAGAGGTTAACAGCGAGTCTAATCTCAATATCCTTATCCTGAACCGTTGTGATGATGCCATTATTGATTCTATTGCCAAGAGAATACCTCTCGTAGATTGTATTGTTTGTCCTTCCGAATCTGATGAGCCAATGGTAGTTGGCGAGGCGAATAAAAGGCCTTTGGTTTTCTCGGTGGGCCGCTTCGGCAGATATATAAGTGGATTGCAAATAAAAGAAGCGGCCGGGGGCAAAGATAAGCCGATATTGAGTTTTTTCGCTGTACCGGTCGAAGAGGATTTGGAGCAGGAAGCCTCTCTTGTTCAGTTGTACAAAGATTATCAACAGCTTGTCAGGGAGAGGAATCTTTTGGAGAAACATCCGCGTTTTACTCTTCCGGATGGTTTGGAATACATCGGTTCGGAATCCTGTAAGGTTTGTCATGAATACGAATTTGAAAAGTGGAGCAGTAATATCCACGCCCATGCTTATGCGACGCTCGAGCGGGTCGGCTCACAATTCGACCCTGAGTGTGTTATCTGTCATGTTGTTGGTATGGAATATGAAAGCGGATTTGTTTCGGAGCAGACAACCGGACATTTGAAGAATGTCGGCTGCGAAAACTGTCATGGGCCGGGCTCGGAACATATTATGACAGCGGGGCAAACCGAGCTAACTGAGCCGAAGTCGGCCTGCATTGATTGCCATACGCCTGAGCACAGCGGCGACTACGCAGGAAATGAGAGCTCTTTTCAGAAAAAAATCGTTCATTGGAGGGAACCAAAGCCCCGGGCTCCTGTCAAATAAAAAAGGGCGTAAGAGCAAAATACGAACGATTTGTGCACTTTAGAGACCGATATGATAAAGACATTGCGAGTAACAAGTATTGCGGCGGCTGTTTCGGCGGTAATTTTCCTGGTATTTTTTGTTTTTCCTGTGGTTTTTGGTGTACACAGCGATGAACAGCTCGAGGAATCCCTAAATTCGCCCGGTGTGATAGAGAAGTTCAACAAAACTATGGGTAATAAAGCAAAGACAGGCCAGGACGAGGTATCGCCACTTGTACAGCAAGCCGGGGCCTTTGCATTGTATTTGAATCCACCACCGGCGAAAACGCCAAGGACTGCGACAGGTCGTACTGCCGGTATTACGCGTGGACCGGCTGCTCCGCCGAAATTTAAGGTTATTGGCACGAGTTATTACAAGGACCGCCCGGAGCTGTCGATGGCGCTGATTGACGAGCCGGGCAAAGGATTGCGCTGGTTCAGGCAGTCCAGTGAGGTCGGCCATTTTCTTATTGAGCAGGTGAAGGACGGTATTGTTGTTTTTAAAGACGGCAAAGGCACTTTCGAGCAACAAGCCGAGCAGAAGCCGGAGTTGAGCCTTCTTGAAGGAGACTCTGCTGCATCCAGCCAAACAGGTGCTTCCGGTCGAACAGATGTTTCCAGCCAAACAAGTGTTTCCAGCCGAGCACGAAGTGAAGCCGGCTCCAAAGCTATATTACCGGCTTCAAGGAAAGCTGGTACGAGCATTGCAGGGGCGATAAGCAAAGCTCCACGGCCGCGTGGAAGTGCTGAAGAAGCAGAGTTTCAGGAACTCGTTGAAAGGCTAAGGCAAATACAGAGAAGTTTTAAGTCGGATAAGGCTGGTTCAGGACCCAGTGCTAAGGAAAAGGCCGAGATGATGGAAAAAGTTATTTCCGAATTCAAATCTTCGCGTTTAAGTACTGAAGAGGCGGAAAGGTTGAGTATTTTAGGTAAAGAGTTAAAAAAGGTGTTGGAGGGGCCGGAAAGCACCGGTCCGGAAGAAAACAGAGATAATTAGAAGCAAGTTCACCGCACAGGGGAGCGCATAGTACCGCACTTGTTTTGGGGGGTATTTTGCAAGGTTGCCGTTTCGGGGGGCAGACTTATTGGAAAATAGAAACCTTGGGAGCAGGCCTGAGCTAAATGAATGATGAGTGAGAGGGGAAATGTCAAGTTCTCAGGGTATCAGGGTGGCATTGATGGTCAAGATGCTCGCCATTTTGGGGGTGTTGATTGGCGATTTTTTACCTGAAAATGGGGGAACTTTTAGCCTTTTTCTGTGTCTGATTAAATACTTGATACTCGTCCAGCACCAATTTTTTGTGAAAAATTGGTTCTGGGCTAAAAAAGGGCTTATGTTAGTGGTTTTGAGCCGGTACGTCCGGTAAGCGTGAAAGCCATTTTGGATATTTTTTAATTTATCGGATTAAGGGGTGATTAATAATGGCGAAACAGCGAATTTCTTGCGAGGGTACCTGTCGCGACCTGGCTCCGCCAAGCGGGCCGCGGCGGGTTGGCAGATTTTTTGTTGTATCATTAGCTTTGTTGTTATTCAGCACTAATCTTTTAGCTGCTCAGCAGGGTGATTCTGAGGGGGTGGAATACAAGATTTTTCCTTTGAAGTACATATCTGTTGAGCAAGGCAAGAAGTATCTTACCGAGGCCGGGATAGGGACGACGGTTTCGCCGTTTCCCGGTTCTGCTGCGCTTTTGGTGACGGCCAAGCCGGACGAGTTGATCAAGGTAATGACTATTTTGAATCTTGTTGATGGGCGGGGGCAATTTGCCGTGAGGACGGTATTCGGCGCCTCAGTGGCTAAGAATCTTCCATCCAACGAGCTGGTGGCGGCAAAAGTCGGTAATATATCCATCGGGAGCTTTTTTAACCCACCGGCCGTTAATGCCAAAGGCAGGGCAATTATAGATGTCCATAATGATGCTTTGGTCGTTGTTGCACCAGTGAGCTCAGTGGACAAAATTATTTCTGCTGTCAGGCAGTTGTCGAATTCGGGTGAGCGGATAACACAGAGCGGGCCGGATGCCCTAAGTAAGTTGAAAGCTCCTGAATTAAACAGGCCGGATGTGCTGGGACTCCGTTTTGCAGCAAAAGAAGAAGTAAGAACCCAGCCAAACAGCGTTGCAGCGGTACTGGAGCAAGAGCAAAAGGTGCTGGAGCAAAAGGTACTGGAACCAAAGATACCTGAACCGTCTGCTGTTATCCAGCCGTATGAAACGAAGTCGATTATTAATGGGGAAGATGTTCTTCAACTGGCTTTGCCCGAAACGCTTGACATAACGGAATTTTTGGGCTTTGTAGGTGAGCATTTACAACTGAACTACCTGTACGATCCGACAAAGGTCAAAGGCGATATTACACTCAGGCGTCATGGCAGGCTTCGAGGACCTATCAAGTTAAAGGAGCTGTATCCTCTGCTTGAACAGGTGATGCAGTTCCATGGTTTTGCGATGACTCGCAGGGGCGATCTGGTAAGTATAGTTCCCGCAGCAGAAGCGCAAAATATTGACCCTGATTTGTCCCCTGACGCGAAGGATATCGAGATTGGGGATGCAGTTATAATTCGTGTCTTTAACCTGCAGCATATAGATACAACCAACGCAAAGAATCTTCTGGATGGGATGAGACTCGTCACCGAAGTCAGACCGATACCTGAAACCCAAACACTTATTGTTACTGCGTTCGCCTACCGTATGCCGCGTATAGAGGCACTTCTGGAGTTGGTTGACAAGCCCGGAAAACCGAAAAGGTTCAGGTTCAGGCAGTTACAGTACACGATGGCACAGACGCTTACCCCAAAAATCCAGACGCTTGCAGAGCAATTGGGGACTATATCCATTACTATTGCCGCAGAGGCGCCAGCACCTACAACTACAAGTGCCCGCAAGCCGGGCGAAACCACGGCCCAATATCAGCTCCGCCTTCGCCAGGAAGCACAAGCCCGCGCGCGAAGGGCGACCACACCCTCAGTGACAGCGGCTGAGCCGGCCAAACCCACCGTATATCTGGATGCCGACGAAAGAACAAACCGCGTTTTGATGATAGGCCTTGATGAGCAATTAGATGCTGTCGAGGAGTTAATAGATACGCTTGATGTGGCACAGCAGGACCTGCGGACCCTGAAATTATACAAAATCGTGCATGTTGATGCCGAAGAGGCAAAGAAGAAACTGGAGGAGCTTGGCATAATTTCCCCCAGCCAGACGACAAGTTATCCTTATTCTTCGAGAATTACGGGCGGTCCTCAGCCGACGACTCCAACGACCAGAACCCCAACAACAACGATGACCCCAACAACAAGGAGACAAACGACCGGTGAGGGAACCGAGCCACTTGTGGGTGAGCCTCAGGTAGTGGTAGTTGAGCCGACAAATTCGCTTTTGGTTAACGCAACTGCTGAGCAGCATGTCCAGATATCGCAGATTTTAGAGTATGTGGACAGCGAAATGCAGGAAGAGGAGATACCTTATAAGATTTACCCGCTCGAAAATCAGTCACCGGAACATCTGGCGACGATTCTGGAGCCGCTTGTTCAAGAGACCGTTCTGGACAAAGAAGGCAAGATTGAACAGGTCATAAAGAAGCAGGAAGATCAAATTACTATAGTTCCTGACCCGAACACTTTTTCACTGATTGTCTATGCGAGCAAAAAGAACCAGTTGTGGATAGGTGACCTGATAGAAAGATTAGACCAGAGAAGGCCGCAGGTCCTTATAGATGTTACGCTGGTCCAGATATCGAAGACGGACGCCTTTGATTATGATCTTAATTTGATTCAGAGCTTTCCGGATTTAGTCGCCACGTCCGGTCTGACCAGTGCGATTTTGCCGGGCATTGAGCCGGGAGCCTCTAACTTAGTTTCTTCGCTTTTAAGCAGCGGCAGAGACCGCTTTATCGATTTTCAGTCTAGGAGCGGTTCCGGGACCGGATTTTATGGCGACAAGCATATTAACGCTCTATTGACGGCTATGGAGCAGAAGGATTACGGCAGGGTCCTGGCAAAACCGAAAATCCTTGTCAATGACAATGAACCCGGAATTATCCGCGCAACAGATACTACTTATGTTACCAAAACAACCGGCGCTGTTGTTGAGGGTTCAATGGGTGTCGTGCAAACGGGTGTAGATTATCAGGGATACGATGCGGGCATAACTCTTGAAATTGTACCTCATATCAGCCGGGGCGACTTGCTTCGCCTTGATATTAATTTGACCAGGTCAGATTTTGGAACCATCACCGGAGAAAGGCCGCCGGATACTACAAGCAACGACATCGATACAACTGTTACTGTCCCCGACGGCAGCACTATAATTTTAGGCGGTCTGCTGAAACTTAACCAGAGTAAGGGCGGAACTAAAGTCCCCATACTGGGCGACATCCCTCTGGTGGGCGGATTATTCAGGAGCACGAGCAACAGCGACCTACAAAGACATATGTATGTGCTCGTCAAGGCCGAGATTATAAGGCCTGATAAGGCGGATTATGTTCAATCTGATTTGAAACGTATATCCGATAGAAACAGAAAAGCGTTTGAAGAATATGAAATAGAATTTCAAGAGTATCATGATTGGCCTGGTATAAAGCCAAAAGCAATGAAACCGTTTAAAGTACTTGAAGCACAATAATAATGAAAGAGCTACTAATACAAACTGCCAAGCGAACCGGTCTGGTTGACGCCGAGCAATTGGCCAAATTTCTGGAAGAAAACAGCGGCCAGGGTCGGCTTGACGAAGCTCTGCTTAACTGCCCATACTTCACAGAAGATGTGGTATTGAAGCTGTTTGCAGAAGCGCTCGGTTGGGAATTTATCTCGGAAATATCGGCAAAGGCCGTGCCCCCCGAATTCGTAGAGGCTGTTCCGGCCACTTATGCTCAGCACCATTTTCTTATAGGGATAAAGCCCGAAGCCGATAATGGTGAGCTTACCGTGGTTTTGTCCAAACCATTGGATGCGAATGCCCTGGATAACGTCTCTAAGATGATGGGCCTGCCGGTCAGGGCGGCAATATCCACCCGCGCTGCCATTACGTCGGTAATAGATATTGCCTACGAGCAGAGGACGACGGTCATCGAAGAAGTGGCCGAAGAGCTTGATTCGCAAAATCTCGACCAGCTCGTGGATGAGGTTGCAAGCTCGGATGACCTTCTTGATGTGGTGAATCGGCCTCCGGTTATCAGACTGGTCAACGATATTCTCTTTAGAGCTTTGCAATTAAGGGCCAGCGATATTCACGTTCATCCTTACGAGACAAAAATTCAGATTCGTTATCGTATTGACGGTATTTTATATGACACTCTGAGTTTGAACAGAAATGTCCTACCGCTGATTATCTCTCGTATCAAAGTTATGGCAGGTATGGACATTGCCGAGCGTCGGCTTCCACAGGACGGCAGATGCAGTGTTCGCCTGGGCCAGCGGGAAGTCGATTTGCGTATCAGCACCGTGCCAACCAGCTATGGCGAACGCAGTGTCCTGCGATTGCTCGACAAAAGCACAGGCCTGTTCGGATTAGACGAGCTGGGCCTGTGGAAGGATGATTTGAAAAAATTCGATTCTCTGCTCATTCGCTCTCACGGGGTGATTTTTGTAACCGGGCCGACGGGCAGCGGAAAAAGCACGACCCTTTACGCCTGCCTTAACAGGATTAACTCGGCAGAGAAAAATGTTATAACAATTGAAGACCCGATTGAGTACCAGCTTGAAGGAATCAGTCAAATTCAGGTTGCCAGTAAGAAAGGGATGACTTTTGCTACGTCCCTTCGGCACGTGCTGCGTCAGGACCCCGATGTTATAATGGTCGGGGAAGTTCGTGACATTGAGACAGCCCGTATGGCAATACAATCTTCGCTTACGGGTCATTTGGTTTTCAGCACGCTGCACACAAACGACTCGGCGGGCGCGGTGAGCCGGCTTTTGGATTTAGGAGTCGAGCCGTATTTGGTAAGCTCCTCGCTGATTGCGATAATAGCTCAGCGGCTGGTGAGAAAGGTCTGCCCGGATTGCAGAAAGGTTGCCGAACCTTCGCTCCATGAATTAAGAGAGCTTGGCCTCGGAGCTGAGGCGGTTACAAACGGCGCTCAATTCTTCGTCGGCAAAGGCTGTGATAAATGTTTTCAGACCGGTTATCGCGGCCGAACCGGTACCTATGAAATGATGTTAATTAACGAAGAAATCCGGAACCTGATATACAAAAGAGAAAGTGCCGGTACAATAAAGAAGTTTGCCCTTGACGCGGGCCTGCAGACCCTGCGGATGGACGGAGCCAGGAAGGTGCTGGCCGGGATAACTACTATCTCCGAAGTTTTGAGAGTAACGCAGGCCGACGTAATGTAAAGTATAAAACAAAAATCCGAAATCCGAATATCTAAATTCTAAACAAGTTCAAATGACAAAAATTCAAAGTTCAAAACGTTTTGGTCATTTGGACATTCGAATTTTGACATTGTTTCGTGCTTCGGATTTCGAATTTCGGATTTCATCTTTTGTTGGTGCGTGGTTTTTAATTTACAGTTTCAGTTATGCCCAGATACCATTATACAGCGATAGCAGCAAGCGGAAAAAAAGTCAAAGGCTCAATTACCGCTGAAAGCCCCTATTCGGCACGAAAACAGCTCAGGGTGCGCAGTATTCATCCATCGTCAATCACCCCGATCCGCTCCAGAGCCGAAAGTAAAGCTGCATTGTTTTCAATCTTTGGTAAGCGCAGCAAGACCCAGATAATCGATTTTACGAAGCAAATGGCCACGCTGCTTAATTCAGGTATTAAGCTGACCGAGGCGCTTTCGGTGCTCACGCTGCAGGTGTCTGATTTGCGGTTTCGAAACGCCATTATTGATATTCGCGACCGTGTTGTTACGGGTGAGTCATTTACGGATGCCCTGAAAGATTACAGCGATTATTTTGATGTCATATATGTAAGTATGGTTCGTGTAGGCGAGGTTACCGGCTCATTAGGATTGAGCCTTGCGACGATTTCCGGCTTTATGGAAAAACGCCAGCGAGTCGAGTCTAAAGTAATGACGGCGATGATATATCCGATTGTTCTGATTATGTTTTGCATCGCAGCGATTTTGGTTCTGACGACAACTGTCATCCCCAAGATAGGTGAACAGATTGCAAGGTCGGGGCAGGAATTACCCTGGATTACCAGGCGATTGATGGATGTGGGTTATGTATTGACCAGCTGGTGGCTGCTGGTGGTTATTGCTGCAATTGTTGGGATTATCTGGAGTCTTAAACGTTTTCTGAAAACCAATAGGGGAGCTTATTTGCGTGACAAATTTCTATTATCTTTGCCGCTGTTCGGTCCTCTTATAAAACAGCGAGTTGTCGCGCGTTTTGCTTCTACGCTCTCGACACTTCTCGGCTCAGGTCTTGCGATGGCCGAATCTCTTCGTGTTGTGGCTGAGGTTACGGGCAATACACTTATGAAGAAGGCCATTCAGCAGGCGCGCGAGAGGATTCTCGCGGGTACCGATATTGCAACGCCGTTGCGGGACAGCGGGGTTATCGACCCTGCCATTGCCCACATGGTTGCGGTCGGCGAAAAAAGCGGCGAACTGGAAAAGATGCTGAAAAATATCAGCGACAATCTCGAGGCATCGACCGATATAGTTATTGAAAGATTAGGTGCTGCGGTTGAGCCTCTTATTATAATTGTTATGGCTACAATAGTAGGTATTATCGCTTATGCGACGATATTGCCGATTTTGGAAGTCTCGGCAGGGAAATTTTAACGAAATCTTTCGGAGGTCAAAATGACAAGGAAAGAAAGAAAAAAACGCGTCAGAAACGGTTTTACGATGATCGAGCTTATGGCCATGCTGATTATCATTGGCTTGCTTGCGACTTTAGTAGTTACGAAGGTAGCAACTAAAATAGACCAGGCCCGTATTACGACTACCAAGGCCAACTTGAAGGCCCTTCACAATGCGGTTAATCAGTTCAAGATGGATACAGGTCGATTTCCAACCGAAGATGAAGGTTTGCTGGCTCTTATTGAGCAGCCCAGTGATGTCGAAACGTGGGAGCCTGGCGGTTATCTGGAAACTACGGAGATATCTCCGGACGGCTGGGGAAACGAATTTATTTATGAGCTTTATCCGGAGAGCGGCAAGCAATTTGTAATCAGAAGTTGTGGTCCCGATGGTGAAGAGGGCACTGAGGATGACTTGCTCAGCACAGATGCATACTGATGCGAATATGAGTAAATGCGCTAACGCGTCCACTCATCCACCCGTCCACTCATCCACTCGTTCAGGCAAGTGCGGTTTTACAATGATAGAACTGATGGTGGTGATTGTGGTGGTTTCAATGTTTGCCCTGTTTACCCAGATGCATCTTTTCGGATTGCTCAGAAAAAATACGTTCAGGGCTCAGGTTCAGGAGCTTGTCTCGACAATGCAAATGGCCGCCGGCGCCGCAGCCGAGAGCGATAGAAGATATGAGGTTATTATTGATATACCAGAGCAGAGATATATGCTTCGGCAGATTACTACGCCTGACCTCTCGCAGGTTCTGGAAGAGGAGGTTATTGTCGAAGACAGCTTTAGCGCTAACTGCCGCGTAGTTTATGTCCAGTTCGATGACGGGGACTTTACCAGTGAGGACAGAGCGAAGTTCAGGGCGGGGCATTCAGGCTGGGCATACGGCGGGAAAATCGTCCTTCTCGATGAGAAGGAGCGGCCGTATTCGATTGTTGTAAGCCGGCTCAATAGGATAATTGCGTTAGAGCAAGGTGATGTCGAACTTTTATGGCCAAAGACCAAAGATGAAGTACCGTTCTAAAAAAATAGCTGCCAAACGAGCTTTTAGTCTGGTGGAGGTTTTAACTGCTTTGGCTGTACTTGCGCTTATCAGTTCAAGCGTATTGGTAGTGATAAACCGCTGTGTGGCCTCAGCGGCGGATTCAGCCCTGCGGATACAGGCCTTTGAAGTTGCCCGCGAGAATATGGAAAAGCTGCTCTCTTCGACTTCGCTCGAAGAGGGCGTAGAGTATGGCGAAAGTGACAAGTATCCCGAGATTACATGGACAACTATTGTCGAAACTTTTTACGAGCCGATAACGGCGCGAATGTGGGCCAGGGGTGTATGCTCGGCTGAATATAGGGATACAGAAGGGCAGGAGCAGAAGGTTGAGCTAACACACTGGCTGGCCGACTTAACAAAAGAGCAGCTGCTTGAGGTTATGACCCGCGAGGGAGAAGGGCAGTTGGCCGCTCAGCTCATAGGAACAATCGAAGAAGCCGCCGAGTATGCCGGTGTTGATGTCCAGACCATTGAGAGGTGGCTCGAAGATGGTATGCTCACGACTAAGGACGGCTTGTTCATCAGGATGAATCTCGATATTTATATGCAAAGTGGCGGCAATCCGAGTCCGGAGGACAAGGAGCTGCAGGTGCAATCTGAAGCGGAGCTGATAAAGCTGATAGACGAACAGAGTAAGCCCGGTGGGACAAAGGCCGGGCAGGATGAAATAGACCCGCAGACAGGCTTGAGATACGGCGAGCTTGAAGGAATGGATGTCTCCGAGGTTGAGGAATTATTAAAGAATCGACGGCGATAGGGGTTTAGATTCTGACCAGGTTGGTCGGTGCTAAGGATAATATGAAAAAAGCTTTTGGCACATCCAGAGAGCAATGGGGTTTTTCGTTGGCAGAGGTGCTGACGGCCCTGATGATAGGCGCGATGGTTTTGGTCGCTGTTCTTATCATTTATGGTCGCGCCGAACGTTCGGCTGCTGCGGTCACGCGCAAGCTTGACAGCTTGCGGCTGCCTTCTGAGGTCCTGCAGCGCATCGCCGAGGACCTCGACGGAATAATGTCAGAAGACTCAGGTACTAAAATCACTGTTGAAAATAAAATTAAAAACGGTTTCCGCACCGCTAGGCTTACTATTACAAGAACCCTCACCGACAGCAGGAATAATGAACAGACATTAAAAAAAATTATTTGGCAGAGCAGCTACGATTATGAGAGTGACATTGGCGGCCTGGCTCTGTACCGAAGCCATAGTGGGATCGAGATGGAAGATAAACTGCTCGATAAGAACAAAGAAGACTGGGAGAGAGAGCTTTTTGTGCCGATTTGCACCGGCATTACTTTTTTTCAGATAAGGGTCCCACGGGGCGAAAATTTTGTGGATAAATGGGCGGCTGACTCACTGCCTCCCGGTATTGAGGTTGCTGTTTCTTTTGCTGAGCCTTTTAAGAGGGTGGACGGAACGCTGGACGTGCCGGACGAAGAAAAAATCACGCGAACGATAGCTGTCGACAGGACCAGAAAAATCAGATTCGCAATCGAGAAAAAAGAACTTGACGAAGACGAACTAACAGAGGAAGCAAGTGTGCCCTTTTCCGGCGGCAGGAAATTACCCACAGATGCCCCGAAGAAAACCAAAGAAGTTAAACGATGAACAAAAGTCTGAAAAACCGTAATAATTCTCGATACCGCTCAGGCATTGTGCTGCTGGTAACACTGGTGCTGTTGGTTGTGCTCTCGACGCTGGGGTATACTTTAAGTACTCGTGTAGCGGCCCAGCGTCACCGCGACCAGTATATCATAGACTACAGCAGCGCCCGCTATGGTTGTGACTCGGCGGTCAAGTATGCTCTTGCGACATTGGAGGACATTGACCCGGAATTGATTAGCCGACCGAATGAGCCGGATTTTTCTGACTTATTTTGTCTTAGCGAGGCAGAGTATCAGGAAATTTTGGAGCAGTGGAGACTCGAGAATCAGCTAACAACATCTAAGGGCGGCAAGAGCTTTAATGATATGATTGATGTCACCGATGTTGGTGATATCGGCTCCGATGAATTTGGGCTTGACGGTTTTGATAGCTATGGTTCTCTGACGATTCCCGGGCCTTATGGTCCGCCCTGGCCTTTTGTGACCGAGCCGGTTGAGTTTGAGGTCGGCTCTGCCAAAGTTCGAATTGAGATTGAGGACGAAAATGCAAAATACCCTCTTGGCTGGGCACTGCTGACTGACGGGAGAGTAAAGCGCGAGGCTGAGGCAGGATTCGACACTTTCTGCGAAATGACGGGACTCGACGCCGAAAAGATTGATGCACTTAAGACCGAGCTAAATGAAATAGGCCAAATAAAAATGTTCGCGGTTGAGTTTAAACCGATAATGAGAACTATAAGAACGCCGATAACAACAGCGAGCAGCAGAAGCAGCACCAGCAAAACCAGCAGCAAAAGCAGCGCCAGTACAACCCCACGAACACGGGTAACCCGCAAAACTGTACAAGTTGATGAGCAGATTTCTGAACAGGTCACACATTTTGCAGAGATTTTTCACAGTTCGCTGATTGATACCGAAGCCCTTGCCGAACCGACTATAGTTGGTTCAGACAGGAAAGAATCGGCTCTGAAATATATGGGAATGTGGGGTTCGATGAAGGTTAATATAAATACGGCCCCTCGGCATGTATTGGAGGCGGCTTTTATTTTCGGGGGCGATGAAGTCAAAATCGCCGAGGAAATTATTCAACAAAGACGCATAGAGCCTTTTGCCGATATACAGGATTTGAAGACAAAGCTGTTCAGGTATTCTGATTCGATAGGCAGGTGCGAAAATTATATCATGACTGTCAGCAGGTTTTTCACGATAAAAGTAACTTCTGTAAGCGGAGTGGCAAAGGCATCATCCGTGATAGCGATAACTAAAGATGGTGCAAAAGTAAAACGAATTGCCGTAATCAACGGTTGAGTGCTAACAACTATTTAGGAGTTTGCCGGTAGTGGAATCTCAGAACTACTTGGGAATTTACATAAGCAGGGATACGGCGACGGTGGTTTGTCTGGCGCTGATAGGCAGGCACGGAAAGGTTCTGGGCTGTTTTAGCGTCTCTGTTGAAGAGCAGGAGCAAGCAAAGCTGCAGGTATTAGCAGGACTTATTGCCCGGGGTTGTGCCGAGAGAAGACTGGAATTTTCCGAGGTCGCGGTGGCTCTGGATTGTGCAATGTTTATGCAGCATGGCGTGCACAGCGAATTTACTGACCCGAAACAAATCAGTGCGACCGTGAGGTTTGACACGGAAGAAGCCCTTGCGACGGATATAACCGACGTTGCGTTAGCTTTCGAGATAGCTTTAGCCGGCAAGGGCGGCTCGGAACTAACCGTTTTTACTGCAAAGCGGAAGATATTATCAGAGGTCCTTCTTTCTTTGCAGCAGTATAATTTTGACCCCGTAACGATAGAGCCGGATGTTAATTGTTTGTCGAGATTTATTACCGCCAAGGCATCCTCGGGTGAATCCCAGCAGCCCAGGGTGTTGTTTGGGATACTTTCGGGCCGCAACGGTTATTTGATTGCACCGCCCGTGACCACCAGTGCCGGCTCACAGAAGGCGTCCACAGCTCGAACTTTTCTTGTCGGCCCGACAAAGGACAGAGGCGCACTGCTGACCAGAGAGGTGCTTGTAACAACTGCTCTGGTTGGAGGTGGCGAGCCGATAAATCGCCTTAAAGTCTTCGACTCTGCCGGAACAGTAGAGCATCAGCAGCTTAGCGAAAAGCTGGGCATCGAGGCCGATAGAGTTGATTTGCTTGCGGCCGAGGCTGAATCGCGAGCTACAGCCGATTGTGCTGATACGGTTGATTTTGCAATTGCGTACGGAGCGGCTCTGGCTCATTTGGAAAAGGGACATCGTGTGAATTTCCGCGATGATTTCAGCCCATTTCAGGGCAAAAAGATTAAAATGCAAAAGGC